>NZ_CP117881.1:3092500-3401250 GCF_028736195.1 Novosphingobium sp. KACC 22771 | reverse complement strand
GCGGGTTGCTGATCAGGCCATGCGCTCTGGCCCCGCCCGCCACAATGGCCAGATGGACGGCGGTGGCCAGACCCACGCTGATCGCGGCAAAGCCCATGGCCTGCGCGATGGTAGGCGCCGCGCCGCCAAGGAAAGGCGGCACCACCACGACAAAGAACAACAGCGCCTTGGGGTTGAACAGATTGACCAGCAGGCCCGAGGCGAAATGGCGCCCGATGCCGCCCCGTTTCGGCGCGTCCGGCGTCAGATCGGCCTCGCGCCAGGCCTGCCATGCCAGCCAGAGCATCAGCGCCACCCCGGCCCAGCGCAGTCCCGACAGCAATCCGGGCTGAACACTGAGCAATTCGACCAGCCCCAGCGCGGCCAGCATCGCATTGAGCGCCAGCCCGATGCCGATCCCGGCCGTCGCCACCCATCCGGCGCGCCGCCCCTCGGCCAGACTGAGCGCGGCGAGCCAGGCCATATTCGGCCCCGGCGTCAATTCGATCACCAGCACGGCGATGGCAAATTCAAACCAGTTGATCGTCATGGCGCCACCCCGCGCCGCGCATCAATCCGCAAAGGGCGTGCCGTCGCGGTGGAGAAAGCGGTCGCCATCAAAGATCATGTCGATGTCGCTATAGCCTCCCGATGTGCGCGGGCCTGCCGAAAGGGCAAGGAAGGTGCAATCCTCGCCGCTTTCATTGATCAGGTGATGGCCATTGGCCACGCCGGCCGGAAAGACCGCCATGTCGCCTGCCCGCATGATACTGCGCGTGCCATCCTCGACCAGCACGGCCTCGCCGCTCAGCATCACCACCATTTCGTCCTCGTCATCGTGCCAGTGGCGCTGGGATGACCATGCGCCGGGTTTCAGCACGACATGACTGGCCCCCAGATGGGCAAATCCGGCCAGCGGGGCAAGGCGGCTGTACCAGCGCCCGGCAACCGCCCCGGCATGTTCGGGCGGATAGCCGGTGCGGTTGGTCGGGGCGAGCGAGGCGAGGTCTATCTTTGGCATGGGCGCAGGATAGGACGGGCAGCCCTCGGCGGCAAGCGGGCGGGTCAAACTCCGCTTGCCCTTGGCCCTGCATTTGCTAGGCGAGGGGCATGAATGACATGGTGAAGAGCGAGTTGGTCCGGCCCGGCGCCGGTGTGGCCGAATTGGCCGAGGCCCTGATTGCCTGCCCCAGCGTGACGCCGGCGACGGGACTGGTGTTCGACTGCCTGGAGGAAATGCTGGCGCCGCTGGGCTTTGCCATCCACCGCGCGGTGGCGGGCGAGGCGCCCGACGGGCCGGTGGAAAACCTCTTTGCCATCCGTCAGGGGCCGTTGGGCAGCCGTCATTTTGCCTATGCGGGCCATGTCGATGTCGTCCCCCCCGGCGAGGGGTGGAGCAGCGCGCCCTTTGCGCCCGAACGCCGGGGCGAATTGCTCTATGGTCGCGGCGCGGTGGATATGAAGGGCTCGGTGGCCGCCTTTATCGCCGCCCTGCGCGACATTCCGCAGGAGGCAGGCACGATCAGCCTGATCATCACCGGCGATGAGGAAGGCGCGGCGACCTATGGCACGGTCAAGATCATCGAGCATATGCGCGAGACCGGGATCAACCCCGATCTGATCCTTGTGGGCGAACCCACCAGCGTCCACCGACTGGGCGACATGATCAAGGTCGGGCGGCGCGGCAGCGTCAATATGTGGATCGAGGTCGAGGGCCAACAGGGCCATGTTGCCTATCCGCATCTGGCCGACAATCCGATCACGCGGCTGGTGGCGATGCTGTCGGAACTGAAGGCGATTCTGTTGGACGAGGGGACCGATTGGTTCCAGCCGAGCAATCTGGAGGTGACCGATATCGCCTGCGGCAATCCGGCCACCAATGTCATCCCGCAAAAGGCCAGCGCGCGCATCTCGATCCGCTTTAACGATCTGCACACGGGCGAGAGCCTGTCAAAAATGGTGCGCGAGATCGGCGAAAAGCATGGCGCATCCGTGCGCCCGGTGATCTCAGGCGAAGCTTTCCTGACCCCGCCGGGTGAATTTTCCGCTATCGTGGTCGATGCCATCCGCGCCGAAACCGGGCTGGATACCGAAATTTCGACCAGCGGCGGCACTTCGGATGCCCGCTTCCTCAAAGCCTTGGCCCCGGTCATCGAATTTGGCCTATGCAACGCGACGATGCACAAGAAGGACGAGGCGGTCGCCATCCCCGATCTGGAAGCCTTGAGCCGGATTTACGGCCGCATCGTGCTGGCCGGTCTCAAACGCGCCTGATACGCTATCCGGCCCCATTGCCCCGGCCAATCGGGGTTGCTAGCCGGGCATTTTATTTCGGAGTTTTCCCAAGATGCGCCAGCGTCTGACGCAATTCCTGATTCTGGGCCTGATTTTGGGCATAGGTTTGGGCTATGTCCTGCATTCGTCCTATGATCCGGACGATCCGGTGCTGGCGGCATGGGCCGATTATCTGAAACTGCTGCCCGATGTGTTCCTGCATCTGATCAAGATGATCATTGCGCCGCTGATCGCCTCGACCATCATCACCGGCATTGCGGGCATGGGCGATTCGACCGCGCTGGGCCGCATCGGCGCCAAGGCGATGGCATGGTTCATCTCGGCCAGCTTCGTCTCGCTGCTGCTGGGCATGGTGCTGGTCAATTGGTGGCAGCCGGGCGTGGGCGTCAACGCCGTGGCCAGTTCCGGGGTCGATCTGGCCACCAAGGAGCTGACCGTCCGCCACTTCGTGCTGGAAATCTTCCCGACCAGCGCGCTGGAGGCGATGGCCACCAATAATGTGCTTCAGATCCTGCTGTTCTCGGTGTTCTGCGGCGTCGCGCTCAGCGCGATTGGCCAAAAGGGCCGGATCATCGTCGAATTCGCCGAGGCGGTGGTGCAGATGATGCTGCAGGTCACCGGCTATGTGATGGCCGTTTCACCCATCGCGGTGTTCGGCGCGGCGGCCTCGATTGTCGCGCAAAAGGGGCTGGGCATTATCGCCACCTATGGCGTGCTGGCGGGCGAATTCTATGCCGGTCTGGCAATCCTGTGGATCATCCTGATCGCCGCGGGCAGCCTGTTCTTGGGCAAGAAGATCTTCCTGCTGATGCGTTATGTGCGCGAGCCGGTGCTGATCACCTTCTCGACCGCGACAAGCGATGCCTCGCTGCCGCGCATGTTCGAGGCGCTCGACCGCTTTGGCGTGCCGCGCCGGGTGTCGGGCTTTGTGCTGCCGCTGGGCTATGCGTTCAACCTCGACGGGTCGATGATGTACACCAGCTTCGCCTCGCTCTTCATCGCGCAGGCTTATGGCATCCATCTCAGCTTTGAGCAGCAGATCCTGATGCTGCTGACGCTGATGGTCTCGTCCAAGGGCATCGCGGGCGTGCCGCGCGCCAGCCTCGTCGTCATCGCCGCCACGCTCAACCAGTTCCATGTGCCGGTTGAAGGGGTGGCGCTGCTGCTGGGCATCGACACCTTCCTCGATATGGGCCGTTCGGGCACCAGCGTTTTCGGCAATGCCGTGGCCACCGCCGTCGTCTGCCGCGCAGAGGGCATGTTGCAGCCGCCGCTCGATCCCGATGCGCCGTTGCCCGAGGCGCCGCATGATACGGCCGAGCATGGGCGCAAGGGGTTGCATCTGGAGGGGTAGGTTTGGGAGGTTTTGCCTCCGGCGGGCAAAGGGCGGGGGCCCTTTGCAATCCCGTTAATGGGGTGGTGGGCCGGATAGGGTGCGGTGAATTTAAAGCCTGCGGCGCGGTGAGGTTATGCCTGTCCGCGCCGCAGGCTTTAAAATTCTAAGGCCGCTTCTGACACTTAAACGCCGAACCCTATGCGCAAACGCAGACAGTAACGGGAGCGCGAGGGTCTAGACCCTCGCATCATCACTTCTTCTTTTTCTCCAAAACTTTATCCTTGAACTTGCACAGATCCACCACCGGACAGCGCCAGCATTCCGGCGTCCGCGCCTTGCAGATATAGCGCCCGTGGAGGATCAGCCAGTGATGCGCGCCAACGCGAAAGGGCTTGGGGGTTTTCTTCTCAAGGCTGCGCTCGACCGCGTCCACATTCTTGCCCTTGGCAAGGCCCGTGCGGTTGCCCACGCGGAAGATATGTGTGTCCACCGCAAAGGTTTCGGCCCCGAAGGCGCAATTCAGCACGACATTGGCCGTCTTGCGCCCCACCCCCGGCAGCTTGACCAAAGCGTCGCGATCGGGCGGAACCTCGCCCCCATGCTCGCGCACGAGGATCTCGGCCATGGCCATCACATTCTTCGCCTTGGAGTTGAACAGGCCGATGGTCTTGATGTGATCCTTCAACCCCTCTTCGCCCAGATTCAGCATATCCTGCGGCGTCTTGACGATCTCGAACAGCGCCCGCGTCGCCTTGTTCACGCCCACATCGGTCGCCTGCGCCGAAAGCGTCACCGCCACCAGCAGCTGATACGTGTTGCCAAACTCCAGCTCCGTCTGCGGGTCCGGGTTGGCCTCGGCAAGGCGGCGGTAGAATTCGAAGATGTCGGCGGATTTCATGCGCGCGGGTATGGCTTGGATGGGGGCGGGGGGCAAGAAGGTTTGCCCCCGGCGGGCAAAGGGACTCGTCCCTTTGCAATCCCATTATGGGGTGGCGTTTTATTCGCCAGAATGATGGAAATTCAATGTTCGAAAGCCTGCGGCGCGGCGAACTTGCGCCAAAAGCGCCGCAGGCTTTCAAATTCAAACGCCGCGTCCGACACCATCCACCGAACCCGTCACACAACAATGACAGTACCGGGATTGCCAAGGGACGAGTCCCTTGGCCCGCCGGAGACATCTAAAACCTTACAACCCCAACACTTCCCGCATCCCATACCGCCCCGCCGGACGCTCGGCCAGCCAGAGCGCGCCCTTGACGGCCCCGCGCGCAAAGATCCCGCGGTTTTCGGCAATATGGCTCAACGACAGGCGCTCGTTATCCGCGAGGAAATGGACGGTGTGATCCCCCGCCACGCTGCCCCCGCGCAGGGCGGCAAAGCCAATTGTGCCGGCTTCGCGCGCGCCGGTGATGCCATCGCGCCCGCGCACGGATACGTTTGACAGGCCGACTTCACGCCCGCGCGCCGCCGCCTCGCCCAGCAGCAGCGCGGTGCCCGAGGGGGCGTCCACCTTCATGCGGTGATGGGTTTCGACGATCTCGATATCCCAATCCTCGCCAAGGCGCTTGGCGGCTTCCTCGACAAGGAAAGCCAGCATGTTGACGCCCAGCGAGGTGTTGCCGGTCTGGAGCACGGCGATATGATCGGCCGCCTGATCGAGCAGCCAGTGGTGGCGTTCCTCAAGGCCGGTGGTGCCGACAAGGATCGGTATGCCCGCCGCGATGGCCGCGTCCAGATTGCCTTCGAGCGCGGAGGGCGAGGAGAAGTCGATCAGCACGTCCGATGCGGCGGCCAGCGGGCCGACCGCCTCGTCCCGGTCCACGCCCCCGGCCAATTCGTGCCCGGCGTCGGCAATGGCCTGCGCGATGGCGCGGCCCATGCGCCCGCCGCTGCCGATAATTCCCAGTCTGGTCATGGGGTCAATTCCTTTCGGCGCGCTTCATGGGCGAGGCCCCAGTGAATCGCAATGGCCAGAATCGCAATGACCAGAATCGCAATTACCAAAGCACCCCGTCTTCATCGGCGGTGATCGGCGCGGGCGCGCTCTCGCCCAGGCCCTGCAACAGGTCGATCTCGATCGTGCGGCACATGGTATCGAGCGGCAGGTCGTGGCGCGTATTGGCAAAGGGATCGACCAGATCATCGCCGATCGCCAGCACCGCCATGAACATCATGCCCGCCACGGTCGAGCCCAGCGGCGTTGCCGGGCCCAGCGCCTCGACCAGACCGAAGGGCAGCAGCACGCAGAACAGATGGGTGAAATAGGTGGGAAACAGCCGGAATTGCGAGGGCAGGGGCGTGTTTTTCAGCCGCTCCATGCCGCCTTGCGCATTGGCGATGTCGACCAGAACCTGCTCGATCTGGGCCTGCTGGATTGTATCGATGATGCCATCGGCGCGGGCCTGCGCCACCTGCGCGCCGGTGGCGTCCAGCAAGCCGTTGGCGCTGTTGGTGCGCGTCAGCGCGGCCTCGGCCTCGCTGGCCGGAATATAGGGCAGGCTGTCGGGCGTCATCGGGATGCGGCGCAATTGGTGGCGCAGCGCGGTGACATAGGCGATCTGGCGCAGCACGATGGCCCGCGCCATCGCTTGCCCCTGCGCCCCGGTCATGAAATTGCGCGAGGCACGCGCAAGGTTGCGACTGGCGTTGATCATCAGCCCCCACAGGCCGCGCCCTTCCCACCAGCGCTGATAGGCCGAGGTGGAGCGGAAACCCAGGATCAGCGCCAGCACGCTGCCGAACAGCGTCAGCGGCAGGCCGGGCGCCGGAAAGGGCACCACATAATAGGTGATCGTGACGATCACATCCCAGACAAACAGCAAAACCAGCGGCGTTTTGATCTGCCGCGCGATGCTGCGCAGGGTGTGGGGCGTGTGAATGATCATGGGGTGGATCAGTTTCCTGAATGGGCCTTGGGGGCGGTTTGGGCGGCGTGATACATGGCAAGCGACGAGCCCGAGGCTGGACGCAGTTCGAACCACTCGGGGCGCCCAATGGCTATCATAAATACCAGCAGCGCCAAGCAAAAGGCGACAAGTTCAAACCGCCCGCGAAACTGGCTGCGCGGCTTGGCCGGCGTTGTGGGCTGGGCGGAATTGAGCGGGCGGTGGCGGATCGGGCGCGGGCCGGGCGGTGTGCGCGGCTGAAAGCGTCGAAAGGGATTGGTCGATGGCATGATACCTCCTTGGTGGCGGAATCGCTTGAAATGGTTGAGGTTCCAATCTGGGGACTCCGCCTATCTGTTGAATGGCCGTTTTGTTACGAATCTTTGCTGCGGCGCAATATTTGGTTGTGCAGTGCATCATTGGCGGCGGATGGATGGGCGGCTTGGCCTGAGCGTCGCTTTGGGGCATAGAGAAGGCATGGAAATGACAGGCAATATCGTGATCCTGACCGGGGCGGGATGCAGCGCGGAAAGCGGGATCGACACATTCCGAGATGCCAATGACGGCAGGGGCGGTTTGTGGGAACAGCACCGGGTCGAGGATGTCGCCACGCCTGAGGCCTTCGCGCGCGATCCCGCGCTGGTTCAGCGGTTTTACGACATGCGCCGCGCCGCGATCCAGACCAAGGCGCCCAATGCCGCCCATCACGCACTGGCCCGGCTGGAGCGCGAATGGGATCGCGGCAGCGTCACGCTGGTGACGCAGAATGTCGATGATCTGCACGACCGGGCAGGCTCGAAAAACCTGATCCATATGCATGGCGAGCATCTTTCGGCATGGTGCACCGCCTGCGACACACGGACAGGCTGGAGCGCCCCGCTGATCGAGGGGCCGCCTTGTCCGTCCTGCGGGGCGGCGGCGCTGCGGCCCGATATCGTGTGGTTTGGCGAAATGCCCTATCGCATGGAGGAGATCCACGATGCGCTGCGCGATTGCGACATTTTCGTCTCGATCGGCACCTCGGGCGCGGTCTATCCGGCGGCGGGCTTTGTGCGGCTGGCGCGGGAAATGGGCGCGCATTGCCTCGAACTCAATCTGGAGCGCAGCCAGGGTTCGGCATGGTTCCATGAAACGCGGCTTGGCCCGGCGGGCGAAATCGTGCCCGCGTGGGTGGAGGAACTGGTCGGGCCGGATTGATGGCCCTCGACACGCTGATCCCGAATGCCCTGATCCCCGATGCGCGCGCCGAGGCTGAATATGCGGCCCATGCGCCATCCGATCATCGCAAGGCATGGGGGCAATTCTTCACTCCGCCGCGTCTGGCCGCGCTGATGGCCGATTGGGTGGCGGGGGCGCGGCCGGGCCTGATCCTTGATCCGGCGATGGGGGCGGGCGTGCTGACCCGCGCGGCCTTGGCACGGTGTCCGGATGCGCGCGTGGTGGCCTATGAGCGCGACCGGGCGATCCTGAGCGCTGCCGATGCCGGGGGCGCAGAGGTCCGCCACCAGGATTTCCTGCGCGCGGGGTGGGAGGAATATGACGGCGCGGTGATGAACCCGCCCTATATCCGCCACCGGGCCTTGCGCGATCATGGCGACATGCGCGCGGCCATTGGCGCGCGCGCGGGCTATGCCATTCCCAAATCGGCCAATCTCTATGTCGATTTTGTGGTCAAGGCCGCCTGCCAGTTGCGGCGCGGGGGGCGCGGCGCGTTTCTGATTCCGGGCGAATGGATGGGGGCCAATTTCGCGCGCGGGTTCAAGCAATTCCTGCTGGGGCCGGGCGGGCTGCAACAGGTGGTGCTGTTTTCGCAGCGGCATGTGTTTCCCGATGCGCTGACCACGGCTTCGATCCTGCTGGTCGAGCGGCCATGATTACCGGCTGGGATTGGCCGGGGCGCGAGAACGGGGAGGGTGATTGGCCCGCCTCGATGGCCGAGTTGGCGGCGGGGGCGCGGCGGGTCGATCTGTCGCGCGCGCAACTGGCGGGCGCGGATAAATGGGAACCCTTGCTGCTGGGCCATCGCGGCGAGGCGCGGCCCGGCTTTGTGCCCTTGGCGCAATTGGCGCAGTTCCGGCGCGGGATCGCCACGGGGGCCAATGGGTTCTTTTTGCTGAACGCCCAGAAGGTGGCGCAACTGGGCATTGACCCGGCGCGTTGCCTGCCTTGCGTCGGGCGGGCAACGGCGGTGCGCGGGCTGATATGGCGGGGCGGGGGTGATGGTTTGCTGCTCAACCTTTCCGACCCGCTGACCCCTGCCGAGGCCGCCTATGTCGCGGGAGGAGAGGCCGATGGATTGCCCTCGCGCTATATTCTGGCCCATCGCCGCCCATGGTATGCCATGGAGCAGCGCGCGGTGGCGCCGATCTGGGGCGCGGTCTTTGCGCGCGGGGCCTTGCGCTTTATCCATAATGCCGCGGGCGACAGCAGCCTGACCTGCTTTCACGGCATCTATCCCTTTTCGGACGATCCCTTGCTGCATCAGGCGCTGGTGCTGTGCCTCAATTGCGATTCGGTGCGGGCCGCCTCGCGGATGCACGGGCGGGTCTATGGCGGGGGCTTGAACAAATTTGAGCCCAATGATCTCAAAGGCCTGATGGTGCCCGATCTGCGCTTGGCCGACCGCGCCTTGTTGGCCGAAATGGCCGCGCATCTGGTGCTGCTGGACGCCGCGCCCGGGGATCGGGCGCGGCGCCAGAGAGCCGATGAACTGGCCGCGCAGGCCGCCCGTCGCGCTTACTGATCAAACCAGCCGGTATCGCCGCCGATCGGCATGCCCGGCGGAATGGCGGGCGCCTTGCGGCCCATCTTGCCGATTTCCGCCTCCAGCGCGGGGCCGTTCTTCAGCAGCGCGGCCACCGTCTTGCCCCAGCCGCTGCCTTCGCCCAGCTTGGCCGCCGCGCCGTCCAGCTTTTCCTGAAGCAGGGCGGCCACATCGACCGGGGTTGCCGCATCACGCCGCGCCCGCGCCACCGAAAGCAGCGCGCGCAGGGCAATGCGCCGTTCCACCGGCGTGGCATTATGCTCCCACGTGGCCGCGCCCAGCGCGTCGATCATTTCGGCAAGGCCCAATTGCCCCGCATCGCGCGCCTGTTGCAGATGGACGCGGGTCAGGCGCGTCGGGGCCAGCAGGCTGTCGAGCGTGACCTGCGCCGCCACATCGGTGGCGACCAGCGGATCGAAGGCGGCGGCCCCGGCATTGTCGAACACCTCGGTGTCGAATTGCGCGTCATTGCGCCCGTTCACGCCCGATGACAGCCAGCCCACCAGAGCATCGGGCACGGTCAATTCAGCGGGCGAAAGGGTTTTGAGCATCGCCGCCAAGGCTGCGCGCTGTTTGGCCGCCGTCACGGGCTGGGCGGGTTTGTTGGCGTCCCCGGCCACGGCATAGGCATAATCGACCCCGCCCACCCATTTGCCGGTGGCGGCCACTTCATAGCGCGCCAGCAGCCACACCGGCACGAATTTGCGTCGCAGGTTGGACAGAGCCTCGCCCTTGCGCAGCACGCCGGGGCCAAAGTTGTTCAACGCCACGCGCCGCACCGCCAGCATATGGGCCAGTTCGGCAGGCTTGTCCTCGCCATTGTCCCACATGCTGTCATGCGGGGCGGGGCCGTCATCGGCGCGACCATCGATGTCGGTCATATAGCGCGTGCCCTTGGCGAACTCGGCGTCCGCCAGTGCAAAGGCCCATTTGTCGGCGTCCGCGCCTGGCTTGGGCTGGCCATAGAGCCATTGCACGGTGAACTTGTCCCACGAACCGATGCCCTTGGCGTAGGCGTCGGACAGGTCGATCTTGCCGCCCTTCAACCCGATCAGCGGTCCGGGATAATCCATCACCGAGGTGCGGCCCTGCGTCGATCCGGCAAAGTTGTGAACAAAGCCGATGGCATGGCCCACCTCATGTGCGCCAAGCTGGCTGATGCGGTCGAGCGAGACCTTGACCGGATCGTTGGGGCCGCCGCTATTGTCCTGCGCCGCGCCCACCAGCGCCTCGAAGATCTGCATATCCTGCCGCACGCGCAGCGCGCCCAGCACGACATTGCCCTTGATGATCTCGCCCGTGCGCGGGTCGATGATGCCCCCGCCATAGGACCAGCTACGCGTCAGGCGGTCGCCCCAGTTGACGATGGAATAGCGCGCATCCTGCGGGTCGATATCGGGGGTCAGGGTCTTGACCTGAAAGGCGTCGATATAGCCTGCGCTTTCAAACGCCTGATTCCACCACGCCACGCCCCGCGCCAGAGCGCCGCGAATCGGTTCGGGCGCGGCATTGTCGATATAGAAAACAATCGGCTTCCTGACGCGCGATTTGGCCGCCGTCGGGTCCACCTTGTCCAGCCGGAAATGGTTGGCCAGTTGATATTGCACATCATCGCCCAGCGGCGTGCCGAAGTCATAGACCTGTGTGCCATGGCTGCCCGAACGGATGTCGAATTTGCGCATGGCAAAGCCGGGGCCGGGCAGGCGGATCAGCGAATGGCGGATGGTAAAGCTGATCTGGCGCGGATCGGCGGCAATATTGCCCACCTCGCGCCCCGGCGTGTCCGAGGCGAAGGTCTGCACCGCCTCCATCTCGATATTGTCGGGAAAGACCTTGACCGAGGTGGGATCGGCGGCCGAGAGATTATCGGCCAGACGGAAGCCCTTGGCCTCCTGATTGAGCGCATCGGCCAGATGCATTGTGTCGCGGGTCAGGAAAGGGCTGATGTCCACCACCGTGCCCTTGGCATCGGACGAGACAATGTCGAGCATGGCGATGGTGCTGAAGGGGAAACTGGTCTTGGCGCCATATTGCACGGAGGCTTCGCCGGTGGCGCGGAAGCGGGGGTTTTCATAGACCACGGCCACTTTGCGGCCAAAGCGGCGGAAGGCAAGGATCTGCGTTGGCCCCAGCATCCCCCGGTCAATGCGGATCGGGGCCGAGCCAAGGCCGCTGCGGATCGCGGTGGCATAGATAAAGCGGCCCATCACCCCTTCGGCATCGGCTTTGGGCAGGGTCAGCAGGATCTTGCCTGCATCGGCATCGACCCGCACCGGCAGCAGATCGCCGTCCTTTGTATTGGATACGCTCACGGGTTCGGCCATGGCCCCTTGCGGCGCCAGCAGCGCGACAAGCGCCGCGCCGATCAGCTTCTGGCCCAGTTTCCGGCCCTTTGCCTGCTTCATGTGATGCCCCTTTTCGCTTGAGATCGCCGTGTTCTAGCCAGCCATGCCCCCCGGCAAAGGTGCCAGTTTGACGTATTTCCAAAGCTACCACACTCGTCGCACTCTATCTGACGAAATACGGAGCAGTTTTGCCTGCTTCTTGACGGAAATCCGTTGCAACAAGGGGCCAGCGTGACGGAAAACACTCTCACCGAATTTGATGCCACAGACTTTCGCATCATGAACGCTTTGGTCGAAGACGGCCGGATGTCGGACGTGATGCTGGGTGAAAGGGTGCATCTTTCCGCAACGGCCGCAGCCCGGCGGCGCAAGCTGCTGGAAGAGCAGGGCGCGATCAAGGGCTATACGGCCGAGCTTGATCTGCCGATGCTGGGGCTGGGCATTGTGGTCATTGTGGCCATCGAGTTGCGCTCTCAGGCCGATTCCGTGCTGACCGAATTTGAGGAAGCGGTGGTGCGCTGCCCCTCGGTCACCTTCTGCAGTTTTGTCTCGGGCGACACGGACTTTCTGATGATGGTCCATGTCAAAAGCTTTGAGGATTACGACCGGATCTATCGCAGCGAACTGGCCACGCTGCCCCATGTGGCGAAAATCCGCTCCAGCTTTGTCATGCGCCGGGTGACCCAGCGCAACGTGCCGCCCGCGGTCTTTTGCCGGGGCAAGTGAGGGGTGATTCGCCCCGCTTTGAATTCGGGCAAGTTCGAGCGGACAAGGTTGGGAATCCGAAGTGATAATTTCAATATAAGATGAAATGCTCAAATTAATATGGAAAATTTGGCGATATTTTGCGGAAAAAATTTAAAACTATCGTGTAGTATTTAAATCGTCTCAGCAGGTAATGAGAAGAATTCAGAAATGCTAAAATAAAAGGGGTCGCTCCCTTTTGGATATTGAACAGGGGGCCGTTTATGCGGTCAAAATATGTGGCGAATTTGGCGCAGGACCGGCCTTATGCCATCGCCACATCATAAAAACGCGGCGCGCGATCATCGTTCAGCCGTGAGATGGGAACAGGATCGCCGGGGAATAATCAGATAACCAATAGGGGGTTTTCATGGCGATTGATCGAACGATGAGGGAATGGACGCAATCGGCTGGCCGTAAGGCATGGCTGGGTGGAGCTGCCGTTTCGGTGCTGGCCATGATGGTGGCAACGCCCGCGCTGGCAGCCTCGGCGGCGGCAGAGGCCGCGGCGCCCACCGTCGAACCCGCCGCAGAGCCTGCCGCCGAGCCCGCCAGCGACATCGTGGTGACCGGCACGCGCATCGTGAAGGACGGCTTTGCCGCGCCCACGCCCGTCGCCGTACTGTCCTCGGCCGACATCAAGGCGCAGGCGCCCGCCAACCTGTCGAACTTCGTCAACCAGTTGCCCGCTGTGACGCAGGGGTCCACCTCGGCCAACTCCTCGGGCAGCCTGTCGAACGGTCTGGCCGGGATCAACAGCGTCAACCTGCGCGGCCTTGGCGCCTCGCGCACGCTGGTGCTGGTCGATGGCCAGCGTTCGGTTTCCAGCGCCACCAACGGCGTGGTCGATGTCAACACCGTGCCCCAGGATCTGGTCGAGCGCGTCGAAGTGGTCACCGGCGGCGCATCGGCGCAATATGGTTCGGACGCGGTGGGCGGCGTCGTCAACTTCATCCTGAACAAGAAGTACAAGGGCTTCAAGCTTACCGCCGATCAGGGCATCACCACCTATGGCGACGGACGCAACTATCGCCTCAGCGGTTCGGCGGGTTTCTCGCTGCTGGATGACCGCATGCATGTCCTGCTCAATGCCGAATATGCCAAGCAGGACGGCGTCGCCACCATCGCGCGCAGCTGGAACAACAGCGGCTATTTCATGATCGCCAATCCCAACACGGCGGCGGGCCAGCCAAGCTGGATCAACGGGGCGGGCATCGGGCCTTCGGGCTATACGGCGGGCGGGTTGATCACCGGCACCACCCTGTCCAGCGCCAGCGGGCTGGTGGGCAAATATTTCATGGCGCCGGGTCAGATCGGCACGCTCAATTTCGGCGCGAAGAGCAACTCGGGCTATATGGTGGGCGGCGATTACCAGACCACGCTGGCGGGCCATGTCGGCACCAATTCGCTGATGCCCGATGAAGCGCGTTTCAGCGCCTTTGGCCGGGTGGGCTATGATCTGACCAGCCGTATCGAGGTCTTTGCCCAGTTTGGCTGGAACCGCTATATCGGCGAGAGCTTCTATCAGCAGACGCCGAGCACCGGCGTTTCCATCAAGGGCGACAATGCCTATCTGCAATCGCTCTATCCCACAGTTGCCGCCGCGCTTGGCAATTCCTCGGCCAACACGATCACCATCGGCACCAGCAACGCAGGCTATCCCGTGCCCGGCAGCCACAACACGCGCGACGTCTATCGCTATGTGGTGGGCACCAAGGGCAAGTTTGACGCGCTGGGCCGCGAATGGAATTTCGACGCCTATTTCCAGCATGGCGAAACCAAGAGCCACGAACAGCTGATCAACACCTGGCAGACGCAGCGCATGGCGCTGGCGCAGGATGCGGTGTTTGCGCCTGCGGGCAATGCGCTGGGTGTGGCGGCGGGCACGATCGTTTGCCGCTCCAGCCTGACGAACCCCAGCGACGGCTGCGTGCCGATCAACCGTCTGGGCACCACTGGGCCTTCGGCGGCTGGGCTGAACTATATCTATGGCAACCAGCCCTGGCGCGACCAGACCTTGAAGCAGGACGTTGCGGCTGCATCGCTGAGCGGCGATCTGTTCAAGCTGCCGGGCGGCAGCGCGGCAATCGCGCTGGGCGGCGAATGGCGGCGTGAAAGCGTCAGCGGCTATGTGCCCGACGAATTCCAGCCGCTGAAAAACGCCAATGGCACCACCACGGCGCGCTGGCTTTACGGCAACTACCTGCCCAACACCGGCGCCTATACGGTGAAGGAAGGCTTCGTTGAAATCGACCTGCCTGTGCTGCCGGGCGTCAACCTGAACGGCGCGGCGCGCGGCACCGATTATTCGACCAGCGGCAGCGTGCTGACCTATAAGGGTGGGGCGACGTGGCAGGTCAATTCCTCGATCAAGCTGCGCGGCACCTATTCGCGCGATATCCGCGCGCCCAACCTGTCCGAACTCTTCGCCGCGCCCACAGCGCGCACCAATACGGTGGTGCTGCCCGCCGGGATTGCCGGGATTTCGGGCGTGACCGCAGGCACGGCCGGTTTTGTCGAAAGCACGATCGGCAACACCGCCCTCAAGCCCGAAAAGGCCAACACCTGGACCATGGGCGCGGTGCTGACCCCGTCCTTCATCCCCGGTTTCACGGCCAGCTTTGACTATTATGACATCAACATCAAGGACTCGATCGGTTCGATCACCTCGCAGAACACCGTCGATTTCTGCGCCAGCGGCCAGACGGCCTATTGCTCGAATCTGGTGTTCAGCGGCTCGACCCTCCAGTCCATCGTGATCCAGCCGTTCAACTTTGCCAGCCAGCATGCCAAGGGCTTTGACATCGATGCGAGCTATCGCACGATGCTCTCCAAGATCAGCGCCAACCTGCCCGGCACGCTGACCATCCGCGGCACGACGACGCATTACATCGCCAACGTGGTGGACAACAAGATCTTCCCGGTCGACTATGCGGGCGTCAACGGCGGCAGCCTCTCGGGCAGCAACAGCTCGCCGAGCTGGGTCTATCGCATCAGCGCCTTTTATGAAGTGGGCGCGGCCAACATCAATCTGGTCTATCGCGGCTTCTCGGACGGCGTTTACGGCAACGATTATATCGAATGCAACGGATCGTGCCCGACCGTGTCGAACCTGAACCAGTATCGCACGATCAACAACAACAAGATCAAGGGCGCCAGCTATCTCGACGCCTCGGTCCAGTTCAAGATCAAGAGCGAGCGGGCCAAGGATATGTCGATCACCTTTGTGGTCAACAACCTGCTGGACAAGGATCCGGTGCTGGTGGGCAACGGCCCGACCGGCAACAACGTCCCGGCCTATGCCCAGACCAACCGCAGCATTTACGATGTGATGGGGCGCACGTTCCGCGTCTCGGCCAAAATCGGTTTCTGATACGGAGAAGGATCAGTCATGCATTTTGTGAAACGCAGCACTCTGGCCCTGATGGCCACGGCCGCCATGATGGTCGGCACGCAGGCCCATGCCGCCGCCAGCCCCAAGCTGAAGGCCGAAGCTGTGGCCGGGGTCGAGGCGCAAAAGAAGGATATCCAGGTGATGGTGGATACCGTGTTCAGCTATGCTGAACCCGGTTTCCAGGAATTCCGCACGATGGAATATCTGACCGGCATTCTGGAAAAGAACGGCTTCAAGGTGACCAAGGGCGTGGCGGGCATCCCCACCGCCTTTACCGCGACCTGGGGCGAGGGCGGGCCGGTCCTCGCGCTGGGCAGCGACGTGGACAATCTGCTGGGCACCTCGCAGACGCCGGGCCTGCCCTATATCAAGCCGATGGTCGAAGGCGCGCCGGGCCATGGCGAAGGGCATAATTCGGGTATGCCGCTGGTCGTGGCCGCCGCGATTGCGGCCAAGCAGGTGATGGAAAAGAACCACATCCCCGGCCGCCTGATGATCTGGCCCGGCATTGCCGAGGAACTGCTGGCCACCAAGGCCTATTATGTGCGCGAAGGGATGTTCAAGGACGTCGACCTTTGCATCTTCAACCATGTCAGCTCCGATTTCGGCACCGCCTATGGCGAGTTGGGCATGAACGGCATGGTCTCGGTCGAATATACGTTCAAAGGCAAGACCGCGCATGCCGCAGGCGATCCGTGGGATGGCTTCTCGGCGCTGGACGGCGTGGAAATCATGGATGCCGCTTGGAACTTCCGCCGCGAACATCTGCCTGTGACCCAGCGTTCGCATTACGTCATCACCAATGGCGGCGGCCAGCCCAACGTGGTGCCCGACAAGGCCAGCGTCTGGTACTATTTCCGCGAGCGCAGCTTTGGCGCGGTGCGCAACCTGTACAACACCGGCAATGAAATCGCGCAGGCCGCCGCCAAGGCGACCGGCACCACGGTGACCTCGCAGATCCTTGGCTATGCCGCGCCCAATTTCGGCAACAAGCCGCTGGCCGAGGCCGCCTATGCCAATATCAAGGCGGTCGGCATGCCCAAGTGGACCGCCGACGATCAGGCCTTCACCAAGGCGGTGCAGACGATCAACCATCGCACGGTCAAGCCCTTGTCCGACAAGGTGGGCGACCTGTCCTCGCCCGAAAACCGCCCGCGTTCGATCGGCGGCGGTTCGGATGATATTGGCGACATCATGTGGACCGTGCCGACCATCACGATCCGCTATCCGGCCAATATTCCGAACATGATCGGCCACAATGTGCTGTCCGCCATGGCGATGGCCACGCCGATTGCGCACAAGGGCGTCGAGGCCGGGGCCAAGGCGCTGGCCATGACCATCCTTGACGTGATGACCACGCCCAAGCTGGTGGCCGATGCCAAGGCCTATTTCACCGATGTTCAGCTGAAAACCGACAAGTATGACCCGATTCTCGGCCCCAAGGCGGCGACCTGGCTGAATGAAAAGACGATGAAGGAATATCGTCCGCAGATGGAGAAATATTACTACGACGCGGCGAAATACCCGACCTACCTCGATCAGTTGGGGATCAAATATCCCACGCTGGAAGAGCCCAAGTCGTAAGCCGGTAAGTTTGGGAAAGGGACCGGATGGGCAATGACCCATCCGGGCTTTTCGCGCAGGAGGAAGCAGGGCCGTCCGGCTGGGGCGGCCCTGCTTTTTTGTGGCCGCGCTTAAGGGCCTGGGCGTTTAATGCGCGGGGCAGGCCGGATCGGCGGGAATGGTGATCGTGCGCAGCGAAGGCGCGAGGCCATCGAGCAGATGCAGCCGCCCCCATTGCGGATCGGCCAGCGGCCCCGGCACGCCTGCGCCATGCAGGATCACGCGGATGGCCGCCTGCGCCGCCATCATGCCCACCATGCCGACAAAGGCCCCCAGCACGCCATCGGCCGCGCATGTGTCGCAATCGGTGGCATCAAACGCATCGCCGACAAAGCAGCGATAGCAGGCGTGACCCGGCAGATGGCCTGCGAAATTGGCGATCTGGCCCTGAAACCGGCCCACGGCGGCGGTGGTCAGGGGAATGCCGGCGGCCACGCAGGCGTCCGACACGGCAAGGCGAGTGGCGAAATTATCGCAGCCGTCGAGGACCAGCGTGGCCCCGGCAATTAGCGCGGGGGCACTGTGCGCGTCGATCCGGGTTTGGTGATGCGTAACGGCGATCTCGGGGTCAAAACGGGCCACCCAAGCGGCGGCGGCCTGCGCCTTGGGAATGCCAATGTCGGCCTCGGCAAAGATCGTCTGGCGTTGCAGGTTGCTGGCCTCAACACTGTCGTCGTCGATCAGCGTCAGGCGGCCTACGCCCGCCGCGGCCAGATATTGCAAGGCCGGGCTGCCGATCCCACCGCAGCCGATCATCACCACATGGGCGCCCGCCAGCGCCATTTGTCCGACACCGCCCACTTCGGGCAAAACGATATGGCGGGCGAAGCGGGAGAGGCGTTCTGGAGACATGCGGGGGATTTAGGGTAGGTGGAGGGGCATGACAAGGAGAGGAAGGGCCTCCGGCGGGTTAAGGGCCGGGGCCCTTAACAATCCCGGTTTTGGGGTGGGGTCTATAGTCTGCGGCGCGGCGAAGTAGCGCTCATAGGCGCCGCAGGCTTTCAGATTCAAACGTCGCGTTGATACCTAACGCCTCCGTCTTTGCGCCACGCAAACAATAACGGGATTGCAAAGGGATAAGTCCCTTTGCCCGCCGGAGGCATAAAAGTCTTTTCCCCCGCAAACCCACAAGCCGCCCACGCGTGGCAAACAGCTTATCCACAGGCATACCAACAGACGATGCACAGGCTTATCCAGCCCTTATGCACCGCCCGTCAACAGCTTGTACCGGGGTTTTGCGCTCAGCTTTCCAGCTGACGCAGCAGCGAGCGCACATCGCCGTCAATGTCGGCATCGCGCGTGCGCAGGTCTTCGATCAGACGCACCGCATGGATCACGGTCGAGTGATCGCGCCCGCCAAACTTGCGCCCGATTTCCGGGTAGGAGCGTGGGGTCAGCACCTTGGAGAGATACATCGCCACCTGACGCGGGCGCACCACGGCGCGCGCGCGACGCTTGGACGACATTTCCTGACGGTCCACGCGATAGAACTGGCAGACCGTGCGCTGGATCTCGTCGATGGTGATGCGCTTGCGGTTGGCCGACAGAATATCGGTCAACTGTTCCTCGGCGAGTTGCAGGCTGACGGCCTGACCCGTGAGCTGGGCATAGGCGATCAGCTTGTTGAGGCCGCCGACCAACTCGCGCACATTACGATTGATCGTGCGGGCCAGAAACTCGATCACATCGCCCGGCACCACCACCGAGGTGAAACGCGCAAGGCGGTGTTCGAGCACCGAGCGGCGCAATTCGATATCGGCCGGGATGATGTCGGCCACAAGGCCCATCGACAGGCGCGAGAGCAGACGCTGCTCAACCCCGTCAAGAGCCTGCGGGCTGCGGTCGGCGGCAAACACCAGCCGCTTGCCTTCGGCCAGCAGGGCGTCGATCGTATAAAGTAGTTCTTCCTGCGCGCTGGCCTTGCCGATGATGAACTGGATATCGTCCACCAGCAGCAGGTCAAACCCGCGCAGGCGCGACTTGAACTCGATCATCTGGTTCTGGCGCAGCGCCTGAACGAACTCGACCATGAAGCGTTCGGCGCTGCAATAGAAGATGCGCGCGCGCGGATGGTTGGCCAGAAACGCATGGCCGATGGCGTGCATCAGGTGGGTCTTGCCCTGACCGGTTGCAGCCTTGAGATAGAGCGGCGAGAACTGCGGCGCTTCGAGGGCGGCCATACGCTGGGCCGCGTTGAAGGCCAGCACATTGCTGGTGCCGGTGACAAAGGTCGGGAAGGTCAGCGAGGGGTCGAGGCCGATCGAGGCCAGCGCCAGCGTATCGGTCGCCGCGCTCGCGCCTTCGGTGGCATGGCCATGCACGCGGCCCGAATCGCCCAGCACCGGGGCAGGGCGCGCAGGCGTATTGTCGCGCGCCAGACGCAGGTCGGGCATGGCGCGGCGGCCGGGCTGGGCGCTGATGCGCACATGGCGCACATCGCGGGCGATCTTCCACGCCAGCGTCAGGCGATCGGCAAAGCGATCCGCCACCCAGTTGGCCGAAAATTCGGTGGGCAGGAACAGTTCGAGCGTGCCCGAATCCTTGTTGAACGCGCCGAGTTGAATCGGACGAATCCACTGATTGAAAAGCTGCGGCCCAAGGTCCTTTTTCAGGCCCTGACAGATGTCAGCCCAATCAGCGGCCAGGTCGAGTGCATCCTGATCTTCAGCGGCATGCCCGGACTTGCCCTTTGCAGGGCCAGCCTCGGCGCGCTTGCCGCCCCAAACGGTTCCCGTCACCCCAAATGCTCCTGATCCGCCATTACGCCCCACCCGTCGGCATGGTTGCCGACGGTCTCAAATTCCACACGGAAAACGGCTCCAGCCCTGCGAAACAGAAAAGTTCCGCGAGTGTGACAGATGCCGTGTTTCCGAGAAGTTCAAAGGCGCCGAACGCCCTGAACACCCTTGTTTTAGGGATGATCGCGGGCGCAGCGCAAGGGCGTTATCTGCAAAAATTTTGAAATAATTGGCTTGACAGCGCAACCCCAGCAAATCCGCCAGACTCAGAAAAGTCATTGAATTTTAATCATAAAATATCATGACAATTCGCGAATCGTTGGAATTGCAGGATTTCTTGCAGCTGTCATTTTTGCCCGGCCGAGGGCAAAGCCAAGGCCAGCGCAAGGCAAAGCAAAAGCCGATGGGAAGCCCCACCGGCTTTGCTTACGCGCTCTTGCTTAATCGCTATGTCGTGCAACCGTTTTGCAGGTCGCACGAGTCGCGAATCAGAGAGCGGCCACCGCCTTGGTCAGGCGCGAGAACTTGCGCGAGGCAGTGTTCTTGTGCAGCACGCCGCGAGCAACGCCGCGAGCCAGTTCAGGCTGGGCTTCGTGCAGGGCGGCCGCAGCAGCGGTCTTGTCACCGCCGGCGATCGCTGCTTCGACCTTCTTGACGAAGGTGCGGATGCGGCTGATGCGGGCGCCATTGATTTCGGCGCGACGCTCGTTACGGCGGATGCGCTTGCGGGCTTGCGGCGTATTGGCCATGTGTGTCCTCGTATCGGGCCGATGCGGCCGGAAATTGCTAGCGAAAATCGGTATAGCAGAACCATCGGTTCCACCAGAAGCGGCGCCCTTAACCAGCGTTGGCCGAATCGTCAAGGGAATAGGAGTCTTTATTGTTCCGCCCCGGACCATCCGGCGCGGCCCGCTTGCCCTATTTCTGACAGGCCGGGCACCAGAAACTGGACCGCCCGCCCTGCGCCACGCGGGCGATGGGCGCGGCGCAGGCATGGCATGGCTCGCCCTCGCGGCCATAGACACGCCAGTTGGCGGCAAAATAGCCCAATTCGCCATTGGGCTGGGCATAGTCGCGTATCGTGCTGCCGCCCGCCGCGATGCTTTCGGACAGGACATCGACAATCGCGGGCACCAGCAGTGCCAGTTCCCGCTTTTTCACATTCTGCCCCTGCCGTAGCGGGCTGATTCCCGCCCGGTGCAGCGCCTCGCAGACATAGATATTGCCAAGCCCCGCCACGACCGCCTGATCGAGCAGCAATTGCTTGACCGGGCTGAGGCGTCCCTTCATCCGTGCGGCCAGCAGGGCAGGGGTCAGTTCCGGCCCCAAAGGCTCGGGCCCCATCGCGGCAAAGGTCGCCCATGCGGCCAGCGCCTCGTCGGCCACCAGATCGACCGAGCCAAAGCGCCGCGCATCGTTCAAGGCCAACCGCGCGCCCGCCTCGGTGGTCAGCACCAGATGGTCGTGCTTTTCCAGCGCATCAGGATCAATCCGCCACCGCCCCGACATGCCCAGATGGAACACCATCACCACGCCCCGGTCGGTATGGAGCAGCCCGTATTTGGCCCGGCGCGACAGGGCGGTGATTGTGGCCCCGGTCATCACCTGCACCAGATCGGCAGGGAAGGGGCGGCGCAGCCCCTCGCGTCGGGTTTCGACACGGGCGATCTTCTGCCCGTCCAAATAGGTGGCAAGGCCGCGCAGGGTGGTTTCGACTTCAGGCAATTCAGGCATCGGTTGTGTTTATCCGTGAAAAGGGCGCCGGGAGTGCGCTTAATAGGCGTAAGGCCCGCCAACCTCGAGCGCGCGGCGATAGGCGGGGCGCGCCTGCACCTTCTCCAGCCAGGCGAGCGCATGGGGATAGCGTTCGTCCAGCCCGGCGCGCGCGCGGGCGGCCTCCAGCGGAAAGCTCATCATGATGTCGGCGGCGGTCATCGCGTCCCCGGCAAACCATGGGCGGCGGGCCAGCTCGCCCTCGACATAGGCCAGATGCGTGTCGATCATCGGCTGAAACCGCGCCATCGCCAGACGCCCCATGATTGGCACGCGCGACAGCACCAGCTTGACCAGCAGCGGCGGCATCAGCGAGCCTTCGGCATAATGGAGGAATTGCCGATAGAGCAGCGCATCGCCGCGTGCCGAGGGTGCGCCAAGCCGCCCGGTCTTCTCGGCCAGATATTCGGCAATCGCGGCGCTCTCGACGATGATATGGCCATCGTCCTCCAGCACCGGCGATTTGCCCAGCGGATGCACCGCGCGCAGGGCGGCGGGCGCCAGCATGGTTTTGGCATCGCGCTGATAGCGCTTCACCTCATAGGGCAGTTCCAGTTCCTCAAGCATCCAGAGGATACGCTGCGAGCGCGAATTGTTGAGGTGATGCAGGATCGTCATCGGGCTTGGCTCCGGCAGGGCCTGAATTCAGGCATGTTTGCAACCTAGGAACGTGTCACAGCGGTTCAAGGGTCAAGGGCCCCGCGCGAAAATGCGCGCCCGATCGTCCCTTGCGCGCCTTCAATCGCACATGCCTTCCGATAACCGGCTTTTCGCAGACGCGAAACCGTCCTAAAGCGGCGCCCATGACTCAGAGCGATCAACAGCCCGACACCGTCTCCTTTGGCTATGAGGAGGTCAGCCCCGAAGAAAAGACCGCCAAGGTGGGCGAGGTTTTCTCATCGGTGGCCAAGAAATATGACATCATGAACGATGCCATGTCGGCCGGGCTGCATCGCCTGTGGAAGGACAAGTTCGTGCGCCGGGTCAAGCCTCAGCCGGGCGAGATGATCCTGGATATGGCGGGCGGCACGGGCGACATCGCCTTTCGCATGGCCGCGCGCGGTGCCTCGATCACGGTGTCGGACATCAATCAGGATATGCTGGATGTGGGCATCGAACGCGCGATGGAGCGCGGGCTCGACGGTCTGGTCTGGAGCCGACAGAACGCTGAGGAGCTGAGCTTTGAAAGCCGGGTGTTCGACGCCTATACGATTGCCTTTGGCATCCGCAACGTCACGCGCATCGACAAGGCGCTTCGCGAGGCGCATCGCGTGCTGAAATTCGGCGGGCGTTTCTTCTGCCTTGAATTTTCGACGACCGAATGGCCCGGCTTCAAGGAAGCCTATGACGCCTATTCGCACAAGCTGGTGCCGCAATTGGGTCAGATGATCGCGGGCGATGCCGATTCCTATCGCTACCTCATCGAATCGATCCGCCGCTTCCCGCCCATGCCCGAATTTGAAGGCATGATCCGCGAGGCCGGTTTCGTGAACACCCGCGTCGAACCGATCCTTGGCGGTCTGGTGGCGATCCATTCGGGCTGGAAGGTCTAAACACCTTGTCACCCCGCAAGCATATCTGGCGCCTGCTGAGCTGGGGCCGCATTCTGGCGTCGCATGGAGCATTGCGGGGGATCGAGCAGGATCCCCATACGCCCGCCCCGGTGGCGCGCCTGTGCCGCATTGCGCGCTTTGGCGCTCGCGTTCCGGCGGTGCCCGATTATGCCGGGGCGTTCCGCGCGATAGGCCCCGCCGCGATCAAGCTGGGCCAGACTTTGGCCACGCGCCCCGATCTGGTGGGCGAGGAGGCGGCCAATAACCTGCTTGAACTGCAGGACAGCCTGCCGCCCGTACCCTTCGCTGCGATCAAGGCGGAGGTGGAGAGCGCCTTTGGCCGTCCTTTGAGCGAACTCTACGCCGAATTTGAGGAGCAGCCGGTGGGCGCGGCCTCCATCGCGCAGGTTCACCGGGCGGTCACGCTCGACGGGCGCCGCGTGGCGGTCAAGGTGCTGCGCCCCGGCATCCGCGAAAAATTTGCCCAGGACATCCAGACCTATGAATGGGCCGCGGCTCATCTGGAGGCCCTTGGCGGCGAGGCCACGCGCCTGCGTCCGCGCCTTATCATTGCCAATTTCAAGCGGTGGTCGCTGCGCGAACTCGACCTGCGCCGAGAGGCTGCCTCGGCCTCCGAACTGGCCGACATGATGAAGGGCACCCACGGCTATCGCATTCCCGCCATCGATTGGGACCGCACATGCGGCCGGGTGATGACGCTGGAATGGATCGACGGCATCAAGATCAGCGACACCGCGGCCCTGCGCGCGGCGGGCGTCGATCTGGAATCCCTGGCCAAGCGTCTGGTCATCGCCTTCCTGACGCAGGCGGTGCACTTGGGCTATTTCCATGCCGACATGCATCAGGGCAACCTTTTCATCGAGCCGGACGGCACCATCGTCGCCATCGATTTCGGCATCATGGGCCGCATCAACCGTCAGGCACGCATCTGGCTGGGCGAGATCCTGCATGGGCTGACCACGGGCAATTACCGCCGCGTGGCCGAGATCCATTTCGAGGCGCAATATGTGCCCTCCTATCACTCGGTCGATGAATTCACGACCGCGCTGCGGGCCGTTGGCGAACCGATGCGGGGGCGTCCGGTCAAGGATCTTTCGGTCGGGCAGATGCTCGACGGGCTCTTTGCCATCACCCGCGATTTCGACATGGCCACCCAGCCGCATCTGCTGCTGCTGCAAAAGACGATGGTGATGGTCGAGGGGCTGGCCACGCAGCTCTATCCCGACATCAATATGTGGGATGTGTCGGGGCCTTTCGTGTCCGAATGGATGCGCGATGAGCTGGGCCCCGAGGCGGCGATTGCGCGCGGGGTCCATCGCGGCCTGCGCCGCCTGATGCGTATGCCCGACCTGATCGAGCGGATCGAGGAGCGCTTTCCGCTCAAAGGCGCCGCGCCCGAACAGCCACCCTTGCCCGATATCCCGCTGATCTGGGAGCGTCAGGGTAAACCGGATGCTAACCGCTGGTCTGGATATATCGCAGCCTTCCTCTTGGGGGGTGTGAGTGTATGGGCGGCGTGGCATATCGGCTGGATGGGGTGAGCGGGCGGGGGCCTGCGCCCTATGACCGCTTTTCCGCATGGGGGCGCTGGCCCGCACGCTTTGCGCTGGCGGTGCTGGCGGTGTTGCTTGCTGCCTCGGCATGGGTGCCGCTGACCGTCGGACGGGGCGAGGAGGCCAGGGCGCCCAGTCTCGCCATCGCGCATAATAAGGCCGCCGCGCGCCCGCGCGACGAGGATCTTAAGCTCTATGATCGCGCCATTTCGCGCATCCTCCATGGCGAGAACTATTACGACTTCATCGTGAGCGAGCATCGCCGCGCCGATTATCCGGTGCGGCCCGGCGCTGCGGTGCGCCTGCCGACGCTGGCCTATCTGGACGCGGCGATGGGGGTGGATGGCGACCGGCCCGCGCCCATCGCCATGGCGGTGGCGCTGGCGCTAATGGTCGGCGTGATTGCGGCATGGTGGGGGCGGCTGGGCGATCTGGGGGTGGATCCCTCGCTGCGGCGGATCGGCACGGCGCTGGTGTTCTTCGGCGCCTCGCTGGGGCTGAACCGCTATTATTTCGTGCTGCATGAATTGTGGGCCGGGATGCTGGTGGCGCTCTCGCTGGGGCTGCATCGGCCCGATGGAGGATGGCGCGAAAAAGTGGGAACCGGTTTTTCGCATCAGACATCCGACCGCAAAGACTCCGGGCGTTTCTTGGGGGCGGTGCTGGCCGCCGCGCTGGCACTGTCGATCCGTGAGCACGTGCTGCCCTATGTGCTGCTGATGGGGGCGATGGCGGGCTGGCGCGGGGCATGGCGCGAGGCGGCGGCATGGGGCGCGCTGGTGGCGTTGTTTGCGGTGGGTTATGCCTGGCATCTCCACCTGATTGCGTTGCAAACCCTGCCGACCGACCGCCTTGGGCCAAGCTGGCTGGCGATGCGCGGGCTGGGGGGCTTTTTGTCGAACACGGTGCTTTCCTCCAACCTGCGCTTTCTGCCCCATCAGATCGCCGGGCCGCTGACGATCCTGATGATCTTTGGCTGGGCTTCGTGGCGCTCCAGCGCGGGGCTGACCGGGTTGCTGTTGTTTTCCGGCTATGCGCTGCTGTTCGCCATCGCCGGGCGGAATGACAATTTCTACTGGGGTGCGGTGATTACGCCGGTCATGGCCTTGGGGCTGGCGTTTGTGCCGATGGGGCTGGGGGCTTTGGTGCGGGGGGCTTTTCGGGGTTAGGTTTTTGCCTCCGGCGGGCAAAGGGCGGGGGCCCTTTGCAATCCGGTTAATGGGGCGGTGCCAAAGTTCTTCGAGTGTGTTTGGGGCCATGTTTGCAAGCCTGCGGCGCGGTGAGGTTCGTCCTGTCCGCGCCGGAGGCTTTATCATTTCAGCGTCGCGTTCGACGCGCGAGGCCGAACCCGATGCACAACGTACACAGTAACGGGAGCGCGAGGGTCTAGACCCTCGCATTATCCCTTTTCTTCCTCTAAACCCCGCCTATGCTTGGCAAACGCATCCTTCTCATCATCGGCGGCGGCATCGCGGCCTATAAGTCCTGCGAACTGATCCGCCTTATCCGCAAGGCGGGGGGCGATGTCACCTGCGTCCTGACCAAGGGTGGGGCGCAGTTTGTAACGCCGATGACGCTGGCGGCGCTTTCGGAAAACCCGGTGCATACCAGCCTGTTCGACCTGAAGAACGAGGTTGAGATGGGCCATATTCAACTGAGCCGTCAGGCCGAGCTGGTGGTGGTCTGTCCGGCGACGGCGGATTTGATGGCCAAGATGGCCTGCGGCATTGCCGATGATCTGGCCACGACGCTGCTGCTGGCGACGGACAAGCCGGTGCTGGCGGTCCCTGCGATGAATGTGCGTATGTGGCAGCATGGCGCGACGGTGGCCAATGTCGCCACTTTGCGCGCGCGGGGCGTGCATGTGATCGAGCCGGATGAGGGCGTGATGGCCTGCGGCGAATATGGGCCGGGGCGCCTGCCTGAACCGGAGGCGGTGATGGGGGCGATCGGCGCGGCGCTGGCGCGGGAGCGGCCGCTGGCGGGGCGCCATGTGCTGATCACCGCCGGGCCTACGCATGAGCCCATCGACCCGGTGCGCTATATCGCCAACCGGTCGAGCGGGCGTCAGGGTTTTGCCATTGCGCAGGCTGCGGCGCAGGCGGGGGCATCGGTCACGCTGATTGCGGGTCCGGTCGATTTGCCCACGCCCTATGGTGTGGCCCGCGTCAATGTCGAAACCGCGCGCGATATGGCGGCGGCGGTCGAGGCTGCTCTGCCCGCCGATATTGCCGTGATGGTGGCCGCCGTGGCCGACTGGCGCGTGGCCGATACGGGCGCGCACAAGATCAAGAAGGATGGGAGCGGGCAGGTGCCGCCGCTCGCCCTGGTCGAGAACCCGGATATTCTGGCGGGCCTGTGCGCCTCGCCCCGCCGCCCGCGCCTTGTCGTGGGCTTTGCCGCCGAAACGCAGGATGTCATCGCCCATGCCAAGGCCAAGCTGGCCCGCAAGGGTGCGGACTGGATTGTCGGCAATGACGTTTCCGGAGACGTCATGGGCGGCCTGCGCAACAGCGTTCATATTGTCAGCGCCGATGGGGTGGACAGCCTGCCCGATCTGCCGAAAGAAGCGGTGGCTGCCGCTCTGGTTGAAAGGATTGCCCGTGTCTTTGTCTGAACCCGTTCCCGTCCGTCTCAAGCGTCTGCCCCACGGAGAAGACCTGCCTCTGCCCGCCTATGCCACCAGCGGGGCGGCGGGCATGGATGTGGTGTCCGCTGAGGATGTGGTGATCGCTCCGGGCGCGCGCCATGCGGTGGCGACGGGGCTTGCCATGGCGATCCCGCATGGCTTTGAAATTCAGGTCCGCCCGCGCAGCGGTCTGGCGCTCAAGCATGGCATCACCGTGCCTAACACGCCCGGTACGATCGATTCGGACTATCGCGGCGAATTGAAGGTCATCCTGATCAACCACGGCACGCAGGATTTCGCCATCACGCGTGGGGACCGCATTGCCCAGCTCGTGCTGGCCCCGGTGGTGCAGGGCGGCTGGATCGAGGTGGAAGAACTGGACGAAACCGCGCGCGGCGAGGGCGGGTTTGGATCGACGGGCGGCGTGGTCGCGCTGGGGAATTAAGGCCACGAAAAAACCCGCCGCTGGTGAAGGCGGCGGGTTTTTCTGAAAGTCCCGGCCTTTACTTCGCCGGACCCTTCACCGTGGTCTTTTCAGGGGCCACCGTGATGCGCAGGGTTTCGCCCGAATTGCCGGGGAAGCCGGTGAAGAAGGCTTCGACCAGATTGGGCACCAGCCAGGTCAGCTTGTTCGAGGAGGAGGCCGCCTCGGCCTTGCCTTCGAACACGCGCTTGTTGGCGCTCTTGTCGTCGATCTTGAGGCTGATGCCGCTGGTGTAAACGGTATAGCTTTCGACGCCCTGATCGAACCAGGGATCATACCAGCCATAGCCCCAGCCGCCCATGCCGCGGCCATAAAAGCCGCCGCCCCAGCCGCCGTAAAAGCCGCGGCGGCCAAAGCCCGGCCCGTACCACGGACCCCAGAACGGATCGCGCATCCCGGTCGAGCGGACATGGACGCGGCCCTTGTCCACGCCATAGGAAAAGCGCACGATCAGGTTGGCCGCATCGGGGTTGACGGCCTCGGTGTAGCCCTTCTTGGTCAGTTCGCCGGCGACCAGCTTGGCATACTGGCCAAATTCGATTCCGCCCGCCAGCGACGGATCATCGGCCACCACCGCAAAGGTCTGGCCCTGGGGCGCGGGCAATTGCGATTGAAACCGGGTGACACGCGTGTCGAGCGTGTCGGCACAGGCGGAAAGGCCCAGCATCAGGAGGCCAGCCATGGCTCCCTTTATGCCGCGCGAGATCCATTGAGAATTAGCGCCACTCATTCGTTTTTCTCCTCTGCATGCCGCTCTGGCCGACTATCCCTCCCCGGTTAGGGCGCAGCAGTGGTATGGTGCTCAGATGCTAGGCTGGCAAGGCTGAATGATGGTTGAATGATGCGGCAAAAAGAGGCGGGCGCAAAAGGGTTTAACGCCCTTTGCGCCCTCACTTTCCTAACGCACCAGACCCAGCGCGTCGTAGGTTGCCGCCAGCGTGGGGGCCGAAGCGGCGCGGGCCTTTTCCGCACCCTTGCGCAGGATGGCGTTGAGTGCCTCGCGGTCCTGACGCAGTTCGTTGAAGCGCGCGTTGATGGGCGCCAGTTGCTCGACCAGCAATTCGCCCAGCGCGGGCTTGAACGCACCGAAACCCTTGCCGCCGAAATCACCAAGGATCTGCGCCACGCTTTGGCCCGACATGGCCGCATAGATGCCCACGAGATTGCGCGCCTCGGGGCGGCCTTCCAGCCCTTCGGCTTCGGAGGGCAAGGCGTCGGCGTCGCTCTTGGCCTTCTTGATCTTGCCCATGATCGCATCGGCATCGTCGGTCAGGTTGATGCGGCTCATGTCGCTGGGGTCCGACTTGCTCATCTTGGCTGTGCCATCGCGCAGCGACATGATGCGCGCGGCGGCGGGCGGGATGATCGGTTCGGGCAGGGTGAAGACGGGCGCATCCTCGGTCGCAAAATCATTGTTGAACTTTTGCGCAATGTCGCGCGCCAGTTCGAGATGCTGCTTCTGATCCTCGCCCACGGGGACATGGGTGGCCTGATAGATCAGCACGTCGGCGGCCTGAAGCACGGGATAGGTGAAAAGCGCGACCGACTGGCCATCGCGATTCTTGCCCGCCTTGTCCTTCCACTGGGTCATGCGGTTCAGCCAACCCACCCGCGCCGTACCGTTGAGCAGCCATTGCAGCTCGGCATGGGCAGGCACCTGCGTCTGGTTGAACAGGGTGGACTTGTCCGGATCGATCCCGCAGGCGACCAGCGCGGCGGTCATCTCACGCGTGTTCTCGCCCAGAGCCTTGGGATCATGCGGCATCGAAATCGCGTGCAGGTCGGCAAGGAAGTAGAAGCATTCCGCACGACTTTCATTTGCGCTTTCTTGCTTCGATTTAATCCCAGCCAATTGCTGTAAGCGTTTGATTTCCGAAGATTGTGGAGCCCACTCGTCCTGCATCGCCACCCAGTTGCGGATCGCACCAAGGTAATTGCCAAGGTGAAGATTGCCGGTGGGCTGAATGCCGGAAACGATACGCATGTGTTTCACTTCTCTGCTGAAACGCGGCGACGCCGCAAAAGTTTAAGATCCTCAACGCCAAAGGCGCCAAGCGCAAAACTGGCGAGGCCATAGACAAAAACGCCGCCCCCCACCAGCGTCCCCATCGCCGTCAGACGCACAAACCACGAGCCATGCGTATAGGGCATCAGCCAGGGCTGGCAGATCCACAGCACCGCCCCCATGGTCAGCGCCGCCACGCCCAGCCGCCACGCCCGGTGGCGCAACTGCGCATCGAGCGTGAAATGCCCGCGCTTGACCAACGTGGCATAGAGCAGCCAGACGTTGACCGTGGAGGCAATCGCGGTGGCCAGCGGCGGCCCCATATGGCGCAGCGGCAGGATCAGGATCAGATTGAGCGCAAGGTTGACCCCCATGCTGATCGTGGCGAAACGCACCGGGGTCTTGGTGTCGTGGCGGGCGTAATAGCCCGGCGTCAGCACCTTCACCAGAATATAGCTGGGCAGGCCGACCGAGAAAGCGGCCAAAGCCTGCGCCGTATGGGCGGTGTCGAGCGCGGTATAGCGGCCATAGCCGAACAGCGCGGCGGCAATCGGCTCGCCGCAAAACACCAGACCGACCGTGGCGGGCAGGGTCAGCAGCAGGGCGATCTCCAGCCCCCGGTTCTGCGTTTCCATCGCCCCCGCCTCATCGCCCGCGCCCAGTAGGCGGCTGATCGTGGGCAGCAGGACGGTGCCAAGGGCAATGCCGATCAGGCCCAGCGGCAATTGGTTCAGCCGGTCGGCCATGTAAATATAGGTCACGCTGCCATGATCGAGCAGGCTGGCGGCCAGCGCGGTTGAGATGACAAGGTTGATCTGCACCGCGCCTGCGCCCGCCGCCGCCGGCCAGATCAGCGCGAGGAGGCGCTTAACCTCGGGCGTGAAACGCGGCCAGTGCGGGCGCAGCGAGACGCCGTTCCTCCACGCGGCATGGGCCAGCCACGCCAGTTGCAGCGCGCCCGACACCGTGACCGCCAGCGCCTGATTGCGCGCGGTCTCCATCGGATCGGGCGAATGGAAAAACAACAGCGCGCCGATCAGCGTCAGGTTGAGCAGGATCGGCGCGGCCGCATTGACCCAGAATTGATTGAGCGAATTGAGGATGCCGCCCAGCAAGGACACCAGCGAGATCAGCATCAGATAGGGGATCGTCAGCCGCGACAGCTTGACAGCAAAGGCGAACTGATCCGCCGAAACCCCGTGGAACCGGCCCGACAGCGCCCATGTCACGGGCCAAGCAAAGACCTCCAGCAGGATCGTCATCACGATCAGCACCGGCAACAGCACCGAGAGCGCCGCCTCGGCAAAGGCGATGCCATCGGGCAATCCGCGCCCCTGTGCATCGGCCACTTTCTGATTGAACATCGGCACAAAGGCGCTGGCAAAGGCGCCCTCGGCAAACAGGGCGCGGAACATGTTGGGCAGGCGAAACGCCACCAGAAAGGCGTCCGAGGCAAAGCCTGCGCCCACCATCCGCGCAAACAGCGAATCGCGCACCAATCCCAGCACGCGACTCAGCAAGGTGAGGCCGCCGATCGTCCCCGTGGCTTTCAGAAGGTTCATGGGTATGGCGGTCTTGTTTTGGCTTTATCGGAAATGCCCGGCCCCGCATGGGAGGCCGGGCGGAACATCATGCGTGGCCGGCGGGCTCGTCGCTGGCCGAGGGGCCCTGCTGGGCTTCGGCCTGCGCGGCGAGCTGCTGGATATAGAGGCCATTGAAATCAATGGGTTCCAGCATGACCGGGGTAAAGCCTGCATCGCGCGTGGCGTCGGCAATCACGCGGCGGGCAAACGGGAAGAGGATGCGCGGCGCTTCGGCAAACATGAAGGCGTGCATCTGGGCTTCTTCCAGATTGCGCATGCCGATCAGACCCGCATAGGTCAGATCGATGATGTAGGCCACGCCCGCTTCGCAGCGCGCGTTGATCTGAACCTTCAGCTCGACCTCATGCACGTCGCCCTCGATGGCGCGGGCCTGAATGTTGAACTGGATGTCCAACTGGGGCGAATCCTGCCACGAAAAGCTTTCGGGCGCATTGGGATTCTCGACCGACAAGTCCTTCACATATTGCGAAATCACGCCAGCGCTGGGCAGGGTGTCCTCGCCATCCAGACGCAGCGAGGAAGTGACGGTGCCATCATCGGCCATGTTTGATTCTTTCCCTGTGTGGCCCGATCATCGGGCGCATGTGGTGGTCATGGTTTGCCTATGGCGCCTAGCATCACGGTCGGCACCGCACAAGGATCTGGGCGGCATGGAGGGCGGTTGCGGCGTTTGTGACGCAGTGCGGGATTTTTTGGGATTATATCCCCATCCATGCGTTGTTCATTTGTCAATCGTCACTATGTAAGGCACTATGAAGGGTGAAGTCTGCATTTTGCAAGACTCGCCCATAGGGATGAAAGCAAACGCAAGTGACCGTCTCGATCGTCATTCTGGCCATGATCGCAGCCTTTCTGGGCATGCGTCTCTATTCGGTGCTGGGGCGCCGCGCCGAACATGGCGAGGAGCCGGTACAGAGCCGTCTGGATGCTCAGGCTTCCGCTGCGCCCGCCGCCCTGCCGCTGCCCGAACGGGCTGTGGCCGGTTCGGTTCGTCCGCGTGAACTGGGGGCTGTGCTGCCCGGTGTTGAGCGGGGCTTGCGCGAGATCATCTCGGTGGACCGCCGGTTTGACCCGGTCACCTTTGTCGAGGGTGCGCGTTCTGCCTATCGCATGGTGCTTGATGCTTTCTGGCGCGGTGATCGTGCGCAATTGAGCCTGCTGTGCGATGCGGAAGTGGCGCGCAGCTTCATTGATGCCATCGACACGCGTGAGGCCGCCGGCGAAACTTTCAACAACAGCCTTGTTCGCATCGAGGAAACCCAGATCGTGGGCGCCAGCTATGCGGCTCCCTTTGCTCGCGTCTCGGTGCGCTTTGTTGCCGATGTCGCCGCCGTCACCCGCGACCGCGAGGGCAAGGTGATTGCCGGTTCGCTCAACGATGCGGTCGAGGTGCGCGACGTCTGGACATTCCGCCGCGATATCCACTCGGCCGATCCCGATTGGCTTCTCGAAGAAACCGACGAGGGCTAAGACCTTGTCGAAGCGGGGCGGCGCCAAGGCGTGCGCCCCGTTTGTCTGCGCCATAGGGCCGGGCATAAACGCGCCAAAAGGCGAATCTGGTGGGGACGATTATGAATGTGAGGCAGTCGCGAATCGGCGCGGCGCTGGCGGGTTTTCTGTTGCTTGAGGCTTGCGCCCGCATCATTCCCGGTCCCCGTCCGCCCGTTGCGCCGCCTGCGCGCCCTACGCCTTCCACCCCGGTTGCCCCGCCAAAGCCGGTGGTGACCGCAATCAATGTGGGCGTCCATCGCGGGCCGGATCTGGCCACTTTCGCCCTCAGCGACACCATGGCACAGGGCGCGCTGGCCTCTTTTCGCGAAAGCTGCCCCAAGCTCCTGGCGCGCCCCGATACCAGCGGGCTGACTCAGCGCAGCGATTGGCAGGATGTCTGCGCCGCGGCGGCGGCATGGAATGCGGCCGATGCGCAGCGCTTTTTCCGCTCGCGCTTTGAACTGGCGCAGGTTGGCGATGGTGCCACCTATGTCACCGGCTATTACGAGCCGGAAATCGCGGGCAGCCGCACGCGCCAGCCCGGCTATGACGTGCCGGTCTATGGCGTGCCGCGCGATCTGGTCCATGCCCGCCCTGGTGACGCGCCGATCAAGCCCAATGGCCAGACGCCCTTTGGCCGCTATGACGAAAACGGGGTGTTCCAACCCTATTTCGAGCGCGGCGAAATTGAGGATGGCAAGCTGGCCGGCAAGGGTCTGGAAATTGCCTGGGCGGCCGATCCGGTGGAGTTCTTTTTCCTGCAAATCCAGGGATCTGGCCGGCTGCGCGGGCCGGACGGGCGGGTGATTCGCATCGGCTATGCCGCCGACAATGGCCAGAATTACACCGGCATTGGCACGGTGATGCGCCAGCAGGGCCTGCTGGGTAACGGACCGGGACAATATGCCGGGTCGATGCAGGGCATCATGCAATATATCCGCGAGCATCCGCAGGATGGCATGTCGCTGATGCGTCAGAACAAGAGCTGGGTGTTTTTCCGCGAATTGACCGGCGACGGGCCAATCGGCGCGATGGGCGTGCCGGTGCGGCCCCATGTCAGCGTGGCAGCCGATCCGCTGTTTGCGCCGCTTGGCGCGCCGGTGCTGATCGCGGCCGATCCGGCGCTGGCCAATGCGAACAAGGTCAACGGCCTGTGGGTGGCGCAGGATACCGGCGGGGCGATCAAGGGGCCGAACCGTTTTGACAGCTTCTGGGGCGCGGGCGATGAGGCAAGGCGCATCGCGGGCGGTATGCTGGCGCGTGGGCGGGCCTATATCCTGCTGCCCAAGGGGACGCTGGCGCGGCTTGGCGCGCGATGAGGGCGCCGTTCTCCCTGCGTGGCGGGCGCAGGCTGACACCGGAAGAAGAGGATCTGTGGCGCCGGGTGGCCGATACGATCGAGCCGCTGGAGCCGCGCCGCAAGGTTGAACCCAATTTGCCCCCGCCGATCATGGCCGAGGCGCCGCCCCCTTTGCCGCCCAAGCGCATCAAGGGCCGCGTTCCGCCACCCCTGCCGCCGCCCGCGCCGCCACCGGCGCCCCCCCGCCCTCTCGACCGCCACGGTCTGGACGGCGGATGGGACAAGAGGCTGGGTAAGGGGCAGGTGGCTCCTGATTTTACGCTCGACCTGCATGGGGCCAATCTGGAAGGAGCCTATCAGCGCCTCGATCACGGGCTGGCGCTGGCTTTGGCACAAGGTGCGCGGGTGGTGCTGCTGATCACGGGGCGCGCGCGCCCGGCGCCCGGCCCGGCGGATCGCGGATCGCATCGCGGGGTGATCCGGGCCAAGTTTCTCGACTGGTTGGTGCACGGCTCGCATGCTTCGCGCATTGCCGCGGTGCGGGCTGCTCATCCCCGGCATGGAGGCGCGGGGGCGGTGTATATTATTTTGAAGCGGGGGAAATAAGGAAGGGGTTGCCTCCGGCGGGTTAAGGGACTTGGTCCCTTAACAATCCAGATAATGGGGTGGCGTTTGGTTGGTAGATAAGCGCCATTCCGCGAGGCGTTTCATAAAGCCTGCGGCGCGGCGACGTAGCGCCATTGGCGCCGCAGGCATTCAATTCCAAACATCGCGTCCGACCCACAAGGCCGAACCCGTAGTGCCCCTAATAACGGGATTGTTAAGGGACCAAGTCCCTTAACCCGCCGGAGGCATAAAACCCCCTTAAGCAACCCCTTCCAACACCGGCGCCGGCGTGCGGATCAAGTAATCAAACGCCGACAGCCCCGCCGTTGCGCCCGCGCCCATGGCGATGACGATCTGCTTATAGGGCACGGTGGTGCAATCGCCCGCCGCGAAGATGCCCGGCACGCTGGTTGCGCCCTTGGCGTCGATCTCGATTTCGCCGCGCGGCGAGAGGGCGAGGGCGCCTTTCAGCCATTCGGTGTTGGGCACAAGGCCGATCTGGACAAAGATGCCCTCGAGGTTGACCTGATGCACTTCACCCGTTTCGCGGGCTTCATAGACCAGACCCGACACCTTCGCCCCATCGCCCAGCACTTCCTTGGTCAGCGCGCTGGTGATGATCGTGACGTTGGGCAGGCTGCGCAGCTTGTCTTGCAGCACGGCATCGGCGCGCATGGCGCTGTCGAATTCGATCAGCGTGACATGGGAGACGATTCCGGCCAGGTCGATGGCGGCCTCGACGCCCGAATTGCCGCCGCCGATCACCGCCACGCGCTTGCCCTTGAACAGCGGGCCGTCGCAGTGCGGGCAGTAGGCCACGCCCTTGTTGGCATACTCCTTCTCGCCCGGCACATTCATGTTGCGCCAGCGCGCGCCGGTGGACAGCACAATGGAGCGCGCCCGCAGCACACCGCCATTGGCCAGCTCGATCTGGTGATAGCCGCCTTCGCGCGTCGCAGGGATCAGCTTTTGCGCGGTGGCAAGGTTCATGATGTCGACATCATAGTCCTTCACATGGGCTTCGAGCGCGGCGGCCAGCTTCGGGCCTTCGGTGTGGGAAACCGAGATGAAATTCTCGATGCCCAGCGTGTCCAGCACCTGTCCGCCGAAGCGCTGCGCCGCGACACCGGTGCGGATGCCCTTGCGCGCCGTATAGATGGCCGAGGCCGCACCTGCGGGGCCGCCGCCGACGACCAGCACTTCGAACGGCTCCTTGGCGTTGACCGCTTCGGCGGCCTTGGCTTCGGCGCCCTCGTCCAGATCGGCGACGATTTCCTCCAGCGTCTTCTTGCCCGACAGCCACATGGCGCCATCCTTGAACACGGCAGGCACCGCCATCACGCCGCGCTCATCGACCTCGGCCTGATAGGTGCCGCCCTCGATCAGGGTGGCGGAGAAGCGCGGGTTCTTCAGCGCGATCAGCGTCAGCGCCTGAACCACATCGGGGCAATTGTGGCAGGTCAGCGAGAAATACATCTCGAAATTGTGGGTGCTGGTCAGGCTTGTTACCTGATCCAGCACCTCTTGCGACACCTTGGGCGGGTGGCCGCCGGCCCAGAGCAATGCCAGGACCAGCGAAGTAAACTCGTGCCCCATCGGCAGGCCGGCAAAGCGCACGCGGTCATGCGCATTGGCCTGGGGGCTGATGGTGAAAGACGGGGTGCGCGCATTGGTTCCATCGAAACGCGCGGAAACCTTGTCGGACAGCGCGGCGATGGCTTCGATCAATTCGCGGGTCTGGGCCGATTTCGCATCGTCGCCAAGGCTGGCGACAAGCTCAATCGGTTCACGCAGCATGGCGAGATATTGTTTGAGTTGGGCGGACAGGTTGGCGTCGAGCATCGGTTGATCCTTCGGATTTAGAAATGCGAGGGTATTGTTTGAGTTTCCGGTTTCTCAAGAGAAACCGGCATAGCCCCTCACGCTCCCGTTACGTCTTCCGACGAAAGGGCAGCTTATCAGGCAACGCTATGTATAAAAGGCCCTGCTGCGCAGCAGCCATAAGAGCCTCCGGCGGGGCGATGCAGGCGCTCTATGGCCGCCAATCGCTTACTTCTCGCCGGGAGACGTAATGGGGGTGCAGGGGGACGAGTCCCCCTGCGGGTATTTCCAAACTTCGAACCAATCAGATCTTGCCGACCAGATCGATCGAGGGAGCCAGCGTTTCGGCGCCTTCTTCCCACTTGGCGGGGCAAACCTGACCGGGGTGTTCCTGCCAGTACTTGGCGGCCTTGATCTTGCGCACCAGTTCAGCAGCGTTGCGGCCCACGCCTTCGGGGGTCACTTCGACCAGCTGCACCACGCCTTCGGGATCGGTCACGAAGGTGCCGCGGTCGGCCAGGCCCACGCCTTCGCGCAGGTTGTTGAACTGCTTGGTCAGGTCATGGTTCTGGTCGCCGACCAGGAAGTATTCGATCTTGCCGATGGCGGGCGAGGTGTCGGCCCATGCCTTGTGGCTGAAGTGGGTGTCGGTCGACACGCCGTACACTTCAACGCCCAGTGCCTTCAGGTTGGCATATTCGTTCTGGAGGTCTTCCAGTTCGGTCGGGCACACGAAGGTGAAGTCGGCCGGATAGAAGAAGAACACCGACCACTTGCCCTTGATGTCGGCGTCGGTAACGTCGACAAAAGCGCCGGCCTTATAGGCGGTGGCGGTGAAGGGCTGGATCGAATAGCCGATAAGCGACATGGGATATGCTCCGTCGTTTGCCCAGTTTGTGTCTGGGGGTGTTGAAACTCGTGAAGCGGAGATAGGCACTGATGATGCAAATGCGAAGTGCGGATTCCCGATTAATCACATTGGGATTAGCGATAAGTCGGGGGCAATAGCCATGGCTTGATCGATTTATGCAATCGACAACCCGGATCAGGCGCGGGGAGCGAAAACCTGTCCACGGTCAATCAGCTTCTGATCGGCCAGCACCAGCGCCATCATCGCCTCGACCACCGGCACGCCGCGAATGCCAACGCAGGGGTCATGGCGGCCCTTGGTGCGGATTTCGGCCGCCGCGCCCTCGCGGTCAATGGTGGGCACCGGGATCAGGATCGAACTGGTCGGCTTGAAGGCCACGCGCACCACAACCGGCTGGCCCGTGGAAATGCCGCCCGCTATGCCGCCCGCATGGTTGGCCTCGAACACGGGCCGCCCATCGGGGCCGGGGCGCATGGCGTCGGCGTTCTGTTCGCCGCGCAGCGTGGCGGCGGCAAAGCCATCGCCGATTTCCACGCCCTTGACCGCATTGATGCTCATCATCGCGGCGGCCAGTTCGGAATCGAGCTTGGCATAAAGCGGCGCGCCCCATCCGGCGGGCACACCATAGGCCACGCATTCGACAACAGCGCCGATGGAGGAGCCATCAAGGCGGGCCTGATCGACGATCGCTTCCCAGCGCTTCGCCGCCTCGGCATCGGGGCAGAAGAAGGGGTTGGCGCGGATCTGTGCCTCGTCGAAATTACCCATGTCGATGCGGTCGTCGCCGATCTGGCTGACATAGCCGACGATCCGCACCTCCGGGATCACCAGACGCGCCACGCCGCCCGCCGCCACGCGCGCGGCGGTTTCGCGCGCGCTCGACCGCCCGCCGCCGCGATAGTCGCGGAAGCCATATTTGGCGTCATAGGCATAATCGGCATGGCCGGGGCGATAGGATTTGGCGACCTCGGAATAGTCCTTCGACCGCTGATCGGTGTTCTCGATCATCAGGCTGATCGGGGTGCCGGTCGTCTTGCCGTCAAACACGCCCGAGAGGATCTTGACCAGATCGGCCTCATTGCGCTGGGTGGTGAACTTGCTCTGCCCCGGACGGCGCGCGTCGAGGAAGGGCTGGATCATCTCCTCGCTGATTTCCAGCCCCGGAGGGCAGCCATCGACAACCGCGCCCAGCGCGGGCCCGTGGCTTTCGCCCCAGGTGGTGAATCGGAAAAGGCGGCCAAAGGTGTTCCAGCTCATGGCCGCGCTCTTTGGCGATTGTGGGCGGGAAAGTCCACTGTTACCCATGCGTCCATGTATATGAACGTGTTCCGCAGCCGGAAACGGGCTGATTACGACGCCGCCGCCTATGCCGCCGACGCTGCGCGCATGGACGAGCTGGCGCGGGCGCAGCCGGGCTTCCTCGATTACAAAAGCTTTGCCGCCCCCGATGGCGAGACGGTGACCATCTCGGTCTGGGAAAGCGTCGAGGCCGCGCGCGAATGGGCGCGCCACCCCGAACACCGCGAGGCACAGGCGAGGGGGCGGGAGGCATATTATGCCCAATACACGGTCTATTCCTGCGACGGGGCGGTCGAGCGTCGTTTTCCGTGAAGGAAAGCATTGCCAAACCCGCCGCAACGGTGCTTTGGCCCGGCTCTACTTATCCAAGGAATTTTCATGACCATCACCCTCTACGGTATCCCCAATTGCGATACCGTCAAAAAAGCGCGCAACTGGCTGGAGGGCAATGGGATCAGCTATGCTTTCCATGACTACAAGAAGGCAGGCGCGGACAAGGACAAGCTGACCAACTGGATCATCGAGGCCGGGCTGGACAAGATTTTGAACCGCGCGGGCACGACGTTCAAAAAGCTGCCCGAGGAAATCCGCGCGATGGTCGATGACAATCTTGCCGTCTCGCTGATGGTGGAGAACCCCTCGATGATCAAGCGGCCCATCGTGGAATACAAGGGCGGCCTTCTGGTGGGCTTCAAGGCCAGCGAGTGGGAAGCGGCGCTGCGGTAAACGCCACGGAAGGCAAGACGATGGACGAGAGCTGGTATTCGGCCCTGGAATGGGTGGCCGCCGCGCTGGGGCTGGTCAATATCGCGCTGCTCGTCCGACGCTCGGTCTGGAACTATGCCTTTGGCATGGCGATGGTGGCGATCTACGTCTTTGTTTTCCTTGAAAAGCGCCTCTATGCCGAGAGCGGGCTTCAGGTGTTTTTCTTTGCCGCGCAAGGCTGGGGCTGGTGGCTCTGGGCGCGCAGCAAAGGCGTGGGCGAGGATGTTCCGGTCGGCTGGCTCAGTCCGTTCAGCCGCATCGTCTGGGCGCTGGTCACGGCCGCGCTCAGCCTTAACCTCGGCTGGGCGCTGGCGCGCTTTACCAATGCGGCGATGCCCTTTGCCGATTCGGCGGTGACGGGCGCCAGCGTTGCCGCGCAGATCCTGCTGGGCCTGCGCAAGACCGAGAACTGGATGCTGTGGATCGCGATCGATGTGGCCTCGGTGGCGCTTTACATCAATCGCGGGCTTTATCCCACAGCGGCGCTCTATGTCGGGTTCCTCGTGCTTTCGGTGCTGGGCCTGCGCGAATGGATGAAGGCGGGGCGGGCATGATCCGCATCTGTTTCCACGGCGCGGAAAGCACGGGCAAATCGGTGCTGGCGCAAAGGTTGCAACAAAGGTTCGGCTGGCCATGGGTGCCTGAATATGGCCGCGATTATGCCGAGACGCACGGCACGGACTTTACCATGGACGACCTGCTGGCCATGGCCCGGGGCCAGAACGACGCCATGCTGCGCGCCAGCGAGGCGCGGCCCCCCGTGCTGATCCTCGATACCGATCCGCTGATGACCGCCGCCTGGGCGCAGATGCTCTTCGGGCACGCGCCTGACGAACTCTTTGCCTACCCCAAGGCCGATCTCTACCTCCTCTTCTCGCCCGACGTGCCGTGGGTGGCCGACGGCACACGCTTTTTCGGCACCGATGAGGCGCGGGCGCGTTTCGCCGCTGTCTCGGAGGAGATGCTGGTGCGGGCAGGGGTGCGTTATGAGCGTATTGATGGGAATTGGGGGGAGCGGGAGACGCAGGTGGTGGAGGCGGTTAAGGTTAGGATGCCTCCGGCGGGTTAAGGGCGGGGGCCCTTAACAATCCCGGTAATGTCGGCGTTGTGCTATGGGTTCGGCCTTGGGTGCTGGTGCCAGGTTTGAATTTGAAAGCCTGCGGCGCTTTTTAGCGTCAGGCCGCCGCGCCGCAGGCCTTATTCCATTGCTTTAATTACCACCCTGCCGACTTTACGCCACCCCAGTCATGGGATTGCAAAGGGATGAGTCCCTTTGCCCGCCGGAGGCAAAACCCGCTTAACCGGCCTTCCGCACCGTCAAAATATAATTCAACGCCATATCATCCGACAGATGCAGACCCTTCAGAGGATTCCAAGCAATCCCCATCGGCTGCCCCACCTGCATCCCCAGATCTTCGAGCATCAACGCCAGTTCGGCGGGGGTGATGAAGTCCTCCCAATGGTGCGTCCCGCGCGGCACCATGCCGATGCGCTCGGCGGCCTCGATCATCAGCCATTTGGATTGCGGCGTGCGGTTCGGGGTGGACAGGATCATCAGCCCGTCGTCCGCCATCGCCCCGATCAGCGCACGCAGGAAGGCGGGCTTGTCGGCGACATGTTCGATCACCTCCATGCTGGTGACCAGATCATAGCCCGACAGGCCCAGCGCCCCGACATCGCCGCAGACGTATTCGATGGGCAGGCCGCCGCCAGCGGCATGTTCGCGCGCCGCCGCGATGTTTTCCGCCGCCGCGTCCACGCCCGTGACGGCCGCGCCCAGCCGGGCCAGAGGCTCGCACAAAAGCCCCGCGCCGCAGCCGACATCGAGCGCCCGCCGCCCCACCAGAGGCCGCACAGAGCGCGAATCGGCATGGAAATGGGCATCCACCGCATCGCGGATAAATCGCAGCCGAACCGGGTTCAGCCGGTGCAGCATGGCCGAGGAACCCTTGGGATCCCACCACTGAGCGGCCAATTTGCCGAAATGGGCGGCTTCCTCGGGGCGAATAGTCGTTGCATTGCTCATGGGACCTACCTAAAGCGCCAGCCCCAAGCGGGGCAAGTGCCTCGCGTGTAATTTTGTTTCAATTAAGGAGCCTGTGACCGTGGCCCGGATCGTCATGAAATTCGGCGGCACCTCCATGGCCGGCACCGAGCGCATCCGGCGCGTGGCGGGCATTGTGCGCCGTCAGCAAGAAGCCGGGCACGAGGTGGCGGTGGTGGTGTCGGCCATGTCGGGTGAAACCGACCGACTGGTAAACTTCTGCCGTGAAGCCAACGCGCTGTATGACCCCGCCGAATATGACGTGGTGGTGGCCAGCGGCGAACAGGTGACCAGCGGCCTTTTGGCGCTGACGCTGCAATCGATCGGCGCCAAGGCGCGTTCGTGGCTGGGCTGGCAATTGCCGATCCGCACCGATGACGCGCACGCCAAGGCCCGCATCGAATCGATCGACACCGACGAGATCCTTGCCAGCATGGCGCGCGGCGAAATCGCCGTGATCCCCGGCTTCCAGGGTCTGACGGCGGACAATCGCATCACCACGCTGGGTCGCGGTGGTTCGGACACCTCGGCCGTGGCCGTGGCGGCGGCGCTGAAGGCGGATCGCTGCGACATCTACACCGACGTGGACGGCGTTTACACCACCGACCCGCGCATCGTCGCCAAGGCGCGCAAGCTCAAGAATGTCACCTATGAGGAAATGCTGGAACTGGCCAGCGTCGGCTCCAAGGTGCTTCAGACCCGCTCGGTCAGCCTTGCCATGAAGGAAAAGGTGCGCGTTCAGGTGCTCTCCTCCTTCATCGACGAAAACGCTCCTGCTGCTGATACACTGCCCGGCACGATGATCGTGTCCGACGAAGAACTTGAGGGCCTGGATATGGAACGCCAACTCATCACCGGCATCGCCGCCGACAAGAATGACGCCAAGGTTATCCTGACCGCCGTGCCGGACCGCCCGGGCGCCGTGTCGTCGATCTTTGGCCCGCTGGCCGAAGCCAACATCAACGTGGACATGATTATCCAGAACGTTGGCCGCGCCGATACGGACACGGACGTCACCTTCACGGTGCCCGCCGCCGACCTCGACCGCACGGTGGCCGTGCTGGAGGAAAACCGCGAAACCATCCGCTATGAAAAGCTCTCGACCGACCCCAAGGTCGCCAAGATCTCGGTCGTGGGCGTGGGCATGCGCAGCCACGCGGGCGTCGCGGCCATGATGTTCAAGTCGCTGGCCGATCGCGGGATCAATATCCAGGCGATCTCGACCTCGGAAATCAAGGTTTCGGTGCTGATCGATTCGGACGAAACTGAATTGGCGGTGCGTTTGCTGCATACGGCTTATGGGCTGGATGGGTGATCGTTTGGGGGTTTGATGCCTCCGGCGGGCAAAGGGACTCGGTCCCTTTGCAATCCCGTTAATGAAAAGCGCTCCTGCGGCAACGTGAGGGCGTTTTTCGTTTGGGGGGTAAGCCGCTTCGCGGGAAGAAAAGAGGCGCCGCAGGCTTTAACATCCCCACCTTGCGCCAGCCACCAAATGCCGAACCGTAAGCACCACGCGGACAGTAACGGGAGCGCGAGGGTCTAGACCCTCGCATCTATCCCTTACTTCTTCTTCCCCACCTCAACCGCCGCATCACTGGCCAGCTTGTCCACGCGCTCATTTTCCGCATGGCCATTATGCCCGCGCACCCATTGCCAGTCGATCTTATGCGGCTTGGACACCAAAAGCATCTCGCGCCACAGATCCTCGTTGGCCACAGGTTCTTTCTTGGCATTGACCCAGCCGCGCTTTTGCCAACCGAACACCCACTGCGTGATGCCGTCGATGACATATTTGCTGTCGGTGCAGAGCTTGACCTGACAGGGCTGATTGAGCGCCGCCAGAGCGCGGATCACGGCGGTCATTTCCATGCGGTTGTTGGTGGTCTGCGCCTCGGCGCCGACCAGTTCCTTCTCCCTCTCGCCCATGCGCAGCAGCGCCGCCCAGCCGCCAGGGCCGGGGTTTCCCTTGCAGGCCCCGTCGGTAAAAATCTCGACCTGCTTCATGCCCCGAACACGCCGGGGTTGGCGGCATAGAATTGCAGGCGGCGGGCAAAGGCCATCGGGTCTTTCTTGACCACCAGCGCATCGGGCGGGGTGTTGATCCAGTCATAGGCGCGGGTGGACAGGAAGCGCATCGCCGCTCCGCGCGCCAGCACCGGCAGCGCGGCAATTTCGGCATAGGAGAGCGGACGCACCGATTCGTAACCGGCCAGCAGCGCCTCGGAAATGTCCGAATGAAATTCCCGCCCGTCGCCAGAGAAGCACCATGCCGCATGGGTCACGGCCACATCATAGGCGATGATGTCATGGCAGGAGAAATAGAAGTCGATCAGCCCCGTCACCTGATCGCCCAGCATCAGCACATTGTCGGGGAACAGGTCGGCATGGATGATCGAGCGGGGCAGGTCGGCGGGCCATTCGCCCTCGATCACCGCCATTTCGCGCGCCACAAGGCCCGCCAGAGCCGGATCAATCCCCGCCAGCCCATCGGCCCCGCAACCGTCGATCAGCCCGCGCCATCCGGCCAGGCTTAGGTCATTGGCGCGGCTCTGCGGGAAATCGGCGGCGGCCAAGTGCAGGCCCGCCAGTGCCGCGCCCACCGAGCGCGCCTGACCGGGCGTGGGCTCAGACACCGAAACACCCGGCAGGAATTCGATCAGCGTGACCGCCTTGTCATCGATCCAGCGGAAGCTGGCGCCGTCGCGGTCATGGATCGTACGCGGCACCGGGCATTTCTTGTCGGCCAGATGGTCGAGCAGGCCAAGGAAGAAGGGCAATTCGGCCACTTCCGTCCGGCCCTCGAACATGGTCAGGATGAAGCGCTTTGGCCCCGATCCGGTGCCGGTGGTTTCGATCAGCCAGTTTGAATTGGACACGCCCTCGGCAATGCCCTTGGCCGAAACCAGATCGCCCACCGCAAATTCGCCGATCAGCGCAGCCAGCGCTTCGGCGCCCAATTGTGTATAAACCGCCATTGCCGCCTCGCTTCAGCCAGCCAGTTGGCGCGGCAGTTTGAAGATCATGTTTTCTTCGGTGGTGACCACCGTCTCCTCTTCGACCTGACGCCACTGGCCGATGCGGGCGATGACCTCGCGCACCAGTTCCTCGGGCGCGCTGGCCCCGGCGGTCAGGCCCAATGTGTTGACCCCGTCGAGCCAGGAAACGTCGATCTCATCGGCACGCTGCACCAGCCGCGAGGGCGTGCCGCTGCGATCCGAAACCTCGACCAGACGCATCGAATTGGACGAATTGGGCGCGCCGATCACCAGCACCAGATCGCATTGCGGCGCAATCGCCTTGACGGCGGCCTGACGGTTGGACGTGGCATAGCAGATGTCTTCGGCGCGGGGCGCGTGGATCTGGGGATAGCGGGCCTTGAGCGCCTCGACGATCTCATGCGTGTCATCGACCGAGAGTGTGGTCTGCGTAAGAAAACCAAGCGTGTCCTGCGTGGTGAAGGGCAGCTTGGCCACATCCTCGACCGTTTCGACCAGCGTCATATGGCCATCAGGCACCTGACCGAAGGTGCCGATCACCTCGGGGTGGCCCTTGTGGCCGATGAAGAGAATATGACGGCCCGCCTCGATCTGGCGCTCGGCCTGACGGTGGACCTTGGACACCAGCGGGCAGGTGGCATCGAGCCATTGCAGGCCGCGCGCATCGGCCGCCGCAGGCACCGCCTTGGGCACGCCATGCGCCGAAAAGATCACCGGCACGCCATCGGGCACTTCGTCGAGTTCCTCGACAAAGATCGCGCCCTTGGCTTTGAGCCCGTCGACCACATAGCGGTTATGGACGATTTCATGGCGCACATAGACCGGGGCGCCATATTTGCGAATCGCCCGCTCGACAATTTCGATTGCGCGATCAACACCGGCGCAAAATCCGCGCGGCGCGGCAATCAACAGCTTGAGCGGCTGTAGAGAAATGGAATCGGCGGGGGCGGGAAAGGCGGTGTTCATACACCCGCCTCTAGCGCTTTGCGCCGCGCGCCGCTAGGGCAGCGAACAGGAATGTTGAAGGAACGAGTCTGTCATGCCCTTTCGTACACGCCAAATGAATGCCAAAGTCGCTTGCGGGGCGGGGCTGCTGGGCGCCATGGCGCTGCTGGCCGGATGCAAGTCGACGGGTGAACTGGTGGTGCAGGATGGCGTGGGCATCACGGCGGTGCGCTCGACCTGTCCGGCGGTGGGCATTGCCGATTACACCGGGGATATCACCACATTCCGTTTCGGCGGCGGGCAAAATGCCAATGCGATCGACCTGACCGGGGCGATCACCGATGTGCGCAGCCAGTGCGACCCCAAGAGCAGCCCGGTTGAGGCCAATGTGACCTTCAAGGTTTTGGCCACGCGGGCTGACGGGCGCGGCGAACGGGTGGTCAACCTGCCCTATTTCGTCACTGTGGTGCGCGGCGGCAATGTCGTCATCGCCAAGCGTCTGGGCACGGCCACGGTGCGTTTTGCCGACGGCCAGACGCGCGGCGAGGTAATGGCCTCGGGCGGGGCGACGATCAACAAGGCCGACGCCACGCTGGACAGCGCGGTGCGCGCCCGTCTGCTCAAACAGCGCAAGGCGGGCGAGGCGGATGCCGCGATCGACCCGCTGACCGATCCCGAAGTGCGCGCGGCGGTGGCCAAGGCCACCTTCGAGGTGCTGGTGGGTTTCCAGCTCACGCCTGAACAGCTTCAGTATAACGGCACGCGTTGATTTCCGGGGGGCTTGGCGGCCCCCTTATTTTTGCGGCCTTTCGTTTGCGGCGTAAATTCGCTAGGCGCGCTGGCATGACACAGCAAGCCGATCAAGCCGCCCCGATCTTTCACGCCTTTGCAGGCCATGTCGCCGCCGCGCTCGATGCGCTGGTGGCCGCAGGGCAATTGCCCGAGGGGGTGAACCGAGGCGCCGTGACGGTGGAAAGTCCGCGCGATCCCTCGCACGGCGATCTGGCCACCAATGCGGCGATGGTGCTGGCCAAGCCTGCGGGCACCAATCCGCGCGCGCTGGCAACGCAACTGGTGGCGGAACTGGAAAAGCTGGAGCAGGTCAAGAGCGCCGAGATCGCGGGGCCGGGCTTTATCAACCTGCGCCTGTCGGATGCGGCATGGCTGGGCGAACTGGCGCTGATCGGCGCGCAGGGCGGCAATTATGGCCGCTCGGCCGTGGGCGCGGGCACGACGGTGAACGTCGAATATGTCTCGGCCAACCCCACTGGTCCCATGCATATGGGCCATTGCCGCGGCGCGGTGGTGGGCGATGCGCTGGCCTCCTTGCTGGAATGGGCCGGGCATAAGGTCATCCGCGAATATTACGTCAATGATGCGGGCGCGCAGGTGCAGGTTCTGGCCCGCAGCGCCCATGTCCGCTATCTTGAGGCGCTGGGCCGCGCTGTGGGCGAGATCCCCGAAGGGCTCTATCCGGGCGATTATCTGGTGCCGGTGGGCCAGGCGCTGGCCGAGGAATTTGGCGACACGTATGCCGATGCGCCCGAGGCCGAATGGCTGGCGCTGTTCCGCGTGCGCGCCGTGGCCAAGATGATGGACATGATCCGCGACGATCTGGCGCTGCTGGGCATCGAGCATGACCTTTTCTCATCCGAAGCGGAGCTTCAGGCGGCGGGTAAGCCCGAGGAAGCCGAAGCCTGGCTGCGCTCGGTCGATCTGGTCTATGATGGCGAGTTGGAAGCGCCCAAGGGCAAGCTGCCCGACGATTGGGAGCCGGTGGCGCTGCCTTTGTTCCGCAGCACGAAGTTTGGCGACGATCAGGACCGCCCGATCAAGAAGTCGGACGGAAGCTGGACCTATTTCGGCGCCGATCTGGCCTATCACTATCAAAAGGCGCAGGCCGCCGATGCCTTGGTCGACATCTGGGGCGCGGACCATGCGGGCACCGTCAAGCGCATCAAGGCCGCCGTTGCCGCGATGACCGGGCGCGATGGGGCCGCAAAGCCCTTCGAGGTGAAGCTGGTGCAGATGGTGCAATTGCTGCGCGATGGGGAGCCGGTGAAAATGTCCAAGCGTTCCGGCAATTTCGTGACGCTGCGCGAAGTGGTCGAGGAAGTGGGCAAGGAAGTCGTGCGCTTCACCATGCTGACCCGCAAGCCCGAGGCGATGATGGATTTCGACTTTGCCAAGGTGGTTGAGGCCAGCAAGGACAATCCGGTGTTCTATCTGCAATATGCCCATGCGCGCATCTGCTCGACCCTGCGCAAGGGCGCGGCGGAAGGCTTTGCGCCTTCGGCCGACGGGCTCGACCTGCTGGGCGAGGAAGAACTGGCGCTGGTGCGCACGGGCGCGCAGTTCCCGCGTCTGGTCGAGGCCGCCGCCGCCGCGCGTGAGCCGCATCGCATCGCCTTCTTCCTCGCTGATCTGGCCGCTGCCTTCCACGCCTATTGGAATGTCGGCAATGATCGCCCGGACAAGCGCTTTATTGTGTCCGAAAACGGGACGCTTACCGGCGCGAGGCTTTTCTTGGCCTCGCAAATCGGGCAGATCATCCGCAACGGCCTTGCCATTCTTGGCGTGACCGCTGTCGAGGAGATGTAAGCCATGTCGGACGGCCAGGATGGGTTTTGGAATCAGGGCAACCGGTTTGCCCAGCCGCCGGTCCAGCCCTCATTCCAGCCGCGCCCCGATATGGCGGGCGACGCGCAGGCGCGGGCCAAGGACCTGATCGGCCGCGCCCGCGATGCCGCGCTGGGCGGCAGCGCGACGCTGGCGGACAAGGCCGGTGTTCTCGCGCAGGACGCCAAAGCGCCGATGCAGGAGGCCGAAACCCGCGCGCAGCAATGGTTTCAGGATGCGCGCGAGGCTGTGCCGGGCCGCGATGACGGCGCGCTGCACGGCGTTGACGAGGCGCTCAGGCAGGCGCGCTTTGATGACCATGACCGCCTCCCATGGCTCGAATCGGACGATGACGAGGAATATGAGGGCGTCGACAGCAAGCGCGTGGCCGTGGCCGTTGCTGCGGGTCTGGCGCTGACGGCGGCGGCGGTCGGGGGCTTTTGGTATTTCACCCATCGCCCCGACAATGGCGCGCCCGTGGCCGATGGCAGCGTGATTGCCGCGCCTGCGGAAAATTACAAGGAAGCGCCCAAGGATCCGGGCGGCAAGCAATTTGCCGGGACGGGCGATTCCAGCTTTGCCGTTTCGCAAGGGCAGGAGCGCCCCGCGCAACTGGCGGGCGGCGAAGCCGCAGCGGCGGGCGCCAATGCGGCCGAAGCGGCCGCCTCGACCGCGGCAGCGGCAGGGGCGAGCTTTGCCGGCGGCGCGCCCGTGGCGGCAAAACCGGAAAGCGGCAAGCCCGAAGCGGTGGCGGCGGCCAAGCCCGTTGCCGCCCCCAAACCTGCGACCCCTGCAGAGAACGGCCCGGCCGGTGGTGTGGTCCAGATCGCGGCCTACACCAGCGAGAGCGCGGCGGCGGCGGGTTGGAGCCGTCTGGTGCAGGGGCACGAGATCCTCAAGGGCATGAACCATCGCGTGGTCTCGGCCAAGATCGATCTGGGCACGGTCTATCGCCTCCAGTTGGTCACCAATGCCGGGGGCGGGGCGGGGCTGTGCGAGCGGTTGAAGGCCGATGGCCTGCCCTGTCAGGTAAAGCATTAAGCGGAACTTGCGCGCAGGCGCCGTTACGTGCAACGGATGGGGCATGATACCGGCGATTTTCGGCCTTGCGGGCCTGACCCTTTCTGACGACGAGCGCGCTTTCTTTCGGGATAGCGATCCGGCGGGCTATATCCTCTTTGGCCGCAATGTGGATAATCGCGCGCAATTGCGGGCACTGACCGATGACTTGCGCGCGCTGCACGGGCGCGACGATCTGTTCATCAGCATCGATCAGGAAGGCGGGCGCGTGGCCCGGATGAAGCCGCCTGTCTGGGCGAAATATCCGGCCGGTGAGCCCTTTGCGCGGCTCTATGACGTGGCGCCCTCCAGCGCGATTGCGGCGGCCCGCGCCCATGCCGAGGCGCTGGGGCTGGATTTGGCCGAGGCGGGCATTACGGTCGATTGCTGGCCCTGCGTCGATGTGCGCGAGCCCGGCGCGCATGATGTAATCGGCGACCGGGCCTTGGGCGAGGAGCCGATGCGGGTGGCCGCGCTGGGCCGGGCCATCCTCGAAGGGCTGGAGGCGGCGGGTGTTGCGGGCGTGATCAAGCATATGCCCGGCCATGGCCGGGCCGGGGCCGACAGCCACAAGGAATTGCCCACCGTTCATGCCGACGCCGATGCGCTGGAACGCGACATTGCGCCCTTCCGCGCCTTGGCCGCGCGAGCGAAGATCGGGATGACGGGACATATCCTGTTTCCCGCTTGGGACGCTGATGCGCCCGCCACGCAATCGCTGCGCATCATTGCCGAGATCATCCGGGGGGCGATCGGCTTTGACGGCCTGCTGCTGACCGATGATATCGACATGCAGGCGCTGTCGGGCACGATCCCCGAGCGTTCGGCACGGGCGCTGGCGGCGGGGTGTGATCTGGTGCTCAACTGCTGGGCGCGGATGGAGGATATGGTGGGGATCGCGCAGGCCTGCCCGACCATGGGCGAGGAAAGCGCGGCGCGCCTGGCGCGGGCGATGGCGGGGACTTTCCTGTCGCCCGGTCTGGCGCAGGAGCGGCAGGCGGAATGCATCGCCACGCGCGATGCATTGCTGGGGCTGGTGTGAACGATAGTGCCCTCCCGGAGGGCGAGGGCGCAGACCTGTTTGCGGCGCCTTCCTCTGCGGGGTCGGGGCGCGATGCGCTGATGCTGGAGATCGAGGGCTGGGAAGGGCCGCTCGATCTGCTCCTTGATCTGGCGCGGCGGCAAAAGGTGGATTTGCGGCGCATTTCGATCCTTGAACTGGTCGATCAATATATTGCTTATGTCGAGGCCGCCGAGGCGCTCAAGCTGGAACTGGCCGCCGATTATCTGGTGATGGCGGCGTGGCTGGCCTATCTCAAATCCTCGCTGCTGCTGCCCAAGGAAGAGCAGGAGGAGCCAAGCCCCGAAGAACTGGCGCTGCGCCTGCAATTGCGGCTGCAACGTCTGGCCGCGATGCGCGAGGCGGCGGCGCGGCTTTTGGCGCGTGACCGGATCGGGCGCGATGTGTTTTTGCGCGGCGCGCCCGAAGGGCTGAAAATCGGCAAAAAGGCCGTGTGGCAGAGCGACCTCTATGACCTCATCGCGGCCTATGGTCAGGTCAAGGCGCGCAATGCGCCGGTGGTCCATATCGTGCGCGACCGCAAGGTGATGACGCTGGATTCGGCGCTGGCGCGGATGTCGGCGATGCTGGGGGTGCGGCTCGACTGGGTGGAACTGCGCGAATTCCTGCCCTCCGCCGCGCAGGCGGAGTGGAGCGATGAAAGGCTGCGGCGCTCGGCGCTGGCCTCCAGCTTTGTCGCCGCGCTCGAACTGGCGCGGCAGGGACGGGTAGAGATCGTGCAGGACGACGTGTTCGGCCCGCTGCGCTTGCGGAGCCTGAGCGCATGAGCCCGCTGATCCGGGCGCTGGAGGCCGCGCTGTTCGCCGCGACCCAGCCGATGGGCGTCGAGGCGATGGCCCGCCATCTGGGGCAGGGTGAGGCGGCGGTGCGCGAGGCTTTGCGGGAATTGTCGGCCCATTATGCCGGGCGCGGGGTTGAACTGGTCGAACGCGGCGGGCGCTGGCATTTCCAGACCGCGCCCGATCTGGCCCATCTGCTGCGCCCCATGCATGAGGAGCCGCGCCGCCTGACGCGGGCGGCCACCGAATGCCTCGCCATCATCGCCTATCACGAGCCGGTCAGCCGAGCCGAGATCGAGGCGATTCGCGGCGTCCAGACCGCCAAGGGCACCGTGGACGTCCTGATGGAAGCCGGATGGGTGCGCATCGCGGGCAGGCGCGAGGTGCCGGGGCGGCCGGTCATCTATGCCACCACGCCCGCTTTCCTGGCCGAATTTGGTTTGACCAGCCGCCGCGACCTGCCCGGAATCGAGGAATTGCGCGCCACAGGCCTGCTCGATCCGGTCGATGAGGCCTATGATGCGCTGATGGGGCAACCGGCCGGTGATCCGAAGAGTGAGGAAGCGCTACGTCAATCAGCGGATGGGCTGGCGCCGCCGCCAGAAAGTGCCTAGATAGGATCAAAATGCCCACGCCCGGCCATAAATGCCGGCTCGGCGGGGCCACAAGGAGTTGGTATCATGGGTTTTGGGTCTGTCTGGCACTGGGTCATCGTTCTGCTGGTCGTGCTGGTGCTGTTTGGTCGCGGCCGCGTGTCCGACATCATGGGCGATTTCGGCAAGGGTATCAAAAGCTTCAAGGAAGGGATGGCCGACGAAACCGACCGCCCCGCAACGCCCCCTCCGGCCCAGATCGAGAGCAAGGGCGAGCCGGTCAAGCCTGCTGCAACCGAAGAAAAGACCGGCCAGAACTGAGCCTTTCTTACCTGTTCCTCGCAAGATTGGCCTGACGCACTGTGCTGTTTGACATTGCCCCTTCGGAATTTCTGCTGACGGCGGTGGTCGCCGTGGTGGTGATCGGCCCCAAGGATATGCCCCGCGCCATGCGGACGATCGGCAAATGGATGGGAACGGTGCGCCGTGTCTCGGGCCATTTCCGGTCGGGCATCGAAACCATGATCCGCGAGGCGGAAATGGAGGAGATGGAAAAGAAATGGCGCGAGCAGAATGAGGCGATCATGAAGGCCAACCCGCCCGAGGCGCTGCCCGTGGCGGCGCTGCCGCCCGAGGTGGTTGCCCATGCGCCCAGCGAGCCTTTGGCGGCGGGCGAATTGGGGGCCTCTGAATTGCCGGCCTCCGAATTGCCGGGCGCGGCATTGCCCGTCGATCCCTATTCGGCCAGCGCGCAGGAGCATGCGGCGCACCATCCCGATCATCCCCATGATGGCCATCAACCGGTCGAAAAGGCCAAGGGCGAATAAAGATGGCGTTTGAAATCAAGGATATCGACGAGTCGCAAGCGCCGCTGATCGAGCATCTGGTCGAACTGCGCTCGCGTCTGCTCAAATCCATTGCCGCGCTTTTTGTGGCATTTGGCATCTGCCTCTATTTCGTAAACCCGATTCTGGCCTTTCTGGTCCAGCCGCTGCGCGATGCGGCGGGCACGGGGGGCAAGCTGATCTATACCAAGCTCTATGAGGCCTTCTTTGTCGACCTCAAGGTGGCGCTGTTTGCCGCCTTCATGCTGGCCTTTCCGGTGATCTCGAACCAGATGTGGGCCTTTATCGCGCCCGGCCTCTATGCCAAGGAAAAGAAGGCGTTTCTGCCCTTTCTGATCGCCACGCCTGTGCTGTTCCTGTCGGGCGCGGCGCTGGCCTATTATGTGGTGATGCCCACGGCCTTCCGCTGGATGCTGGGCTTTCAGGGCAATCGCGGCGGGGTCCAGATGGAGGCGCTGCCCAGCGTCGGCGATTACCTCGGGCTGGTGATGCAGTTCATCCTTGCCTTCGGGATCAGCTTTCTGTTGCCGGTGCTGCTGCTGCTGCTCAACCGGGCGGGGATTGTGACGCGTCAGCAGCTTTCGGGCGCGCGGCGCTATGTCATCGTCGGGATCACCGTGCTGGCCGCCGTGCTCACGCCGCCGGATGTGGGGTCGCAATTGATGCTGGCCGTGCCGCTGATGATCCTGTTTGAAGGGTCGCTGGTGGTGATGTGGTTTGGTGAGAAGCGTGCGGCCAAGGTGGAGGCAGAGGGCGAGGTTGAGGTCGCGGGGTAGGAAGGTTTGCCTCCGGCGGGCAAAGGGCGGGGGCCCTTTGCAATCCCGTGAATGGGGTGGCGTCAGGTTTGCAGATGTAGTCTGATGGTTTGAAAGCCTGCGGCGCGGGAAGGCATTCCTATACGCGCCGCAGGCTTTGTCATTTCCACTGTTGCGTCCGACACTCAACGCCGAACCCGTGGCGCCACGCAGACAGTAACGGGAGCGCGAGGGTTATGACCCTCGCATTCACCCCTTCACTTCTTCTCCGGCTCCCAAACCAGCCTGCCCCCGACCCAAGTCTGAATGACCTTCGCCCCCCGGATTTTCTCCACGCTGTCGGTCATGGGATCGGCATCGACCAGCACGAAATCCGCCTGCCAGCCTGGCCGCAACTGGCCCAGCTTCCCTTCGGCAAACCCGGCATAGGCCGCGCCCGTGGTATAGGCGGCCAGCGCCTGCAGGCGGGTGAGTTTTTCCTGCGGCTGCCATCCGCCCGCCGGTTGGCCATCGGGCCCTTCGCGGGTGATCGCGGCGGCCATGCCCGCAAAGGGATCGGAAACCTCGACCGGCGCGTCCGAACCAAAAGCGAGGCGCGAACCCGCCCGCAGCATTGAGCCCCACGCATAGGCCCCGTTCAGCCGGTTTGGCCCCAGCCGGGCCTCGGCCATGGTCCGGTCGCTGGTCTGGTGGATCGGCTGCATGCTGGCGATGATGCCGTTGCGGCCAAAGCGGGGAATGTCGGCCGGATCGACAATCTGGGCATGTTCGACGCGCCAGCGCCGGTCGCCCTGATAGGTCTGCGCCACATCCTCAATGGCCGAGAGCAGCGTGGCATTGGCCGCGTCGCCAATGGCATGGACTGCCACCTGAAAGTGATCCATTGCCGCCCGGCTCATCAGGTTTTTAAGCTGTGTCTCGGTCAGGAAAGGCAGGCCGCTGGTCGCCGCATCGGCATAGGGGGCCTTGAGCCAGGCCCCCCGCGACCCCAGCGCGCCATCGAGATAGAGCTTGACCCCGTTGAGTCGCAGCCGGTCGCCATAGAGCCAAGGCGTCGGCCCCGGCCCGCCGATCAGCACCGTGTTGGCGATGCCGTCGCCATAGGCCATCACGCGCATGCTCAACCGCGCCGCATCGCCTGCGCGGCGCATGGTCTGCCAATCCTCGATGGACGTGCCCATGTCCGCCGCCGCCGTCACCCCGCGCGAGAGGAAAATCTCCTGCGCCTTGGCCAGCGCGGCGTCGCGGTCCTCCGGGCGGGGGGGCGGCACGATCTTGGCCACCAGCGCCATCGCGCCATCGACCAGCACACCCGCTGGCCGCCCCGGCGCGACTTTCCCCGCCACCTTGGGCGCGGGCAGGCGTTCGATTCGCCCGCCGCTGGGGTCCTTCGTGGCGGCCGTCACGCCAGCGGCGGCAAGAGCCTTGGAATTGGCCCAGCCCGCATGGCCATCGACCCGCTCCAGCCAGACCGGGCGATCACCGACCACCGCATCCAGTTCGGCCGCCGTGGGGAAGCGGCCCAAATGCCACAATTCCTGATTCCATCCGCGCCCGATGATCCATGGGCGGCCGGGGAATTGCGCGGCATAGGCCCGAATCTTCTCCTGCGCCTGCGCCAGAGAGGTGGTGTCGGACAGGTCGAGCGTGAGCGCCGCAATCCCCACGCCCATCACATGCGCATGCGCGTCAATGAGGCCCGGCAGCAGCACCGCCCCATGCCCATCGGCGGCGAAATCCAGTCGCGTCGGTCGCGGATCGCCCTCGTGCAGCAATTGCGCCACCCGCCCGTCGCGGTCGATGATGATGCCGTCAAAGCGCTCGACATTGCCCGCCGCATTCAGCGTCAGGCCGCGAACATGATCGACCAGCGTATCGGCGTGAACCGAACCGCTGCACAGCAGACCCGCGACCAGCGCGGCAAAAGATAATCTCATCGAACCCCTCGTTTGGGCAGGCGGCGAAGAATGGCGCTGGTGTCCTGGCGCCCGCCGCCCATGGCCTGAATATCGGCGTATAGCTGGTCGATCAGCGCGGCGACGGGGAAGGACAGGCCCAGCCCGCGCCCTTCATCAAGCGCCAGCCCCAGATCCTTGCGCATCCAGTCGATGGCAAAGCCGAAGTCGAATCGCTCCTGCGCCATCGTGTGCCAGCGGTTGTCCATCTGCCAGCTTTGCGCCGCGCCCCCGCTGATCGCCTCATAGACCTTGTCGAGATCGAGATGCTCGGCCTGGGCCAGACGGAAGGCTTCGGCCAGCGCCGCCGTGACGCCCGCCAGCGCCAACTGGTTGACCATCTTGGTGGCCTGTCCGGTGCCCGCCTTGCCGATATGCACGATGCGCCGGGCATAGGCGCTCATCACCGGGGTGGCCGCAGCCACCGCATCGGCCCGCCCGCCGCACATCAGCGTCAGCGTGCCCGCCTCGGCGCCCGCCTGCGCGCCCGTCATCGGCGCATCGACACAGCGGATTTCCTTGTCGCGCGCCTCGACCCCGATCTGGCGGGCGATGCGCGCCGAGACGGTGGTGTGGTCAATGAACAAGCCTCCGGCGTGCAGCGTGGTAAACACGCCCTGCGGTCCCAGCACCACCTCGGCCAGATCATCGTCATTGCCGACACAGGTGATGACCACATCGGCCCCATCGGCGGCATCGGCGGCATTGTTGGCCTCGCGCACCTCGATATCGGGGTTGGCCTCGCGCCAATGCGCGATCCGTTTGGGCGTGCGGTTATACAGGGTCAGACTGTGTCCGGCATGGCCCAGATGGCGGGCAATCGGCCCCCCCATCACACCCAGTCCGATGACGGCAACGCGGCGAGGAGCAGAAGCAGGGTCGGTCATGCAGGCCGTATTAGCCGGTTTGCGCGCGAAGGGAATAAGGGAAGTGCGGCGAGAGGAGATAAAGCGAGAGGGTGAGGTAAAATCCGCGCATAATGGCGGTTTCTTGGGAAAGGTTTTTCCGCTAGGGGGCGCAGCATTATGACCGAGGCAAACATCACGCAAATCGGCGCTGCTGCGCCCCTGCTCACCATCGATGACATCCGCGCCGCCGCCGGGCGAATTGCGGGCCATGTGGTGCGCACCGACATGGACCATTCGCGGACCCTGTCGAAGATTTGCGGCTGTGAAATCTATCTCAAGTTCGAAAACCTCCAATTCACCGCCGCCTATAAGGAACGCGGCGCGCTCAATGCCCTTTTGCATCTGACCCAGGAACAGCGCGACCGGGGCGTTATCGCCGCCAGCGCGGGCAATCATGCCCAGGGCCTGTCCTATCACGGCAGCCGCCTTGGCGTGCCCGTAACGATCGTCATGCCCAAGACCACGCCCACCGTAAAGGTGATGCAGACCGAGAGCGTGGGCGGCAAGGTCGTGCTGGAAGGCGAAACGTTTGACGAGGCCTATGCCTATGCGCGCAGTATGGAAAAGCAGTTGGGCCTGACGTTCGTTCACCCCTTCGACGAACCGCTGGTCGCCGCCGGGCAGGGGACGGTGGCGCTCGAAATGCTGGAGGATCAGCCCGATCTCGACATGCTGGTGATCCCGGTGGGCGGGGGCGGGCTCTCGACGGGCATGGGCACGGCGGCGCGCGCGATCAAGCCGGAAATCGGCCTGATCGGGGTGGAGGCCGAGCTTTATCCCTCGATGTACAATCTGCTCAAGGGCACCAATTATCCCATCGGCGGCGATACGCTGGCCGAAGGTATCGCGGTGAAAGAGCCGGGCGAGTTCACCTCCAAGGTGCTGGCGCAATTGCTCGATGATTTCGTGCTGGTGTCGGAAAGCGAGCTGGAGCACGCGCTTTGCCTGCTGCTCAACATCGAAAAGACGGTGGTTGAGGGCGCGGGCGCGGCGGGTCTGGCCGCGGTGATGGCGCATCGCCATCTGTTCAAGGGCAAGAAGGTGGGCATCGTCCTGTCGGGCGGCAATATCGACCAGCGCCTGCTGGCCAATGTGCTGTTGCGCGATCTGGCGCGTTCGGGCCGTCTGGCGCGGTTGAAGCTGACGCTTCAGGACCGCCCCGGCGCGCTGTTCAAGGTGGTGGAGGAATTCAACCGCCATCAGGTCAATATCATCGAGGTCTATCACCAGCGCATCTTCACCCATCTGCCCGCCAAGGGGCTGACGGCGGACATCGAATGCGAGGCGCGCGACGGCGAACAGATCGACGCTCTGGTTAACGCTTTGCGCGCCAAGGGCTATGAGGTGGTGCAGGCCGAGGTAAGCTGAGGAAATACGCAGGGGACCGGTTAACGCGATCTTGGTCCCCTGTGCCTATATGGGGCAGTGGATGAGATTGGCGCGTTTTAGCGCCAAAATCACGGTTAAACGCTTTGACGGGACGAACCAGCGGGGCATAAAGTCGCCCCAGGACGCGCAATAACCGATAGCGGGGCCAACCCGCAGGTTAATACGTAAAGCGTCCAAGCCAGGTTAAGGCCAGTTTAAGGATCGCAGAAACAGTGACCGCCCCCGTCCGCTTTCCCCGGTTTTTCGTAACGGCGCCCGCGCCTTGCCCCTATCTGGCGGGCCGGACGGAGCGTAAGGTGTTTACCGAGCTCAAAGGCCCCCATGCCGATGCGCTTAACGATGCGCTGGGCCGGATCGGCTTTCGGCGCAGCCAGACGGTGGCCTATCGCCCCTCCTGCGTCGATTGCAGCGCATGCGTTTCGGTGCGCGTGGTCACGGGCGAATTTGTCCCCAATTCGGCGCAGAAGAAAAACCTGAAGCGCAACGGCGATCTGGTCGCCTCGGTCTGCCACCCATGGTCCACGGCCGAACAGTTCGCCTTGCTCCAGCGCTATCTTGCCGCACGCCACCCCGGCGGGGGCATGGCGACAATGGACGAGGTGGATTATGCGGATATGGTGGAACATACGCCGGTCACCAGCTATGTGATCGAGTATAGGGAGCCTTCGACCGGTTCTCAGCCGGGCCGTCTTGTGGGGGCCTGTCTGACGGATCGGCAGGGCGATGGGTTGTCGATGATCTATTCGTTCTATGACCCAGAACATGCGACACGGACCGGGCTTGGCAATTATATCATCCTTGATCACATCCGCCGGGCGGCCAGCGAGGGGCTGCCCTACGTGTACCTCGGCTATTGGGTCGATGGGTCCGAACGGATGCAATATAAGGTCCGCTATCGCCCGCTCGAAAAGCTGGGGCGTGACGGATGGGTGCGCCTGTCCGACGATGAACAGGACGCGCTTATCCGCGCCACTGCCGGTCGCGGCGCGCCTGCCGAACCGGTTGCCCCCGCCATGCGCGATCCCGTCGGCGCCGATCTGCGGGGCGAGGCCGAGCGATTTGACGCCGGCCGATTTGAAGCCGGCAAATTCGTTGAGCGCGATCCGCAGGATTTATGGAGCCGCAGCAGCCGGTTCTAGGGCTGACTGGCTGGGCGGGGCGGCGCTGGCCTTTGCATTGACGGGGGCGCTGGCGGGCGGCGCGCCGCTGGCCGCGCAGCAGCGTCAGGCCGATGATGATTTGCGCGCGCTGATCCCCGATGCGGCGGTCAATGATCCCGAAGGCTGGGCCAAGGCGCAGGCGGTCAAAAAGCCTGCGGCCAAGGTTGCGCCGCCGCCCGCATCGTCGGCTGTGCCGATTGCCGCGCCTGCCGCGCAGGATTCGGCCCCGCCGCTCAATCTGGCCGCGCTGATCCCCGATTCGCCGATGGAGGATATTGCCGGGCTGGACCTGCCCTGGCCCGAGCCGGGCAAGGAAGAGGCCACCATCCCGATCCCCACCGCTCTTGCCGCGCAGGAGGATGGCGAAACGCTGGCCGCCGCGATGGCGCGGGTGCCGCCGCCGGGCGCGGCGCGTCTGGCCGCGCGCAATGCCGGGGATGCCGCCCGCCCCGAGGCAAGGGAGCGCGAGACCACGCTGGCCTCTGGCCGGGCGCGGCTGGTGTGGCCCGCCGATCCCGCCGCCATGCCCGAGCGCGAGGCGTTTGAGCGCCGCTTTCGCGATCTGTCCGCGCTGCAGGGGCTGGGCGCGCATGATGCAGACGCGCTGGCGCAACTAGTGGTGCGCGGCAGCAGCGACCGCAAGCTGCTGGAAAAGCTGTTCAAGGTCTATGGCTATTACGATGGCGAGGTGACGCAATCGCTGATCGGGCCGGAGCCGGGCGCCGACGGGAACAGCGCTCCGCCGACCGGGGTGCGTTTCGATATGGACCCCGGCGCGCGCTATCATATCGGCGCGATTACCACCGGGCGGCTGGAGGATACGGGCAAGGATGCGGCGCGGCTGCGCGCCGCGCTGGCGATCAAGACCGGCGATCCGCTCGATCAGGACGCGATTGAGGCGGGCACGACCCAATTGGCCAAGGCGCTGGGCGAAGCGGGCTATCCCTTTGCCAAGGTGCCCTCCGCCTCGCTGACCATCGACCATGCCCGCGACGAGGGCGATGTCGATGTGGCGGTCGAGCCGGGCGGACAATATCGCTATGGCGCGATCACCTCGGCGCTGCCGCGGGTGATGTCGCCAAACCATCTGGGCGATATTGCGCGGTTCAAGCCGGGCCAGGTGTGGAACCAGAAGGACGTGGAGGATCTGCGCCGCGCGGTGCTGGCCACGGGCCTTGTTGCAGGCGTCAATGTCACCCCGCGCGAAACCGCCCCGCCCAAGGATGGCCAGCCCGGCGTGGTGGCGCTGGACGTGGCGATGAGCCGCGCGCCGGTCCACACGATTGCCGGCGAGATCGGTTATGACACCGGGCAGGGCGCGCGCGTCGGGGCCAGCTGGGAAAACCGCAACCTGTTCCCACCCGAAGGCGCGCTGAAACTGCGCGGGGTGTTGGGCACGAATGAGCAATTGGCCGGGGCCACGTTCCGCCGCGCCAATTTTCTGGGCCGCGACCGGCAATTGACCGTCGATCTTTACGCCACCAACACCACGCTCGCCTCCTATGCCGCGCGCAAGGTCGCCTTTGCCACCAGCTATGAGCGGCTGACCAACCTGTTGTTTCAAAAGCCGTGGACTTGGTCGATGGGGCTGGAAGTCGAAGCCTCGGAGGAGCGCGAGGGCGTGCCGAGCGGGGTGACGACCGGGCGCATCCTGTATATCACCACCGCGCTGCCGCTGCGCGCGGGGATCGACAGCACCGACAATCTGCTCGATCCCACTAAAGGCCACCGCGCCTCGCTGCGCATCTCGCCCGAACAGAGCTGGGCGCGCGAAACCCAGTCGCGCTATGCCCGCATTCAGGCCGACGCCAGCTTCTACCGCTCGCTTGACAAGGTGGTCCTGGCTACCCGCGTCAGGCTGGGCACCATGCCGGGCAGCGATATCGACTATATTGCGCCCTCGCGGCGGTTTTATGCCGGTGGCGGTGCCTCGATCCGGGGCTATGGCTATAATCTGGTCGGCCCGCGCAACGCGCTGGGCGAGCCCAAGGGCGGGCGTTCGCTCTATGAATTTTCCATCGAGGCGCGGGTGAACACGCATTTCTTTGGCGGCGCGCTGCAACTGGTGCCCTTCCTCGACGCGGGCGGGGTTGAGGCGGGCACGGTGCCCAAATTCAACGACTGGCGCTATGGCGCGGGTCTGGGCATCCGCTATCGCACCGGCTTTGGCCCGATCCGCATTGACGTGGGCACCCCGCTCAATCCGCGGGCGGGGGACAGCCGGATCGGCGTCTATGTCGCGCTGGGCCAGGCGTTCTGATGACGCAGCCGCCTGTTCCGGAGCAGAGCGAAACACCCACGGAGCGCCCGCGCGGCGGGTTGGGCTGGCGTAAATATGCGCTGGGCCTGCCGCTGGGCATTGTCGGCGGGGCGGCGGCCTTGCTGGTCGGGCTGGATACGCCCATCGGGCATCGCCTGATCGCCGATATTATTGCGGCCAATGAATTGGATAATGGGCTGCGCATTTCGATCGGGCGGATCGAGGGGTCGGTCTATGGCCGGGCGCGTCTGTCGGGCATCGTGCTGCGCGATACGCGTGGCATTTTCCTGCGCGCGGGCGAGGGCGTGTTTGATTGGCGCCCGATCAACTGGTTTTCCTCGGGGCTGGACATCCGCGAGCTTGTGCTGCGTCGCGCCACGTTGCAGCGGGTTCCCGAATTTCGCGCCACGGTGTCCGATGCCGGATTATGGCCCGATTTCAATGTACGGCTCGACCGGGTGGCGGTGGAGCGGCTGGTGATCGCCAAGCCTGTGCTGGGGGCGGAGCGGCGGATCGATGCGCAGGGCAGCCTGCGGGTGGCCAAGGGGGTTGCTGCGATCCGGCTGAACGGCAGGCTTGGGGGCGAGGATCGGCTCTCGCTGGTGCTGGACGCGCATCAGGCGGGCGACCGGTTCGACCTCTCGCTGGATTATAACGCGCCCAAAAACGGCCTGCTCGCAGCGCTGACCCGCAGCCGCGCCGCGCGGGAGGTGCGGGCGCAGGGCAAGGGGCGCTGGAAGGTCTGGTCCGGCTGGATCAAGGCGCAGCAGGACGGGCATAATGCCGCAGCCTTCACCTTTGCCAACAGTGATGGCGCGGTGCGCTTCGGCGGCAAATTGTGGAGCGATCCGGTGCTGCCTGAAGGGTTGCGCCATACGTTGGGCGGCGGGCCGGTGGCGCTGGCGGGCAAGGGCGTGGTGGCCGATGGGCGCTACAGCGGCGACCTCTCGGCCCGCGCGGCCAATCTGAGTGCGCAGGGCAAGGGCGCGCTGGATTTGAAGCGGCAGGCTTTTTCCGACTGGACGCTCCAGTTGAAAGGCGGGCCACGCCTGCCGCTGGGCAAGGATGACGAATTTGCCGGTCTGGAGGCGCGGGTGCATATGAACGGCGCCTTTGCCGCGCCGCGCGCCCATATTGTCGCCCGCACGGCCCGCTGGCGCAGCCAGAACACCGTGTTTGAGGGCATGACCGCCGATGGCAATCTGCGCCGTGAGAGCGGCCGCTGGGTGATGCCGGTGCAATTGACCGCCGCGCAGATCCGCACACAGGACGGCACGTTCGATCCCGAACTGCACCATGTCCGTGCCGCGGGCACGCTGGCGCTTGAGGGCATGCGGCTGACCAGCCCCGATGTGGCGCTGGCCATTCCCCATGGCACCGCGCGGGCCAGTTTGAATATCGATCTGGTGCGGGGCGATTGGGTGGTACAGGGCAAGGCGGGGCTGCATGGCTGGCCGCTCTCGCTCGGGCCTGCCGATGCGCAGGGTCAGGTGCGGGTCAGCGGGGCGCGGGGCGCGCCATGGCGGGTCGCGGCCGATGTGAAGGGTGCCATTGCCCAATTGAGCAGCCAAAGTCTGCAAAGTCTGGCGGGCGGGGCAACGCGTTTTGCGGGCCATGTCGAGGTGGCGCAGGGCAATCATCTGTCCGTCACGCGCGGGCGGATTGATGCGCCTTCCTTGCAGATGTTTCTCGATGGCGGGCGCGGCGGCGATGGCCGTATCGCGCTGAACGCGCGCGGCCAGCAGGAGCGCTACGGCAGCTTTTCCGGCGAAGTGAGCATTGGCGATGACGGCCCGCGCGGGCAAGTGCGCCTGCAGGATCCGCTGCCAACGCTGGGCGTCAAGGACGTGCTGCTGGTGCTGACGCCCGAGGCCGAGGCGCTGCGGATCGAGGCGCGGGGCAATTCTGCGGCGGGTCCGTTTTCCGGAACGGCGGGTTTGATTGTGCCGAAGGAGCCGGGCCGGTCGCGGCTGGAGTTGCGCGATTTCCTCCTGTCCAGCACGCATGTTACCGGATCGGTGATGCTGGATGAGGATGGGGCCGATGGGCATCTGACCGTATCGGGCGGGGGCGTGGCGGGGCTGATCGCTCTGGCGCCGCGCGGAGGCGGGCAAAGCGTGGATGCCTCGCTGGATGCCCGCAACGCCCATTTCGAGGGTGAGCGGCCGCTGACCATCGCATCCGGGCGGGTCAAGATCAGCGGGCAATTGCTGAAAGAGCATACGACCCTCTCGGCGGACCTGTTTGCGCAGGGGATCGGCAAGGGCAAGCTATTCATCGGGCGGCTGGGGCTGGCGGCGCGGCTCAATGATGGCAATGGCACGGTCAATGCGATCATGGGCGGGCGCAAGGGCAGCCGCTTCGACCTGCAGGTGAGCAGCGATATTGCGCCGGGCAAGATCTCGGTGCTGGCCGGGGGCAGTTTTGCGGGGCAGAAGATCGCCATGCCGCGCCGGGCGCTGTTCACGGTGGAAAGCCGCGATGGCGCCCCCGGCGTCTGGCGTCTGGCGCCCAGCCAGATCGACTTTGGCGGCGGGCGCGTGGTGGCGCAGGGGCTGATCGGCAATGGTTCGACCGAACTGGACCTTGGGCTGGTGTCGATGCCGCTGTCGCTGGCCGACGTCGTGGTGCCCGATATCGGCCTTGGCGGCAAAGTGTCGGGCAAGCTCACCTATGTGCAGCGGCGCGAGGCTTTGCCCGAGGGCGAGGCGCGGGTGGTCGTCAAGGGACTGACGCGGTCGGGGCTGATGCTGACCTCGCGCCCGGTCGATGTGGCGGTGGTGACGCGGTTGGGCGCGCGGGCGCTCGATCTGCGCGCGGTGGCCAGCGAGGGCGGCGCGACGCGCGGTCGCTTGCAGGCGCGGATTGACCAATTGGCCGATACGGGCGCCCTTGATGAGAGGCTGGGCGCGGGAAGGCTGGCGGCGCAGATGCGCTATGCCGGGCCGGCGGACGCGTTGTGGCGGTTGATGGCGCTGGATGCGTTTGACCTGTCCGGGCCGGTGGAGATTGCGGCGGATATGAGCGGGTCGCTCGATGATCCCAGCATTCGCGGCTCGCTGGCGGGCAAGGGCATGCGGTTGCAGAGTGCGGCCTCGGGCACGGATATTTCCAACGTCGCGGTCAGAGGCTATTTTGACGGCTCGGCGCTCAGTCTCGGCACCCTGTCGGGCGTGGCGCCAGGCGGCGGGCAGGTGACGGGCAGTGGGCGGGTCGATTTCGCCCAGATGGGACCGGGACGCGGGCCTTCGATCGACGTGGCGCTGGCCGCGCGGCGGGCGCAATTGATCTTGCGCCCCGATATGGCGCTAAGCGCGACAGGGCCGATCCGCATCATTTCTGACGGCATGACCGGAACGATTGCCGGGCGGCTGGCGATTGATTCGGCCCGCTGGCGGCTGGGTCAGGCCAGTTCGGCGACCGACCTGCCCAACCTGCCCACGCGCGAGATCAACCGGCGGGCCGATATTGCGCCCGCAACCGAGCGAGAGATGCCGTGGCGGTTGATGGTGGACGCTTCGGGCGGGAATATCCGCCTGTCCGGGCTGGGGCTGAACAGTTTGTGGAATGCGGATCTGAAATTGCGCGGCGCGTTGCAGGAGCCCGCCATCAATGGCGCGGCCACGCTGGTCGAGGGCAGCTATGACTTTGCCAGTAAGCATTTCGACCTCACGCGCGGGCGGGTCAACTTTGACGGATCGACCCCGGTGGACCCAAGGCTGGATATGGCCGCGACTGCAACAGTCAACAATCTGACGGCCACGGTGACGGTGCGGGGCACTTCGCTGCGCCCGGAAATCGCGTTTTCCTCGGTGCCTGCGCTGCCCGAGGAGGAATTGCTCTCGCGCATCCTGTTTGGCGATTCGATCACCCAGATTTCGGCGCCCGAAGCGCTGCAATTGGGGGCGGCGCTGGCCGCGCTCCATGGCGGGGGCGGGCTGGACCCGATCAACAAGCTGCGCAGCGTGATCGGGCTGGACCGGCTGCGGTTTGTTTCGGCCGATGCCACGATCGGGCGGCAGACCGGCGTGGCTGTGGGCAAATACCTTGGGCGGCACATCTATGCCGAGATCGTCACCGACGGGCGCGGCTATTCGGCCACCAATGTCGAGTTTCGTCTGACCAGTTGGCTGGCGCTGCTCGGCACGGTGGCGAGTACGGGGCGGCAGAGTGTGAATGCCAAGGTGTCGAAGGATTATTGATTATTGAGGGAGGTTTATGCCTCCGGCGGGCAAAGGGTGGGGGCCCTTTGCAATCCCGTTACTGTCGGTGTTGTGTGAGTGGGCGTCCTTTTGTGTCGGACGCGGCCTCGGAATTTTAAAGCCTGCGGCGCTGATCGGCGCTAGGCCGCCGCGCCGCAGGCTTTCTAACTTCATGCCGTTACCACCCCGCTGCCGACCATGCACAACCCACGAATGGGATTGCAAAGGGACGAGTCCCTTTGCCCGCCGGAGGCAAAATCTCCCTTCAAAACCAAAAAAGGCGCCCGGTTTCCCGGACGCCCTTCTTGTGCCTTGCAGCGGCCCTGAAAGATCAGGCGCTGTAGTACATGTCGAACTCGACGGCCGACGGCGTGGTTTCCCAGCGCAGCACTTCGGGCCACTTGAGTTCGAGGTAGGAGTCGATCTGGTCCTTGGTGAACACGCCGCCTTCGAGGAGGTAGTCGTGGTCAGCAGCCAGCGAGTCCAGAGCTTCGCGCAGCGAGCCGCAGACGGTGGGGACTTCGGCCAGCTCTTCGGGCGGCAGATCGTACAGGTTCTTGTCCATGGCTTCGCCGGGGTGGATCTTGTTCTTGATACCGTCAAGACCAGCCATCAGCAGAGCGGCATAGCACAGGTAGGGGTTGGCCATCGCGTCGGGGAAGCGGAATTCCACGCGCTTTGCCTTGGTGCCGGCACCGTAGGGGATGCGGCACGAAGCCGAACGGTTGCGGGCCGAATAGGCCAGCAGCACGGGGGCTTCATAGCCCGGCACCAGACGCTTGTAGCTGTTGGTGGTCGGGTTGGTGAAGGCGTTCAGCGACTTGGCGTGCTTGATGACGCCGCCGATGAAGTACAGGCAGGTTTCCGACAGACCGGCGTAGCCGTTGCCGGCGAACGTGTTGGCACCCTTGTCCCAGATCGAGATGTGGGTGTGCATGCCCGAGCCGTTGTCCTTCATGATCGGCTTGGGCATGAACGTGGCGGTCTTGCCATAGGCATTGGCGACCTGATGCACGACATACTTGTAAACCTGCATGCGGTCGGCGGTGGTCACCAGCGTACCGAAGGTCAGGCCCAGTTCGTGCTGCGCCGAGGCCACTTCGTGGTGGTGCTTGTCGCAGGGCAGGCCCATGTCGAGCATGGTCGAAACCATTTCGCCGCGGATGTCGACCAGGCTGTCGACCGGAGCCACGGGGAAATAGCCGCCCTTGGCGCGCGGACGGTGGGCGAGGTTGCCGCCTTCATACGACTTGTTCGAGTTGGTCGGCAGTTCGATGTCGTCGATCGAGAAGCCGTTGCCGTTGTAGCCGTCGTAGAACTTCACGTCGTCAAACACGAAGAATTCGGCTTCGGGGCCGACATAGACGGTATCGCCAAGGCCGGTCGACTGCACGAAACCTTCGGCGCGCTTGGCGGTCGAACGGGGGTCGCGGGCATAGAGTTCGCCGGTCGAGGGCTCAACGATGTCGCAGACCAGGATCAGCATCGGGGTGGCCGAGAACGGATCGACATAGACAGCGTCGAGGTCGGGCTTGAGGATCATGTCCGACTCGTTGATCGCCTTCCAGCCTTCGATCGACGAACCGTCGAACATCAGGCCGTCTTCCAGCTCGCTTTCGCCCAGAACCGAGGCGACCATGGTCAGGTGCTGCCACTTGCCCTTGGGGTCGGTAAAGCGCAGGTCGACCCACTCGATTTCCTCATCCTTGATCCGCGCAAGGATGTCTGCTGCAGTTGCCATTCCGATAGTTCTCCGCATTATGGCCGGGGTCGACAGCTTCGAGCCACCGGCAAGGATTCCAGATTGATATGTCGGGCGGCCCGCCCGCGATGCCTTTGCCCTGCGCCCGATCCCTGACGGGGCAGGGAAGGGGCAAGGGATCAGACCGCGTCGTTGTCGCGTTCGCCGGTGCGGATACGCAGGGCGTTGTCGACGGGGATCACGAAGATCTTGCCATCGCCGATGCGGCCGGTCTGGGCGGCGCCCGCAATGGCTTCGACCACGCGCGCGGCCAGATCGTCGGCCACAACCACCTCAAGCTTAACCTTGGGCAGGAAATCGACGACATATTCCGCGCCGCGATACAGTTCGGTGTGACCTTTCTGGCGGCCAAAACCCTTGGCCTCGGTCACGGTGATGCCGGACACGCCCACTTCGTGCAGCGCTTCCTTCACCTCATCCAGCTTGAACGGCTTGATGATCGCCTCGATCTTTTTCACGCCTGCACCATCCCTCATTGGCGGGGCCAGAGTGGCCACCGCAGTGCGCACTTACGCCAGCATCCAGACCGGAAAGATCGGACCTGATACGGTTGACGCTGGTAAGGATCTAACAAGATTCGTGCCAGAGTCGATTGCGATGGGATAGGACAAAGGAAGCCGAAGGAAAACCTCTGAAATGCGGCTTTGCACGAAAGATTTTCCGGAAAACCGGGGGTGTGCGGGCAGGATAATGACTCAAACCGCCAATTTTGCGATCATTTTTTAGGCAGTGCTGCCTACATTTTGGGCATGATGGCAAAAGGGGCTCCTTCCCTCCGAAAAGAGCCCGTCGAAAGGATCAGAGCGCGAGGCCCGCTGTCTCTGGCAGGCCCGCCATTAGGTTGAGGCTTTGCACCGCCGCCCCGCTCGCGCCCTTGCCCAGATTGTCGAGCACGGCGACAAGGCGGGCCTGCGTACCATCAGTGCTGCCGAACACATGGAGCGTGAGCGCATCGGAGGGCGCCATCGAGGCGCGCAGCAGCATTTCGGCAGGAGCACCCGCTTCCGCTACGCGCACGATCGAGCCATCGGCATAGAACGATGCCAGCCCTTCGCGCAGCGCATCGACCGAGGCCGCGCCCGGAATTGCGGCCAGAGGCAGCGGCACCTCGACCCACATGCCGCGATGGGCCGGGATCACGCTGGGGGCGAAAAGCGGCGCATGGGCCAGCCCGGCATACCGCGTCATTTCGGGCACATGCTTGTGCCCCATGCCCAGCGCATAGGCGCGAAAGGCAATGTCAGGGTCTTCCTCAAACCGCTCGATCAGCGCCTTGCCGCCGCCCGAATAGCCCGAGACCGCATTGACCGTATAGGGCCAGTCCGCAGGCAGCAGGCCGCCACGCACCAGCGGCGCGAGCAGCGCGATAAAGCCGGTGGAATAGCAGCCCGGATTGGACACGCGGTCAGCATTCGCCACCGCATCGCGCCCCGAAATTTCAGGGAAGCCATAGACCCAGCCCGGCGTCACGCGATGGGCGGTGCTGGCGTCGATGATGCGCACGCGCGCGCCCTGCGCCATCTCGACCGCCTCGCGCGCGGCATCGTCATGCAGGCACAGGACCGCGAAATCGGCGGCGTGCAGCGCTTCCTTGCGCGCGGCGCTGTCCTTGCGGCGCGTGTCATCCAGAATGATCAGGTCGAATTCCGACCGCCCGCCCAGCCGGTCGGCGATTTCCAGCCCCGTGGTGCCCGCGGCACCATCGATGAACACGCTCAGGCTCATGCCAGTTTCTCCAGTTGATCGGCGGCGATATAGCCGACCATGCCGCCGGGGATTTCGCCCCAGGCATGGCCGCCCGCCAGATCGAGCACATCAAACTGCGCGCCCGAACTCAGGCTGGCGATGGCCTCGCCTCCCGGAGCCCGCAGTACTTTGGTTTCGCCCATCGCGCGATGCGGCATGGGCACCACATAATGGGGCACAAATACCTGTCCCGCCAGACGAATATGCGCAACATCGCCGCGCACGGGGACGCGGGCCGGATCGGGTTTGCCCACAGGGCCGCTCAACGCGAAGGATGCGCCCAAAGCCGGAACCTGATTTTCAAACATAGACAAACTCGCCTGCCCCCCGAAACGGAAAGGCGCGCGCTTAGCCGGAAGGGGGGGATTCTGCAAGTTTTGGGGCAAAATTCACCCAAACCGCGCCCGCACCATCGCCCATGCCGCGCGCAGGCCCAGCGCCTCGCCGCCCTTGGGGCGCCCGGGCTTGGCGGTTGGGCGCCATGCGAAAGTGTCGAAATGGGCCCAATCGATCCCTTCGCCCACGAAACGGTCGAGGAACAGCGCGGCCACGCTGGCCCCGGCAAAGCCGCCTGCCGGGGCATTGTTCATATCGGCAATGTCGGATTTGAGCCATTCGCGATAGCCGTCATACAAAGGCAGCCGCCAGACCGGATCATCGCAGGCCAATCCGGCGTCCAGCAAGGCCTGCGCCGTATCATCCCGCCGCGAAAACATCGCGGGCAGATCCGGCCCCAGCGCCACCCGCGCCGCGCCGGTCAGCGTGGCGAAATCGAGGATCAGTTCCGGCTTGCCCTCGCTGGCCCGCGTCAGGGCGTCGCCAAGGATCAGGCGCCCCTCGGCATCGGTATTGCCGATTTCGACAGAAAGGCCCGCCCGGCTGCGCAGCACATCGCCGGGGCGGAACGATCCGCCCGACACCGCATTCTCCACCGCCGGGATCAACAGATGCAGCCGCACCTTCAACCCCGCCTCCATCACCAGCCGCGCCAAGGCCAGGGCATGGGCCGCCCCGCCCATATCCTTTTTCATCAACAGCATGGCGCTGGATGGTTTGATATCCAGACCGCCCGAATCGAAACACACCCCCTTGCCGACAATGGCCAGGCGAGGGGCCTTTTCATCGCCCCATTCGATCTCGATCATGCGCGGCGCATGGGATCGCGCGGCCGCGCGCCCCACCATGTGGACCATGGGGAAATCATGCTCCAGCGCCTCGCCGCGCGTCACGCGGATCGTGGCGCGATGGGCCTTGGCCAGCATTTCGGCCTCATGCTCCAATTCGGCCGGGCCAAGGTGTTCGGCGGGCGTGTTGACCAGATCGCGCACCAGCGCCACCGCGCCTGCCTCGGCCAGAGCGGGGGCAATCGCCTTGACCTCGCCGGTCAGCAGGATGCGAGGGGCCTCGCCATTGCTGTCCTTGCGATAGCGGTCATAGCGATATTGGCCCAAGGCCCAGCCGATGAAGGCGGCCCCGGCGCGGCAAGGCCCGGCGGGCGCAAGGCGATAGAAACCGCCCGGCAGAACATCGCCCAATTTGCCAAGGCACCAACTGCCCAGCTCATCGAGCCGCGCCACGCCCGCGGCCACGGCAAAGCCGTCGCCATCGGGGATGATGGCATGACTGCCGGCCTCGCCCTTGAACTTTTGCCCGGCCAGAGCGGCGCGCGCGGCAGGCGTTCGGGCTTTGAGCCATTCCTCATACGAGGCCTTGTCCACGAGATGGATGGGCGTTGCGCCCTGCTGGCGGTCGGGCTGGACCAGATCGGGCAGGGAAGGGTCGGCGGAGGCGGTGTGGGTTTTGGACATGGCCCCTTATGGACCCAGGCGGGGGCGCGCTTCAATCCAGATAATCATCGCGCTTGCATGGGGGGCGGGGCGCTTTATCCTTGGCCGCGCATGAAATGGAGTTGGCAGGCATGGTGAAGGTTCGCGCGATAATGATGGCAGGGGCGGGTTTGCCGTTGGCATTGTTCGTGGCGGCCTGCGGCGGGGCGGGGGATGCCCCCTCGCAAGGCGCCAGCGCCGCCGCCAGCGCCGCGCCCGGCCCGACCACCGCCACGCCCGCCCCCAGCCCGGCGGCCGGTGAGGCGCGCAAGGTCAAGATCGCCAATGACTTTTTCGAATTCGACTACAGCTATCCTGCGGCGGCGGCAGCCATACCGGGCCTGAAAAGCTGGCTGGACGCCGATATGGGCAAAGATCAATCACGGGTGGCCAAGGAGGCGCGGGCGGCGGCTAAGGAGGCCAAGAACAGCGATTTTCCTTTCCGCCCATGGGCTTATGGCGTGGAATGGAAAGTTGTCACCGATCTGCCCGGCTGGCTCAGCCTGTCGGCGGCGATCTATGAGGATAGGGGCGGGGCGCATCCGGCCAATGGCTACGGCGCGCTGCTGTGGGACAAGGGCGCGGGGCAGCAGCGCAAGGCCGAGGATCTGTTTGCCAGCAAGGCGGCGCTCTCGGCGGCCATCCGCGAGCCGTTTTGCGCCATGCTGGACAAGGAGCGGGCCAAGCGGCGCGGCGAACCGGTGGTGCGTTCGGGCGAATGGCCCAATGACTGCATCGACCCGGCAGGCTCCACCGTCATTCTGGGCAGCAGCGACCGCGCGCATTTCAACCGCATCGGCATTCTGGTCGGCCCCTATGAGGCCGGTCCCTATGCCGAGGGGGATTATGAGATCACGCTGCCCGTCGATGTGCGGGTGATGGCGGCGGTGCGCCCGGAATATCGCGCGGCCTTTGCGGCGGGCAAATAAGCGCCCCCGCCAGAACCGCCCTCTGTCATTTTTCGCACGCTTTGCTATATGAGGGCCATGACACAATATCAGATCATCGCTGATGGCGACACCGTGCTGCGCGACGGCACGATCAAGCTGCATGGGCCCGCCGCGTTTGAAGGGATGCGCCGCGCCGGTCGTCTGGCCGCTGAGATCCTCGATGCGTTGACCGAGGTGGTCAAGCCGGGGGTGACGACGGGCGAAATCGACGACATCGTGCGCCAGATGACGCTGGATGGCGGCGCGGTTCCGGCAACGCTGGGCTATCGCGGCTTTGCACATAGCTGCTGCACTTCGATCAACCATGTGATCTGTCACGGTATTCCCGGCGACAAGGTGTTGAAGGACGGCGATATCGTCAATATCGACGTGACCCCGCTGCTCGACGGCTGGCATGGCGATTCCAGCCGGATGTATCTGGTGGGCGATGTGCCGTTGAAGGCGCGGCGGCTGGTCGATGTGACCTATGAATGCCTGATGATCGGCGTGGACATGGCGCGTCCCGGCGTGCGTCTGGGCGATATCGGCCATGCGATCCAGCGTCATGCCGAAGGGCACCGCTATGGCGTGGTGCGCGATTTCTGCGGCCATGGCGTGGGCCGCCTGTTCCATGATTCGCCCGAGGTGGTGCATGTCGGCACGCCCGGCACCGGGCCCGAGCTGAAGCCGGGCATGTTCTTTACCATCGAGCCGATGATCAATCTGGGCAAGCCGGGGGTCAAGATGCTCGACGACGGCTGGACAGCGGTGACGCGCGACCGTTCGCTCTCGGCCCAGTTCGAGCATTCGATTGGCATCACCGAGGATGGCTGCGAAATCTTTACCCTCAGCCCCAAGGGGTTGCACAAGCCGCCCTACTGAGCGGTTTGCAGCGGACGATAAAAAAGGGGGCGGTGCCATGATGGCGCCGCCCCTTTTTGTTCAGGCCAGCGCCTTGTAGATCGCAAAGGAACTGGTGGCCATCAGCACGATGCTGACCATGATCAGCAGGTGTTTGGGGGCAATGCGCTTTGCAAACCATGCGCCAAAGGGCGCGGCCAGCAGGCCTCCCACCAGCAGCCCGCTGGTGACGGTGGTGAAAGCCGAGAAGCCGGAATTGAAGATGAAGGTGGCCGATACCGCAAAGGTCAGCACGAATTCGGCGGTGTTGACCGTGCCCACGGTCTTGCGCGGATCGGTGCCCTGCAGCAGCAGGTTGGAGGTGACCACCGGCCCCCAGCCGCCCCCGCCCGAAGCGTCGAGAAAACCGCCCACAAGGCCCAGCGGCATGGTGATGCGCGCCTCGTCATGCAGCTTTTCCGAGGGGTAGTGGAAGGCTTTATAGAACAGGTATAGCCCGATGGCGGCCAGATAGGCCATCACCAGCGGCCGCGCCACCGAGGCATCGACATGGGACAGCACCGTGGCCCCTGCGACGCCACCGATCACGCCCGGCACGGCAAGCCGCCCGAACAGTTTCCAATCCACATTGCGATGCAGGATATGGCTGAGCCCCGAGGCGCCGGTGGTGAAAAATTCGACCAGATGGACCCCCGCGCTGGCCCGCGCGGGCGGCACGCCCATCGCGCTGACCAACAGCGTCGAGGAGATCACGCCAAAGGCCATGCCCAGCGCGCCATCGACCAATTGGGCGGCAAAACCGATGCCGATATAGGGCAAGAGCGCTTCAAGGCTGAAAGAGGCAAGGCTGAGGGACACGAAAGACTCTTTTCTGGCTGACGCACGCCTGTTTGGCGCTGGACCTGATGAAAACCAGATTAGCGCAGGTCTTGCAGCAAAGAAATTCTATCGAAGCGGTGGAGATTGCGTTTGGCAAAAAAAGCCCCTCTTTCGATTCTGGGCGAAAGAGGGGCCGTGGGGCCGGAGGTGAGGGAAGCTAACGACCCCTTGAATGCCAACTTATCAGAGATCGAAGCGGTCGGCTTCCATCACTTTGGTCCATGTTTTGGCAAAATCCGCCACAAACCGGGGCAGCGCATCATCGGTCGCGTAATGTTCGGCCAGCGCCCGCAATTGCGAGTTCGAGCCGAAAACCAGATCGACGCGGCTGCCCTGCAAGGAGGCCTCGCCGGTGGCGCGGTCATGGCCGGTGAAGGTGCCGTCCTCGTTCTGCTTCCACACCAGCGCCGTGGTGGCGCCCAGCAGGTTGCGGAAGAAGTCGTTGGTCAGCACACCTTCACGGTCGGTGAACACGCCTAGCTTTGAACCGCCACTGTTGGCGCCCAGCACCCGCAGACCGCCCACCAGCACCGTCATTTCCGGCGCGGTCAGGCCGAGCAGTTGCGCGCGGTCCACCAGCAATTCCTCCTCCGAACGCGCCAGCGCGCCGGAACGGAAATTGCGGAAGCCATCGACCTTGGGCTCCAGCACAGCGAAGCTTTCGGCGTCGGTCTGCTCGGCCGTGGCGTCGGTGCGGCCCGGATGGAACGGGATGGCAAGCTCAACGCCTGCCGCCTTGGCCGCCGCCTCGACCGCCGCATCGCCGCCCAGCACGATCAGATCGGCAAGGCTGATGCGCTTGGGCGCATGAGCCGCATCAAACTCGGCCTTGATCGCGGCATAGACATCGAGCGCCCTGGCCAGTTCCGCCGGATCATTGACCGCCCAGTCGCGCTGGGGCGCCAGAGCGATGCGCGCGCCATTGGCCCCGCCGCGACGGTCCGATCCGCGATAGGTGCTTGCGCTGGCCCATGCCGTGGCCACCAGCCGCCCGATCGAGAGGCCCGAAGCCAGTACCGCCGTTTTCAGCGCCGCCACATCGCCCGCATCCACCAGCGGATGATCGACCGCCGGCACCGGGTCCATCCAGATGCGCGGCTCGGCCGGGGTTTCCGTGCCCAGATAGCGCGTGATCGGCCCCATATCGCGGTGGGTCAGCTTGAACCACGCCTCGGCAAAGGCCTTGGCCAACTGGTCCGGGTTCTTGTGGAAGTTTTCGCTGATGGCGCGATAGGCCGGGTCGGTGATGAGGGCGATATCGCTGGTGAACATCATCGGGGCGTGGCGGCGCGCCGGATCATGCGCGTCCGGCACGGTGCCTGCGCCAGCATCGCCCTTGGGCTTCCACTGGTGGGCGCCTGCCGGGCTCTTGGTCAATTCCCATTCATAGCCCAGCAGCGTGTCGAAATAGCCATTGTCCCACTGGATCGGGTTGGGCGTCCATGCGCCTTCCAGACCGCTGGTGATGGCGTCCACCCCGCGCCCGCTGGCATGGCTGCTGATCCAGCCCAGACCCTGCGCGGTGATGTCGGCGGCTTCGGGATCGGCACCGACCAGTGCCGCGTCGCCTGCGCCATGGGCCTTGCCGAAAGTGTGGCCGCCTGCGATCAGCGCTACGGTTTCGACATCATCCATCGCCATGCGGGCAAAGGTTTCGCGAATGTCACGCGCACTGGCCAGCGGATCGGGGGTGCCGTTCGGCCCTTCCGGGTTCACATAGATGAGGCCCATCTGGACCGCGGCCAGCGGGGTTTCCAGTTCGCGGTCTCCCGAATAGCGTTCATCATCGAGCCACTTGGCCTCGCGGCCCCAATAGATATCGTCCTCCGGCTCCCAGATATCCTCGCGCCCGCCGCCAAAGCCGACCGTGGGCAGGCCCATCGATTCCAGCGCGCAATTGCCGGTCAGGATCATCAGGTCGGCCCAGCTCAAGGCTTCGCCATACTTCTGCTTGATCGGCCAGAGCAGGAGGCGTGCCTTGTCGAGGTTGACGTTGTCGGGCCAGGCGTTGAGCGGGGCAAAGCGCTGGTTGCCCGTCGAGGCGCCGCCGCGACCGTCAAAGGTGCGATAGGTGCCCGCGCTGTGCCATGCCATGCGGATGAAGAGCGGGCCGTAATGGCCATAGTCGGCGGGCCACCAATCCTGCGAATGCGTCATCAGCGCCACGATGTCGGCCTTGACGGCGTTCAGATCGAGCGCGGCAAACGCCTTGGCATAATCGCTTTGCCCCTTGGGCGCGACCTTTTCACTGTGCTGCGAAAGGACTTTCAGGTTGAGCCGGTTGGGCCACCACATGTCATTGGTGAGCGCGGCCACCACGGCGGTCCGGCTGGCTTTTGCGTGGAAAGGGCATTTCGATTCGGCGTTCATGGTGCATCCCCTTGGATTTGCCTGATGGGAAAAGAGCTAACCCAGACGGATTGATCGTAAAAGCGGCATATTTGTATAACAGTGATCGAATATGCCGATTGCAGCCTGCGCCACGCTTGCCTGATCCGTGCGGGGGCCGTAAGGGCGCGCATCACATTTTGCGCAGGCCGCGCCATGATGCAGGAGGAAGTGCCCATGCCCACCAAGACCGAAACTCTGATGGCGCGCGGCAAGGCATTTCTGGGCAGTGAGTATGCGATCCTGTGCGGCGCGATGAGCTGGGTTTCGGAACGCAACCTTGTGGCCGCGATCAGCAATGCGGGCGGGTTTGGCGTGATTGCCTGCGGGGCGATGACGCCGCAACTGCTGGATGCGGAAATCGCGGCGACCAAGGCGCTGACCTCCAAGCCTTTCGGCGTCAACCTGATCACGATGCACCCCAATCTGTTTGACCTTATCGAGGTTTGTGCGCGCCATGGCGTGACCCATGTCGTGCTGGCGGGCGGCATTCCGCCCAAGGGCAGCGTCGAGGCGATCAAGGCGTTCGGCGCCAAGGTGCTGGTGTTTGCGCCCACGCTGGCGCTGGCCAAGAAGCTGCTGCGCAGCGGGGCCGATGCCTTGGTGATCGAGGGTTCGGAGGCGGGCGGCCATATTGGTCCGGTGTCCACCTCGGTTCTGGCGCAGGAATTCCTGCCCGCGCTGGCCGAAGACTATATCGTTTTTGTGGCGGGCGGCATCGGCCGGGGCGAGGCGATTGCCTCCTATCTGGAAATGGGCGCGGCGGGCGTGCAATTGGGCACCCGTTTTGCCGCAGCCACCGAATCCATCGCCCACCCCGATTTCAAGAAGGCCTTCTTCCGCGCCGCCGCGCGCGAGGCTGTGGCCAGCGTGCAGGTCGATCCGCGCCTGCCGGTGATCCCGGTGCGCGCGCTGAAAAACAAGGGCACCGAGGAATTCACCGCCAAGCAGCGCGAAGTGGCTGCCAAGCTGGATGCGGGCGAGGTGGACATGCATGACGCGCAATTGCTGATCGAGCGCTATTGGGCAGGGGCGCTGCGCCGCGCGGTGATCGAGGGCGATGTGGAAAACGGCTCGCTGATGGCGGGGCAGTCGGTGGGCATGGTCACCAAGGAAGAGCCGGTGGCCGATATCATGGCCTCGCTGATCGCGGAATGCGAAGCGGCGCTGAACAAGCGCTGATGGCACGCGCCGATCGTCTGGAGCGGCTGGAGGCCCAGCGCGAGGAGGCCGAGGCCGACTATCGCGCGGCGCTGATCGGCGCGCTGCGCGTGACGGCGGGGGGGCAATGGGGCCTGTTCGACCATCAGCAGGACCGCCACGCACGGGCGAAAGCCGCCTCGATGCTGGCCGAACTCAACGAGCTGGCGGATACGATCAACGCGATGCGTGAAAAGCTCGGCATGGAGGAATTTGACCTCCACGCCGAGTTTTTGGCTGCGCGCGGGCCGGTGCGGTCCGACGCGGTTGGCGAGCCGAAAAAGGCCGCCGCCTGGTTGCAGCGGCTCGGGGCCTAACCCATCTGGGCCGCGCGGCCCAGCGACCAGCGGAACAGGTGGTCGCGGGTGGAAATCGCCGAGGACAGCCGGCGTGCATCCCGGCCGCGCATACCGTTCAGGCGCAGGGCAAGCGAGAGCGCGACATAATCGCTGTGCCGGGTCAGACCCTCGATACGGTCAATCGCGGCGATGCGGCGCGGGTCAATCCGGCCCTGCGCCAGATCATGGCGCGCCGGATTGGTCGATGCTGCGGCAAAGGCGGCGCTTTCGGGAATGCGGCTGTCATAGACCAGCAGGGCGGGGGCGGAAGCGGCCAGCGCGGGCCGCGCCGCGACCAGTCCGGCCGCGCCCGCGCCCTGCAACAGGCGGCGGCGGGAAAGGCGCAGCATCACTTCTTCCCCTTTTGCGCCAGATAGGCCGCCACCGCATTCAATTCCGCATCGGTCAGGTCCACACGCGTCTGGGCGGGCATGGCCCCCTTGCCGCCGCGCACCACCGCCTTGACATAATCGGCGGTCAGATCCCGCCGATTGGTCAGCAGCCCATCGGAGGGCGGGCGCTTCATCATCATCATTTGCTTGGTCAGCAGATTGGTGCCCATGCCTCCAGGGAAATGGCAATAGCCGCAGGAATGTTCAAACACCGCGCGCGGATCGCGTCCCGGTTGCAGGCGGTCGCCCGCAGGTTGGGCGGCGCGGACCTGATAAGGCGGCAATTCGGGCACGCCGCCGGGCGCCGCCATGGCGGTGGCGGGAGCGAGCAGCGCAAGCGCCAGCAGGAACCGGCTCATTCCGCGCCCTCCTTCTGCAAGGCGCGATAGGCCGAGGGCCAGATGCCCTGTTTGCCCGGCGCGATAATGCCATTGGGGTCCAGCGCGTCCTTCACCTTCTCGCCAAAGCGGCGCAGCGCGTGGTCGTTGAAATCGAACGTGTCCATCACCCGGTCCATCCAGCCCAAATGGGTGCGATATTCGCCATAACCGGCCTTGGCGGTCTCGGTGATCAGTGCGTTGAACAGCTTTTTCATATTGTCGACCTGCGCCGCATTGTCGCGATCATACATCAGCATGTTGACATTATTGGCAAAACGCCCGCCGATGGTGAAGCTGGCATAGAAATCCACATCATGGTCGGCGATGATTTTGCGGCTGCGCTTTAACTGACCCATCACATGCTCGGACGTGGCGGGCACCACCGGCGAGAAGCCCAGATGCGCGCCCCGGCCGCCGACCCAGTCCGACATCTGCAACGGCACCGCCGAGGGCGTGCCCAGCGTCAGATCAAGCGGCGGCTTGGGGTCGCCCTGACGCCACCAGACCTCCATCGCGGGGGCGGCGAGGTGGCGCTTGAAGGCGGCCTTGATCACCTCGGCCTTGGCCTTGTTGACGCTTTCGTCGCCATAGAGGCGGATCGAGACACGCCAGTAGCCAAGCTGATACTGCTTGAGCAGTTCCTTGACGCGCCATTCGGGCATCGCGGTGGGCTTGTCCCAGAAATCCTTGCGCGTGCCCAGCACGACGATCTTGCCCAGCCAACTGGGGATGAACACGTTCTGGTCGATCACGCCTGCGATCTTCAGCGGCGTCACCGTGTCGATGACCCAGCCGATGTCCTCCTCCTCGGGGATGTCCCAGGTCAGTTCAAGACTGGTTTCAGGCGCGGGCTGCATCCACAGGCCCGCCTTGGTGACCACGCCAAGGTTCGACTGGCTGAAGGCCAAGTCCCATGTCGGGCCGTAATTCATGGGGAAGAGGTGCCAGGCCGGATTGTCCTTCATCGCGCCCATGCCGGTGCGCAAAAGGTCGCCGTCGGGCAGCACCGCCTCGATCCCGCACAGGTTGCGCGCGTGCAGCCCATAGGGCGTATAACCGATGCCGTGTTCGAGCGCATTGCCGATCACGCTGCCCCAGCCATTGCCGGGGACGGACAGCCAGAGCGGGGCCTTTTGCCGCTCCACCTCGTCATGCAGGTCGAAAAAGCCCACGCCGGGTTCGACCACCGCATAGGCCAGCTTTGGATCGAGTTCGAGGATGCGGTTCATCCGCCCCATGTCCAGCACGACCGACCCCGCCATACGCGGCGCGGCGGTGCCATAGCCAAGGTTCTTGCCCCGCGCGACCGGCCAGAGCGGCACCTTATATTCATTGGCGATGCGCACGATGGCGCGCACTTCCTCGACCGAGGCGGGCGCGACGGCGGCCGATGCGGGCCAGCGTTCAGGCGAGCCGGGGGCATAGGCATCGGCATAGGCATCGCGGTCGGCATCGGATGACATCACCCATCCGGCCCCCACAACCCCGGCAAAAGCCTTGAGCGCGGCATCAAAGGATTGCGGGCCAACCCGCGGCGGCAGGGTCAGTTTCACGGACCTCTTCCTCTCCATTTTTATAACAATTGTTATGGATGATGCGCATCGCCCGCGCGCCTGTCAACCGGGAAAACGCGCGCGCAAAAAAAGGGGCGGACCCAAACGATCCGCCCCCCGTTATTTGGTTTCGCAACCGGCGCGTTAGAACGACTTGCGCACCGAGATCGCCCATTCGCGCGGACGGCCCACATTGCTGTATGCCGTGCCCGCCGAGGCATAGACCGCCTGGAAGCGCAGCGGCAGGAAGTAGTATTTGTCGAAAAGGTTCGACACTTCAAAGCTGATCGCCAGATCCTGCTTGGGGTTCTTCCAGGTCACGCGCGCATTGGCGATGGCGATGGCCGGATTGTATTCCAGCGGGCTGGCGATCGTCAGGCGGCCGATCTGCTGCTTGCCGGTATAGGCAAGGTCAAAGCGCGGGGTCAGCGTGCCGTTGCTGCCGCCCAGATCCGCCTTGTACTGGATGCCGAAGCTGCCGCGCCAGTTGGGCGAGGTGATCGGGTCGGTCAGCTTGATCGAGGTGACCTGAGGGCTGATCCGGTTCCATTCGCCATCGATCCAGCTCAACGTGGCGTCAATGTCGAGACCCTCGATCGGGCTGGCGCTCAATTCGCCTTCAAGGCCCCACATCTTGCCGTCGCCCGCATTTTGAATGGCCGCGCAAGGGAAAGGATCGGTGCCCGGCGCAAATCCGTCGAGCAGCGAGCAGTCCGAGATCGGCAGCTGGATGCTCTTGTAGTCATTGATGAACCCGGACAGGTTCAGGCGCAGGCGGCGGTCGAACAGATCGCTCTTGAGGCCCAGTTCATAGGAGGTCAGCGTTTCGGGGCGGAAATTACCATTGGTGGCCTGCGTCTTGGTAAAGGGGCGCGCCGTCACACCGCCGCCCTTGAACCCGGTGCTGACCGTGGCATAGGCCATCAACTGGGGGCTGAAGCGATAGTCGGCCGAAATACGCCAGTCGAGCTTGTTGCCGTCATAATTGGCCACGCTGCCATTGAGCGCGCCCACGCCAAAGGGATCGACCAGCGTGCCGCCCGCCCAGTTCTGGCGCACAAAGGTATAGTCCTTGTGCTCGCTGGTATAGCGCAGGCCGCCGGTCAGGTTGATCTTGTCGGTGGGGTGCAGGATGATCGTGGCGAAACCGGCCTTGGAATTGGCCCTGACCGGATCGTTGCCCTGGAATTGCAGATAAAAGCTGGGCACATTCGGCACGATGTAGCGGATGTCCTGACGGGTGAAATAGACCGATTTCTGGTCATTATAGAAACCGCCCACGGTCCATTCGGCAAAGCTGCCGATCTTGCCGTTCAGGCGCAGTTCCTGGCTGAAGAACTTGAAGGTCAGATCGTTGTAACCGGCGCCGCCCACCGGAGCGTAGGGGGTGAAATCGTCGTCGGTGCCAAAGGTCTGGTGATACTTGCGATAGGCGGTGATCGACTGAAGGTTGATGTTGTCGCTCAGCGTGTATTTCAGATTGCTCGACACGCCCCAGCCGGTGAACATCGTGTTCAACGGCATCGTATAGGCTTGGCCGGCCTGGCCGCCGGCGGGCATGTAGAAGTTGGCATAGGTGCAGAAATTGCCGCAGCGGAAATCCACGCCGCCGGTCTTGGCGGTGTTGTCCACGGTCAGCACGCTGGCGGCATTGCTGCGGTTTTCATAGGTGTAATCGCCCGAGATGATCCAGTCGAGCTTGTCATTGGGATTGTAGCGGATCGAGGCGCGCGCGCCGGTATAGTTCTTCTCGCCCAGTTTGCCGATCACGCAGCCCTTGCCGGTGCTGGGATTGCCGGTGATGCCCAGCGGATTGCCGGGATTGGCGCAGCCATAGTCGATCATGTTCACATAGCCGTCCTGGCGCTTGTGAACCCCCGACACACGCACAAAGAGCGAATCCGTCAGCGCGAAATTCATGCTGCCGCGCAGGTCCAGACGGTTGCGCGCGCCATAGGCGGCCTCGATCGATCCCGAATTTTCCGCGCTCGGCTTGGTCGAAAACATCTTGATCGCGCCGCCGATCGAGTTGCGCCCCGTCAACGTGCCCTGCGGCCCGCGCAGCACTTCCACCCGATCAAGGTCGAGCAGATCCATCACCGAGCCGGTGAGCGAGGCGTAATAGACATCGTCGATATAGATGCCTACGCCCGGTTCATAGGCGGGGTTGAAGTCATACTGGCCGACGCCGCGGATATAGGCGGCCATCGAGGAACCGAAAGCGCCGCCCATTTGCGTGAGCTGCACGTTGGGGGCCTGGGCGGCAATCTGGCTGATGTCGGTCTGGTTACGCGATTTCAAAAGCTCGGAATTGACCGCCGTGATCGAGAGCGGGGTGTCCTGCAGTTTTTGCGAACGGAACTGGGCCGTCACCACGATTTCCTTGAGCCCGCGCTCAACGGCCGGGTCGGCGGGCGGAGCGTCAGCGGCTTCGGCGGCAAAGGCGGGCGCGGCGCTCAGCGCACAGGCCATAGCCGTGGTGGCGACCGCTTGAACGAGGCGCGCACGAGTAAAGATGCCAAAAGTCTTGGCCATGATTCCCTCTCCTATATCGGGCTGTTTCAGTCCTGATGTTTGTGAGTGATACATACGATTCGTGGCTTGGCAAGCAGGCTTGGGGGATTTTCTTGGAAACGGCCTGCTTGACAGGGGCAGTGATGCGAAAAGGTCACATTCGTTAATGAGGAACAGGGAAAAAACTTGCCTTTCGGCCCCCGATTGTGGTTAGTTTCACCACCATGAACAGCAGTAACAGCATGCCCGCTTCCCCGTCCTGCGACCCCGCCGCGCCATCCGAAGACGGTCTGACCGACCTGCTGATCAGCCTGCTCAAATTGTGCAGCATGATCGTCGATCCGATGAAGGTGGGCGTGTGCGATCCCTTTGCTGCCTCCACCAACGAGGTGAAGGTGCTGATGGCGCTGGCGGGCGAAGGGCCGTTGGCCGGGCATGATCTGGTGCATATTACCGCCATGTCTGCGATGAATGTCAGCCGGGCCATTGCCGGATGCAAGGCGCGCGGCTGGGTGGAGGATTTCAACGACCCGGAAAACCGCCGCCGTCGCCCGGTCCGTCTGACCGATGATGGCGAGGCAACCTATCGCCGGATGCAGCCGATGCTGCATGGCGTGGCCGAGAGCCTGCTGGGCAAGCTGACGGTGCGACAGCGGCGGGAAATGGGGCATTTGAGCGATCTGGTTCTGCGCCGCATTGCCGATTGGAATGCGGCGCAGGAACAGGATCAGGCCGGCTCCTGAACCTGACCGGCCAGCAGCGCGCCGAAACGGGGATGGGCAAAATGCATCGGCACATCATGGCGATGGGGCCATGTCTGGCGCAATTGCGCGGTGCGGATTTCGTCCGGGCCGATGGGGTTGGCCGGATAGCATTCGGTCAGCGGCTGAAGATGGGCGGTGGTCTTTGCCCAGCCCGCTTCATAATCGCCCTGCCACTGCATCATGTAATCGAGGCGCTTGATCTTCCAGACGCCATTTTCCTTAACGTAATCATTCTCATAGATGCCCGCCTCCATGAATTGCAGCGGCAGGCCCTGTGGCTTGAACGCGCGGCTTTCATGGCTGCCGCCAAACAGCATGCCGCGGAAGCGGCCCTTGGCGGTCTGGCCATCGGGGGCCACGGTGATGATGTCCTGCATCTGGAAATGGTCGAGCAGGAAGCCATAGGCGGGGCCTTCCTCACCGGGCGCCAGAAACAGCGATTTGAACCAGGTGCCATAGAGGCGATAGGCGCCCTCGCGGCCCTTGTAGATCCCTGAAAGAAAGATAACCTCGCCATCCTCGGCAAAGAGATTGGCGACATCCTCGGCCCGGTTAAAGTCGATATAGTAACCATAGGCCCAGTGCAGGCGGCGGATCGCGTTGATATCCTCCAACTCCTGCACGCGCCGTTCCAGCGCGGCCAGACGCATGTCCGTATCAGCCATCATGCTCTCCCATATTGCCAGCCCGATTCCTCCGGGCTATTTGTATGCCATACTAACAATCAATGCGGCCTTGGCGAGAGGGAAAATGCATGGGCGATCAATCAGAACTGTGGAGCGGCCGGGCGGCCTTCATCAGCGGCGGTGTGTCGGGGCTGGGTTTTGGCATCGCGCGGGCCTTTGCGCTGGCGGGGATGCGTCTGGCGCTCTCGTATCGCAATGAGAAATACCGGGCCCAAGCCGCCGACTGGTTTGCGCAGAACGGGTTTGAGGAACCGCTCTGGGTCCGCCTTGATGTGACCGACCGAGCCGCTTTTGCCGCCGCCGCCGATCAGGTCGAGGCCCATTTCGGCGCGGTCCATGTTCTGGTCAACAACGCTGGCGTCTCTGTCTTCGGCAATACCGCCGAGGCGTCCCACGCCGATTATGACTGGATCATGGGGGTGAATTTTGGCGGCGTGGTCAATGGCGTGGTGTCCTTCCTGCCCGCGCTGCGCCGCGCCACCGGGCGGCGCCATGTCGTCAACATCGCCAGCATGGCCGCCTATCTCTCCGGCCCCCAAGCCGGGATCTATACCGCCAGCAAATTCGCTGTGCGCGGTCTGACCGAGAGCCTGCGCTACAATCTCGTGCCGCTGGGCATCGGCTGTTCGCTGGTCTGCCCGGCGCTGGTGGCCACCAATGCCTGGGATTCGGCCTTTCGCCGCCCCGCCGAATTTGCCGACAGCGGATTTGGCGCGGTCGATCGCGGCGCGCTCGAACATTTCGGCAAGGCTTTCGCGGCAGGCATGGACCCGCTGGAGGCCGGACAGCGCATCCTTTCCGGCATGAGCGAGGGGCGCGGCCTGATCTTCACTCACCCCGAATTTGCCGAGGATTTCAAGGCGATTTACGAGGAAAGCATGGCTGCTCTGCCATTGGATGAAGCTCCCCCCGAGCGGTTGGAGGTCGAGCGGATGCGGCGGGCGGCGAACAAGGCGGCGCTGGAGGGGCGGGAGATTACGATTGCGGATTTGAATTAAGAAGGGAGTTTGCCTCCGGCGGGTTAAGGGCGGGGGCCCTTAACAATCCCGATAATTGGGTGGCGCATCATGGGCCATGGTGCGCCTATCCGTGAAGCGGTTTAATAGCCTGCGGCGCGGCGAGCTTGTGCTTTGGGTGATGTCGGGCGCGACAGAGACAGTAACGGGATTGCAAAGGGACAAGTCCCTTTGCCCGCCGGAGGCCCCTAAAACCTTAAAACTCCCTCACTCCCACCAATAGCACGTCGCTCGCATCTCAATACTCGACCGTGGCGGCGCATCCCCCGGCGCGCTGGGATCATTGAACGCCACGTGGGGAATATGCCGCGCGGCGCTTTCGTCGCTGTCCTTGGTCTTGAACAGGATGGCCTCGCCCGCGTGCATGTCGGGATAGTAGAACCAGCGATGCCCAGGATTATGGGCGACCAGCAGCCCCTCGAAACCCCATTCGCGGCCATCGGGCTCATCAAAGATCGCGTCCGCCACGATCAGGTCATCCGCCGCCACGCTGCGCGCATCGCACAGGGCGAGGGGCACATCCTGCGGCGCGGGGGATAGGGCGCGCCAGATGTTGATCGCGGCATAGCGGCGGAAGGGGCGGCCGCCTGCGGTCCGCTCTGCCATCATGCGCGATGATCCATCGGCCACATCGATATGGGCAAAGCGGGCCGGGTGGGAATTGTTGCCGCTGCCCGCGAGGCCCGATTTTTCCGAAAAGCGCAGGATGCCGTGGGGCGCGACCTTGACCTCGTCCGCTCCGGTGACGCGCTGGACCAAAGCGGCCAGTTCGGGCGCATAGACTCCCGCGATCTGCGCCGGATCGCGCCAGTCCGACACCGCGCTGTCGTGCAGCGCTAGTGTGAATCCCTCGCGGTCGATGTCGGCGTCTATCCCCCGCGCGCTTTCCACCCGCATCGGGTGCGAGACGATATCGAGCACATCGCGGTCATGGGCATTGGCATAATAGCGTGGCCGCGCCACTCCGCGTCCGGAATAGGCAATCTGGGCAAGAGGCATCGCGGCCCTCCTTATGTCAGCGCGTAATAGCGCACGTGGTTGCCATCGGGGCGGCGCTCGCCGATGCCGATGAAGACGTGGCGGGTCAGCCAATCATGCTTGCCCTTGCTGGTTTCAAAGCTGGGCTGGGCGCGCAGGTAGTATTCGGCGTGCGGCACCGGATCGCCCCCGGCAAAGGCCCATTGGCGCAAACGGTCCATCACGCCCGGCTCGCGGCCCCACAGGAAGCCCTTGTTCTGCATATAGATCAGCGTGCCGTCCTCCTCCTCCAGCATATAGCGGGCGTCGAAACAGGCGGTGTCATCGGGGCGGAACAGCGCATAATCGCCGCCCGAATTGGGCACGGCGCGGCCGCGCAAACGCGGCCCTTCAAACGTGCCCTCGTCCACATAGACCGCGCTGCGCATGCCGCCCGATGGGATGTCGGGCACCATCTGCACCCGCGTAAAGCGCAAGGTGCAGGCGAAGGCGAATTCGAGGCGTGGGTTTTCGAGTGTGGAAAATTCCATGGGGATCGGCCTTCAATAATTGGAAAGAATGGTCAGCGCCGGTCCATCGAGCGCCTTCTTCGCCTTCACCTTGGCCAGCTCCTCGACGCGGGTCTTGGCCTGCAGATCGATCAGATAGGCATGGATCGCATCGGCATCGGCGGGCGAGAGAATATCATTCCAGCGCGGCATCCCCCCCGGCACCAGCAGGCCATCGAGCAGGATCTGGCGGAAAGCCTCATGCGTTCCCGGCTGCATCCGGCGCAGGTCCGGCGTGATCGAGCGGTGGCGGTTGGCGTGACAGATCGCGCAATTGGCGAAGAACAGCCCTTGCCCTCGCGCGATGGTCTCGGGCGTGACACCCGGCGCCTGCGCGGGCGGTGCGGGCGCCACGGTCAGCGCGGGCAGGCGGGGCGGGAGTGTCAAGCGCCCTTTGCCCTCCAGCTTGAACACCAGCAGCCGGTTGGCATTGACCCGGTTATAGGCGGCGGCATAGCGCGGCACAAAGGGAAAGCCCCCGCCGCCCCAGCCTGCCGCCACGGCGATGTATTGTGTCTTGCCGATCGTATAGGTCATCGGCGCGGCAAGGATGCTGGTGCCGGTGTCGATGGTCTTGATGATGCGGCCATCGGCGGCATTGCGCACGACCAGTTGCCCCGCGATATTGCCATGCACCATGATCCCGCTGGCCGTCACCAAGGCGCCGCTGCGATCCTGCCATCCCTGCATGTCGGCGGCCCACACGGTCTTGCCGGTGATAGGATCGAGTGCGCGCATCTGCGCCGTGCCGGGGTTCTTCACCGCCTCGGCAAAGGCGGGTAGGGCTTTGACTTGGGCTGCCAGCGGCGGGGGCAGGGTGTCCACAGCATCGCCCACATCGGTGGTAAAGATCAGCGCGGCGTCATTGTTCAACCCCCGCGCCTTCAAAGGCTTCTGGCCCGGCGTCATAAAGATCAGATTGCCAATATCCAGCACCGCGCCATAATAGAGCCCGGTCTTGGGGCTGTAGGCCGCGCCATGCCAGTTGCGCGCGCCCGGCGTGCCGGGAAACACGATCTTTGGCCCGGTGGTATAGTCCGAGCTTTCCGGCGTCAGATTGGGCCGCCCGGTTTTCATATCGACCCCGCTGGCCCAATTGACCCGCGCAATGGCATTGGCGCGCAGCAGTTTGCCGTCGCGCCGGTCGATCACATACATGAACCCGTTCTTGGGCGCATGGAGGACGACCGGCCTGTCCTGCCCATCCAGCGTCACATGAGTCAGCACCATCGGCTGGGTGCTGGTGAAATCCCAGTTATCGCCCGGCGTTTCCTGATAATGCCATTTCATCGCGCCGGTTTTGGGATCAAGCGCCACCACCGAGCCGATATAGAGATTGTCGCCGCCAGACGGGCTGCGCTTGGAGGTGGCATAAGGCCCGCCATTGCCGGTGCCGATCAGCACCAGCCCGGTTTCGGGATCATAATGGATCGCATCCCAAGGCGCCCCGCCGCCGCCAATGTCCCAGCGGCTCTTGGGATCCCATGTTTTCAGCGCGGCGTCGAGTTCGGGGCGCTCCTGCGGCCCCAGCGCCGGATCGCGCGGCACCACATGCCAGCGCCAGCGGATCTTGCCCGTCTTCAGGTCCAGCGCGGTGACATAGCCGCGCACGTCATATTCCGCGCCCGCCATGCCGATGATGACAACATCGCCCGCGACTTCGGGCGCGCCGGTGGAATTGTCGCCCTTGGCGCGGTTTTCGATAAAGTCGGTTTTCCAAGCCACCTTGCCGGTTCTGGCGTCCAGCGCATACATCCAGCCATCGAGCGCGGCGATGAACACCTTGCCATCGGCCACGGCAAGACCGCGGTTCACCATGTCGCAACAGGCGGTGCGGTTAAGCTGCATATCCACCTGCGGCTCAAACGCCCAGAGCAGGCGCCCGGTCGCGGCATCATGGGCATAGGCCCGCCCCGCCACGCCCGCCGTATAGAGCACGCCGCCCACCATCACCGGGGTCGCCTCCATGCCGCGCGTGGTGCCGAGTTCTGCCATCCATGCCAGACCGAGGCGCGGGGCATTGGCGGGGGTGATTTGCGTCAGGCGGCTGTAATGGGTCTTGCCCGCATCGCCGCCGGGGTTGGTCCATTGGTCGCCCGCACCCTCCGGCGCCGTTTGGCTGGCGGTGAGTTGAGTGGCCAGCGCCGCGATGGCGAGGGCGGAGATCAGCCGTTTCATGGCCGGTCCTCTTCGGGGCGTTCGTCAGGCCAGGGGCTGGGCATGCGATAGGGCACGGTTATGAAATTGGCCTCGATCTGGCAGATCATGCCGTGGTCGATCTTGAACAATTCGGAGATGTAGAAGGAATGCGGGCGGCGCACCGGGCTGTTGACCCAGCGCCCGTCGGTCAGTTGATAGCGCTCCAGTTTGCCCGAATGGTCGATGAAGCCAAAGGCCAGCACAAGGCCGCGCTCCTCGTCGACCAGCGGGAAGCGGCGGGCGCGCAATTCATCGTCATAGCGGTAATTGCCCATGCGGAACTGTTCCTCACAGCCCAGCGCGGAGACGGGGACGATCTTGGCAAAATCGGGGTTGCGGGTGGTCTGCACGCCGTTTTCCACCCGGTTGCAATCAGGGTGAAAGCGCGTGTGGATCGTGCCGTCGTTCAATTGCAGCGTGTCGAAATAGCCGTTGGAGAGGCGCACCATTTCGGCGCGATCCACCGGGGCCTCGGCATCGCTTTCAAGGATGGGCTTGGTCCAATAGCGCGGGTTTTCGAATTTGATGCCCGAATCGCTTTGCCGCACGATGCACATTTCGCATTCGCTGATCTGGCCCGCAGCATTGACGGCAAGGCGCAGGGTGAAGCCCGATTCTTCGATGGCCTCGATGATCGTGCCGAAATAGCCGACTTGGGCCTTGCGCGTGTCGGCAAAGCGGAGCTGATATTCGCCGATGCCCGCAATGGTGTTCCACACCCCGTCGCCGGGGTCCAGCATCACGTTGTTTTCGGAAAATTGCGCATCCGGCGCCCAATCAACAGCATGCGCATCGCGCGCCGCCAAAGCCGCCAGAAACCTGTCGAGCACGCCATAAAGCGCGGTCCGATCCATAACCTCTCCCCCGTTTTTGGCGCAAGGGTGGATGGGGTATGGTCCCTTGCGCGTGGTTGCATCCTGTCTGGCATATGCTATCAATTGTTACAATAGCCATTGCGCGTTGGCCTTGCTTCATCGCGCAAAAACAACAGGCAGGGGAGAGAGACGATGGCGCGAAGCGCGCAGGAAGAGGCTAATCTGGCCTTGGTGGTCGAGATGTATCACAAGGTCTTGATCGCGATGGATTCGCGCGCCGTCGACGATTATATTGCGCCCGATTATGTGCAGCATTCCTCGCTGGCCGAGCCGGGCGTGGCGGCGTTGAAAGCGTTTCTCGACAAGGTCCGCGCCGAAAGCCCCGATGCGCGGCAAACCATCCATCGCACCTTGGTCGATGGCGATATGGTGGCGGTGCATGTCCATGTCGAACGCTTTCCCGGCGATCCGGGGCTGGCGGTGGTCGACATCTTCCGTGTGGCGGATGGCATGATTGCCGAACACTGGGATGTGCTGCAGGAAGTGCCCGCAAACCCCGTCAATCCCCATTCCATGTTTTGACCAAAGGAGCGTTTCATGCTGCGTTTTTCAATGGCCGCTTTCTTGTTGCTCGTGTCCGCGCCGGCCGCGGCGGCCCCTGCCAAAGGGGGCGGTTGCGCCATGACGCCCAAACAGGTCGTGGCCCGGTTCATGGACGAGTTTTACATGAAGAAGCAGGTGCGCTCATCCTTTGAGCGCTGGGTCGATCCCGGCTATATTCAGCACAATCCATATGCCGCTACCGGGCGCGATGCGGCCATCACTTTCCTTGAAAAGTTCGTGAATGAAAACAAGACCCAGCACACCAAGATCCACCGCATCATCGCCGATGGCAATCTGGTCGCGGTCCATTCGCACGGATGGAACGAGGGCGGCGATGCGGCGGCCCAGCGCGGCTTTGCGGTGGTCGACATATTCCGGGTCAAGGGATGCAAGGTGATGGAGCATTGGGATGTGCTCTCGCCCGTGCCGGAACATTCGGCCAATACGAACACGATGTTTTAAGGGGCACGCCATGGTCTCGATTGCCGGGGAATTTGTTGACCGCTGCGTGGTGGTGCTGGGCGGCACGGCGGGGATCGGCCTTGCCGCCGCCCGCCGCTTTCGCGAAGAAGGCGCGAAGATCGCCGTGACGGGGCGCAATATGGCGGCGCTGCGCGAGGTGGCCGAGGATCTCGATGCCTTGGCCATCCGCAGCGACATGGCCGATCCGCAGCAAAGCGCGGGCGCCATGGCCGAAATCGAGGAGGCGCTGGGCGGCATCGACGTGCTGTTCGTGAATGCGGGGGTGGGCGGTTTTGCGCCGGTCGATCAGGTTACCGAGGAGTTTTGGGACCAGATCCATGATGTGAACCTGCGCGGCGCCTTCTTTGCGATTCAACGCGCCCTGCCGTTGATGCGCGATGGCGGCTCGATTGTCATCACCGGCTCGATCGGGTCGCTGGCCGCTGTGCCGGGCAATGTCGTTTATGCGGCGGCCAAGGCGGGGCTGCGGGCGATGGCGCGCATTCTGGCTAAGGAATTGCTGCCCCGCCGCATCCGCGTCAACATGGTCAGCCCCGGCCCGACCGACACCGAAATCTTCAAACGCGACGCCACGCCTGAAATTATCGCCGAAATGAAGGCAATGATGGCCGGGGTGGTGCCAATTGGTCGCATGGGAACCTCAGAAGAGCTTGCCGAGGCTGTGTTGTTTCTTGCCAGCGCGCGCGCATCGTTTATCAATGGTGTCGACCTATTCGTCGACGGCGGCTGTATCGAGCTGCGTTGATGTCCGCTCTGTGAGAGGGGAAGGGGGCGTCGCCGACATCTGGCCGGCGCCCCCTTTCGGGTTTTTGGCCCTTTCGGGTTTAAAGATCCGAAGGCATCCCATCGAGCAGGATGGTTTTCAGTTCCGTATAGCCCAGCAAGCCTTCGATCCCGCCTTCACGGCCAAGGCCCGATTGCTTGAAGCCGCCAAAGGGCAATCCGAAATCCATGCGCAGCCCGTTTTGCCCCACCGCCCCGGTGCGCACGGCCCGCGCAATGCGATAGGCGGCATCGACATCCTGCGTCAGCACCGAACCGTTGAGACCGAAATGGGAATCATTGGCGATGCGGATCGCGTCGGCCTCATCCTTATAGGGGATCAGCGCGAGGACCGGGCCGAAGATTTCCTCCTGCGCGATGCGGCTGGCATTATCGACGTTGGCGAACAGGGTCGGCTCGATGAAATAGCCCTTGGGCAGATGCGCCGGACGCGCGCCGCCGTGGACCAGACGTGCGGTGCGCTTGCCCTCCTCGATATAGCTCTCGATCCGCTCCAACTGCCGCTTCATCGCCACCGGGCCAAGCTGGGTGGTCGGATCGTCGCTATGCCCGATCTTTACCTGCGCCATTTCGGCGGTAATGGCGTCGGCCAGTTCGTCATGGCGCTTGGCGCTCACCAACACGCGGCTGAGCATTGCGCAGACCTGTCCGCTCATCATGCAGATGGTTCCGGCAAAGATCTTGGCCGCCACCTCAATGGGGAAATCATCCAGCACAATCGCCGCCGATTTCCCGCCCAGTTCCAGCGTGCATCGCGCAATTCGCTCGCCGCAGACCTGCGCGATGCGTTTGCCCGCCACGGTCGATCCGGTAAAGCTGACCTTGTCCACGCCCGGATTGCAGACCAGATGGTCCGAAGCCTCGCGGTGGCCCGTGACCAGATTGACCACGCCCGCCGGAACGCCCGCCTCCTGCGCCGCCTCGGCAATGATATAGGCCTCCAGCGGGGTTTCAGGGCTGGGCTTCATAATCACGCAGCACCCGGCGGCCAGCGCGTAGGCCACCTTGTTGAGCATGATGCCATAAGGCCCGTTCCACGGCGCAATCGCGGCCACCACGCCCACCGGTTCATAGGCGACCAGCCCGACCGCCGCCCCCACCGTGGGGCGCTTTTCGACCCAGTCGAACCCCTCGGCCATGGCAATGATGCCGTCAAAGGTGGCGTTCGATCCGGCCTGCATGATGCTGGAAAAGCTGGCTAGGCCGCCCATCTGCATCGACCATGCCCGTGCCGTTTCGCCCACGCGGGCGTGCAGGATGGCGGACATCCGCTTCATCACCGCCAAACGCTCGCCCGGCTGCATTCGCGGCCATGGGCCATGATCAAAGGCGTGGCGCGCAGCGGCAACGGCGGCGTCCATATCCGCCGCATCGGCCTCGGCCACGGCGGAGACGGTTTCTTCCGTATCGGGGCTGATCTGTTCGATCATGCGGCCCGAATGCGCGGCCACCCATGCGCCGCCGATAAACAGGCGATCCTTGTGCGCGATATTGGGTTCAACCGGGGTAATCTGGGGGAAGGGGGCGTTCATTTCGCATGTTCCACAGGTTGTGCCGCCGCGCGCAGCATATCGGCATGCGCCTCTATCAAGGTGCGCACGCTGCGCGCCGGGCGGCCGGTCAGTTTCTGAACATCATCGCTGCAAATGGCGAGGAAGCCTTCGCGGATCGCGGCGCCGAATGTCACCATGTCGTCGCTGTTCCACGGGATGCCGTTGACGCTTTGATCGTCCACCGGGCGGCGCGGGATTCCCATCGCGTCAAAGATCGCATATTGCGCCTCGTCCGAGACGGGCGTGTAGGCCAGCGGTACGCCGGTGATCTGCGAGAGGGTCGCGGTCACCTCGGCAAATGTCTGCAATTCCGGCCCGGTGATGTTGTAGATCCGCCCCGCATGGTCGCGCGTTCCGGCGGCGATGTCACGCAGCACGGCCACTGCGCTTTCCACGCAGTCCTCGCGCCAGACCATCGCCTCGCGCCCATCGCCCGCGTTCGATATCCATTGGCCGCTGCTCATCACGCCGGGTCCTGCCATCACGATCATCGCATCGGCATAATGCGCATCGCGCAGCATGGTCCAATCCATGCCGCTCTCGCGGATCAGGCGCTCGGTTTCGATATGGTCGTGGCGCACCTCGGCGGGGTTGGCCGGATCATCGATGCCGATAAAGCTGGTGTAGATGATGTGGCGCACCCCCTGCGCGGCGGCGGCATCGATCGCGGCCTTGTGCTGGGCCACGCGGGCGCCCACCCGCGTGCCGGAAATCAGCAGCATTGTGTCCGCCCCCGCCACCGCATCGCCCAGCGTTTCGGGCCGGTCGAAATCGCCATAGCGGATGGCGGCGCCCTGCGCCTCACGCTCGGCCAGTTTGGCGGGGGTGCGCGAGATCAGCACCAGTTGATCCCCCAGACCCGCCGCGATCAGGCGGTCGGTGACGCCGCGACCATATTGGCCGCTGGCGCCGGTGATGACGATCTTGCCCATGGCTTACTCCGCCCCGTCCAGCGCCGATTGCGGCACCCACCAGCCATGGACCTGCGGGCGCAGGCGGGCGGGGATGGCGACCCTGGCCACCGGGCCGCGGTGCAGCGCGCCCGCGTCCAGCACCCATGCGGCATGTTCGAACTGATTATCGCCGGTCTGATGATCGACGATGGTGATGATATAGCCCAGATGGTCGGGATCATTTGACGGCACATGGACCGGCTCGTTCAGGCTCCAGCCTACCGGCAGCGCCAGCGCGTCAACCACTTGCCCGCCCCCGGCAACATCGAGGCGGACGATCGTGTTGAACATCGCCCCCACCGGCCCACCGGCCAGCGGCGGCCCCTTCATCTGCGGGTCCATGGTCAGCATCCAGCCATAGGGATTGGGTCGCCCCTGCATCCGCGCCGGGATCAGCGGGAAATCGCCCGGAGGCCCGACCACGCTTTGCGTTACTTCGCTGGCATCGCCCTTGGGATCGACGCTCCAGCGGGTCAGCGCGCCTTGCACCTCCCACGGGGCCATATGGATGCCCGAAGCCTCGCGGATGAAGGGAAAGGCGTTGGTGTTGGACAGGCACTGATCGAAATGGATGATGCCGTCTGCGTCTTCAAAGGCGTTCATGAAGTGATAGGCCGAGACGCCCTTTGGCCCCTTGAACCAGCGGATCTCCGAGACATCGCCATAGCGCGGCATGATGCCCAGCCAACTGTCGGTATCCTGTTCATGCACCCAATGATCGCCGCCCGCCTTCAGCCTTTCGAGCGAACAGGTGGTGGGATAGATCGGAAACAGCGCGTAATTTTCGGTGATCGCAAAATCATGCATCATCGCGCAATAGGGCGCATCGAACCATTGCTCGCGGATCAGATCGCCTTGGGCATCGACGATCAGATAGGCCACCTTGGTGCTGGCCTCGCCATCGGCCTCATAGCCATAGAGGAACATCTCCCCCGTTTCGGCATCGATGCGGACATGGGCGGTGACGGTCTTTGATTTCAATTTGCCGCCAAAGTCATACGACCCGCGCGTTTCCAGCGTGATCGGGTCCATCCGATACGGGCGGCCATCCTCCTTGGTCATCAGCAGGCGTCCGGCGTGCCAAACCGGCGTGGTGTTGGCGACGGTACGGTCGACGCCCGCCACATCGGCATCGTCGGTGAACGGATTGCGATAGCGGCCAAAGCGGGCTTGGCCCTTTTCCGCCTCGGCGATCCAGCGCCCCGTGCGGACATAGCGGATGGCATAATCCACCGTGTTGTCGGCGTTGAACGACACCCGGCTGATCATCCCGTCGCCCGAGAGCACGTTGTCATCCTCGAATTTGGGCGCGAAATGCGGGTCTGGCACGGCGCGATAGAAACTGCCCAGCACCTCGGGCGGCAGCGTGCCTTCGACCGTCAGGCCGGTCAGCGAGAGTTCCTGCCCGACCGGCTGGTTCAGGCCGGTGAAATGCGGTGTCTGCGGGAATCCCTTTGCGCTTGCGGGCGCATCTGTCCCTGCGACTGTAGCCATGATCCTCACCCCTTTATCGTAACGTTTGTTAGTATCTTATGCGCTTTGCCGCGTCTTGCAATCCCCTTTTGGCGGGCCGGCGCGATGGGGTGGGTCGCAAATTGTATCGTCCCGTTCGGGATGGTTGAATTATCCCGGTTTCTGCGCCAGCTTTGCCCCGCAAAAACGGCGGGCCGCGCGGGCCTGTCCATCAAGGAGAGCCTTCCCATGTGTGACGAACTCACCATCGCCGATGACGATGCCCATGCCGCCACGCGGGGCCTATCGCGCCGCCAGTTTGCCGCGTTGAGCGCGGCAGGCGCCGCCGCCGCCATGGCCGGGGCCGAGCAGGCGATTGCCGCAGGCGCGGCCATCAAGGAAAGCGCGGTGACCATCACCACGCCCGACGGGCAATGCGATGCCTTCTTTGTCCACCCCGCCGCGGGCAAGCATCCCGGCATCATCGTCTGGCCCGACATTGCCGGTTCGCGCGATGCCTATAAGGTGATGGCGCGTCGTCTGGCGTCCGATGGCTATGCGGTGCTGATGGTCAACCATTACTATCGCACGGCCAAGGCGCCGCTGCTGAACAGCCTGGCCGAATGGCGCACCCCGGCGGGGGGCGAGAAGCTGAAGCCCGCCATCGCCGCCATCACCACGCCGGGCATCATCAGCGATGCCAAGGCTTTCGTGGGCTGGCTGGACAAACAGGCGGCGGTCGATACCAAGCGCAAGATCGGCTCGGCGGGCTATTGCATGACCGGCGGCTATACGGTGCGCACGGCGGCGGCCAATCCCGAGCGCGTCACGGCCTGCGCCAGCTTCCACGGCGGCAGTCTGGTGGGCGATGCGGCCGACAGCCCGAACAAGCTGATCGGCGCGACCAAGGCGAGCTTTCTTTTCGCCATCGCCAAGAATGACGATGCGCGCAGCCCCGGCGACAAGGATGCCCTGAAAGCCGCCGCAGCGGCCGCCGGTCGTCCGGCCGAGGTGGAAGTCTATAATGCCGATCATGGCTGGTGCACGCTCGACGCGCCATCCTATGACAAGGGCGAGGCGGACCGGGCCTATGCCCGCCAACTCGCGCTGTTCGCCAAGCTGTAAAGAGAGAGGGGGAGGTTTGCGGCCTCCCCCTTTCCATCATCAGAAGTCCTTCTTCAGCGTCACCGCCCATGTGCGCGGCAGGCCGGGCGCGCCCGACACGGTGCCGATCGACACATAATTCGCGGTCATCGAGGTGAAGTAGTATTTGTTGAAGATATTGCGCACCTCGACGCTGGCGGTCCAACCATCGGCGGCGCTCTTCCATGTGATCCGGCCATTGCCAAGGAAATAGCCGTTGATCCGGTTGGTCGCCACCTGCGTTGCCAGCGAGCCGCCGCCGCCATTGGTGGCCGTGCTGGTGGAAACCACGGCGCTGTCGACATTGGTGGGGTCGACATAGATGTGCGACTGGTAATTGCCGTCCGCGCGCAGCGAGAGCGTGCCCTTCAGGACATCGGGGATGTCATATTGGACGCCCGCATTCCACTTCCACTTGGGGGTATAGGGCGGGACAAAGCTGGCCTGAACCCCGGTGCTGACGGTATCGACCGTGGTATATTTGAAATCGAGATAGGAGAGCGAGGCATCGAAGGTCAGCCCGGCGGTCGGACGGATCATCGTCTCGATTTCAAAGCCCTTCACATGCGCCGAGCCGACATTCTTGGGCTGAAGGCAAGGCGTCGAGGGGAAGCCAAGCGTGTTGGGGCAATTCAGAACGGTCAGGATGATGTTCTTGTAATCATTATAGAAGGCCGACACGTTGAAGCGCAGCTTGCGGTCGAACAGGTCGGATTTGAAGCCCGCCTCATAGGCCACGATGGTCTCGGGCTGGAAGGATTGGGCCTGGTTGATATAGAACGGGCGCGGATTGACGCCGCCCGCGCGATAGCCGGTCGAAACCTGGGCATAGACCATCAGTTCGGGGCTGAAGCGATAATCGCCCGCGATGCGCCAGTCGGTGCGCTGCTTTTCGAAATGGGCGTTGAGGCCGTTCAGAGCCGCAATCGCGCAATTCGCAGGCTGGCCCACGACAAAGGGATAGCCGGTGCAGGGCAGGATCGTCGAACCATCGGGATTATGCCGCGAATAGGTGTAATCCTTGGTGTCCCAACTGGCGCGCACGCCGCCCGTAATGGTCAGCGCCTCGGTCAGCTTGCCCGAGACATTGGCGAAAACCGCCTTGTTGGTGGCAGGCGTCGTGTCCGGCCCGTGCAGGAAGTCGATGCCCGCATAGTTCAGGTCGATGCGCCCGGTGTAGGTGCCCTTGGCGTGGAAGTAGAAGCCGCCCACGGTATAATCGAGGCGGTTGTTGAAAGCCTTGCCGGAAAGGCGGATTTCCTCGCTCCACTGGGTGTTGGCCTGCGCCTGTTCCAGCATCGAGGGCTGGACCGGGGCGCCTTCGGCAAAGGCCCATGAGGAATCATAGTGGCGATAGGCAGTGATGGATTTCAGCGCCAGATTGTCGGCGATAGTCCAATCGATGGTACCGGCAAAGCCGTAATTGTCGAGGTTCGAATGCGGGTTCAGCGCCAGCGGCTTATAGGGCATCTGGCTGTCGGCGGCGGCATTGTCAAAGAAGGTGGCATAGGAGACATAGCGCCCGTCATAACCGGCGGGCACCGTGTCGCAGCTGTTCACGCCGCTGGTGACAAAGGCGCAGTTCAACGGAATCGACGCACCATTGGTGCCGCGCAGCCATGGGCGGGCGGGCGATTTGGACACGGGCGAACCGGCGAATTGCGCGATGGCATTGCCATAGATCAGCACGGTCGCGCCCGGCTCGTCGCGCTGGCGGGTATAGTCGCCCGACACATTGACCTCGACATTGCTGGTCGGCATCCAGCGCAGCGCCACCTTGCCCGCGGTAAAGCTGGTGCCGCCCAGAGTGCCCAGCTTGGGGCTGTCGCCCGTGGCCATTGTGGGCACATTCGATCCGGGGTGCGTCTTGGCATAATCCAGCCGGGTCACATAGCCGTCGCGGTTCTTGGTCGCGCCCGACACGCGCAGGAACAGATTGTCGGCCACCTTCAGATCGAAAAAGCCGCGCATGTCGATGCGGTTGAACGAGCCGTAGGTGCCCTCAAGCATACCCTTGCCATTGCCCTGCGGCTTGACCGAATAGAGCTTGATCGAACCGCCCAGCGAGTTGCGCCCCGAGAGCGTGCCCTGCGGCCCGCGCAGCACCTCGACCCGGTCAAGGTCCATCAGGTCCAGCAGTGAGCCGGTGAGCGTGGGCAGATAGACATCGTCAATATACATGCCCACGCCCGGTTCGAGCGCGAAATTGGGGTCGGTTTGCCCCACGCCGCGAATGAACGCGATGATGCCCGGCCCGAGATAGGCGTTTTGCGGGGTCAGCGTGACATTGGGCGTTTGCGCGGCCACTTCGGCCACGTTGGTCTGGCCCCGCGCGGCCAGCGAGGCCCCGGTCATGGCCGTGATGGCCAGCGGCGTGTCCTGCAGCTTTTGACTGCGGAACTGTGCCGTAACAACGATTTCGCCGGTGGTAACGTCCTTTTTGGGCTGCTCGGTTTGAGCATAGGCGGTGGTGGCGGTTGCGATCATCGCAACGCAGGCGCCAGACAGGTAAAACCCCCGAATACCGATCATGATGCATCCTCTCATAGGTGCGCGGCGAATCCCTAGCACGCCGTGTCACGCCCCATTTGTCGCATTTGTGAAAATTTCAGCAATGTGATTGTTCTGTGCAATCGCATTTTCGCCACCACCGCGACATTCTTGCCGCACTGGTCCAAAGTGCAGGGACTTGCCGCCATGGCGGGCGGCGCCCATATATCGGGTCAGCAAAGGAGAACCCCCGATGGCCGACCCCGACATCCCCCAAACCGAGCAGGAATGGCGCGAGCGCCTGACCCCGATGCAATACCATGTTCTGCGCGAAGGCGGGACCGAACGCGCCTTTACCGGCGAGTATGAGGGCAACAAGGCGGCCGGCGAATATCTTTGCGCTGGCTGCGGCGCACCGTTGTTTTCCTCGGACACCAAATATAATTCCGGCTCCGGCTGGCCCAGTTTCTATGCGCCCGAGGGCAGCGATGCGATCCTTGAGCACCGCGATATGTCGCATGGCATGGTGCGTACCGAAGTCCGCTGTGCGCGCTGCGACGGCCATCTGGGCCATGTTTTCCCCGATGGTCCGCAACCCACCGGCCTGCGCTATTGCATCAACAGCGCCAGTCTGGATTTCGAGCCAAAGGACTGATCTGGCCGTTTTTGCGCCAAACCCAGCAATTTCAGGTTAACCAAGGGCCTTCTATCGCCTATGCGAGTTTGACAGGCGGCGCGCGGATCCAATTCGCGCGCCCGTGGTTTGTGCATGAATGGCGCGGCGCGGCTTTTCCGGCGCGCGCGCAGCAAGGGTTGGCGTTTCGATGGCAAGGCAGAATAGGCGCGGTTCGGGCGATTCCGATAAAGAATCGAGTTCGGGCCCGCGCAGGTTTTTGAAAAAACTCGCGATCTGGACCGGCGCCTTGGGCCTGCTGGTGCTGATAACCGCTTTTGCCGCCGTGTGGTTCGAGGCGCAGCAACTGCCCGACTTCGACACGATGAAGACCAGCCAGAACGGCCAGACCATTCTGGTGCGCGCCCGCGATGGCAGCGAATTGTTCGCCATGGGCCCCAGCTATGGCAAATGGCTGGCCTATCAGGACATTCCCTCGGAAATGAAGGCGGCCATCGTCGCCACCGAGGACCGCCGTTTCCGCGACCATATCGGCATCGACCCCATCGGCGTGCTGCGCAGCTTTTATGTGCGCGCGCAAAAGGGCAAATGGCGTCAGGGCGGCTCGACCCTGACCCAGCAGTTGGCGCGCACGATCTTTTTGAACAATGACCGCACCTGGAACCGCAAGGCCCGCGAGGCGCTGATCGCGCTGGCGCTGGAGTTCAAGTTCTCCAAGGATGAGATCCTCGAACTCTATCTGAACAAGGTCTATTTCGGCGGCGGCGCCTATGGCGTGGATGCGGCCGCGCGCAAATTCTTCGGCCATGAAGGCCGCCAGCTCAGCCTGGGCGAGGCCGCGATCATCGCCGGTCTGGTCAAGGCGCCCAGCCATTATTCCCCCACCGCCGACCAGCAGGCCGCGATTGATCGCGCCAAGGTCGTGCTGGAGGTGATGGTGGACGCCGGCGCGATCACTCCGGCGCAGGCCGATGCGGTTGATCTGCAATCGGTCAAGCTGGCCGCCGAAGCGTCGCAGAGCACAGTGCGCTATTTCACCGATTGGGCGCTGCCGCAGCTCGATGTGCTGCTGCCCGAAACGCGCGACCCCAACAATCATGACAATCTGGAGGTCTGGACCACGCTGGACCCCAAGCTCCAGAATGCGGCAACCTCGGCCATAAAGGGGTATACGCCCAAGGATGCGCAGGGCGCGCTGGTCAGCATGGACCGCGATGGCGCCGTGCTGGCGATGGTGGGCGGTCAGGATTACGTCGCCAGCAATTACAATCGCGCCACCAATGCCCTGCGCCAGCCCGGCTCGGCGTGGAAGCTTTTCGTCTATATGGCCGCGCTGGAGGCGGGCGTGAAGCCTGACGATCCAGTGGTGGACCAGCCCGTGACCATCGACGGGTGGAGCCCGCGCAATTCGGGCGGCACCTATGCGGGCCAGATCGATGTGCGCACCGCCTTTGCCTATTCGAAAAACACGGTGGCCGCGCAATTGGGCCAGCAGGTGACATTTGACGCCGTGGCCGCCATGGCCCGCCGCTTTGGCATCACCACGCCGATCTCGACCAATCCCTCGATGGTGCTGGGCAGCAATGACGTGCGCGTGATCGACATGGTCAAGGCCTTTGCCGCCGTCTCGGCGCGCGGCACGTCGGTCGAGCCCTATGGCATCGTCAAGGTCGTCGCCAGCGATGGCCGCGTTCTGTATGAGCATGCCCAGAAGCAGGGGCAGACGCTGGTCGCACCCTTCGTTTCGGCGGGGATCACCGATCTGCTGCAAACGGCGGTCAACATCGGCACCGGCCGCGCGGCCCAGATCGGCCGCCCCGTGGCGGGCAAGACCGGCACCACCAGCAGCAACAAGGACGGCTGGTTCCTCGGCTTTTCCAGCGGCGTGACGACGGGCGTGTGGATGGGCCGCGACGATGCCAAGGCGGTGCCGGGCCTGCAGGGCGGCACGGCACCGGCGCGCGCCTTTGCCCAATATATGAAGGTGGCCGTGGCCCAGCGTCCGATCGAGCCTTTCGAAACTCAACTGACCCTGCCCGACTGGCAATTGGAGCCTGACGATATCGCCAACCTCAGCGGCCCGGACGCTTATGTGCCGACCGATGAGGGCGCGGTCCCGGATGGCAACAACCCCACCGACAATCAGCCCGCGCCAGCGGCCAATCCCGACTTTCTGGATAATGCGACCGGGCGGCAGGGGGATATTACCCGCAAGCGGGCGCAGCCCAGCGTGGGGTTTTAAGAAGGGATAGGTGCGAGGGTCTAGACCCTCGCGCTCCCGTTACTGTCTGCGTTGGGTATCAAGTTCGACGTTTTGTGCCGAACGCGCCGTTTGAATTCTGAAAGCCTGCGGCGCGGACAGCGATGAGCTTGCCGCGCCGCAGGCCTTTTTCCTATGCCGGTCCGCAACCTCGTCCACCTGGCGCCACCCAATTAACGGGATTGCAAAGGGCCCCCGCCCTTTGCCCGCCGGAGGCACAAAACCCGCGACCCCACAAAACAAAACCCCCGCCAGCCTGACGCTGACGGGGGCCTGTTTATACCGGGATCGCGAGGATCAACGCAGGCGGATGCCTACATAGATCGGCGGCTGACCGGGGCGCATCCACTGCACGCCGATGGCGGTGCGGCCCGCCGCCTGCGCCGCGCGGATGCCGTTTTCGACCTCGCCCACGGTGGTGATCGCGGTGTTGTTCACCGAGAGCAGCACGTCGCCGCGTTCAAAGCCCTTGGAGCCTGCGTCCGAGGAGGAATCGACCCCCGCCACGACCACGCCCTTGGTGTCTTCGGGCAGGCCAAGCTGGCGCGCGATCTGCGGGTTGAGCGTCAGCAGCGAGAGGCCGAGCGCCTTCTCGGCAAGGCCCGTGCCCTTGGCGGGTGCCTTTTCGAAATCGTCGCCGCCCTTCTTGCGGTCAAAGGTCTGCTGGGCCAGTTCCTCGTCGGTGGGGCGCTTGGAGACGGCCACGTTGAGCGTCATGCGCTGGCCGCCGCGCAGCACTTCGAGCGGGATCTTGGTGCCGGGCTTTACGTTCGAGACGAGGAAGGAGAGCGTCTGGTCGCGCGTCACTTCCTTGCCATTGACCTTGAGCACAATGTCGCCCGCCTTGACGCCGCCCTGATCGGCGCCTTTGCCGGGCTCGACCGCCTGGATCAACTCGCCGCGATTATGGGGCAGGCCCATCGAATCGGCATAGTCGGTGGTGACCGGCTGGATCCGCACGCCCAGATAGCCGCGCTCGATGGTCTGGCCCTTAATGAGCTGGTCAACGATGGGCGCGGCGGTTTCGGCGGGGATGGCAAAACCGATGCCCACGCTGCCGCCCGAGGGCGAAAAGATCGCGCGGTTGATGCCGATGACCTGACCCTTCATGTCAAACATCGGGCCGCCCGAGTTGCCCTGATTGATTGCCGCGTCTGTCTGGAGATAACGGTCATAGGCGCCGCCCTGACCGGTGTTGCGATAGACCGCCGAGATGATGCCCGCCGTGACGGTGCCGCCGAGGCCGAAGGGGTTGCCGATGGCCACCACCCAGTCGCCCACGCGCGAGGCGCGGCTGTCGCCGAACTTCACAAACGGCAGCGGCTTGCCCGCAGTGATTTTCAGCACGGCAAGGTCGGAGGCCGCATCCTTGCCGATCAGCTTGGCGGGGTATTCGCTGCCGTCGGGCAGGGTGACGGTGATCGATTCGACCACGCCTTGCCCCTCGGGCGTCACCACATGGTTGTTGGTGACCAGATAGCCGTCGGCCGAGACGATAAAGCCCGAGCCCAGCGATTGCGCTTCGCGGGTCTGGGGTTGGGCCTGACCTTCGCCGCCGCCGAAAAAGCCTTCAAAGGGCGTGCCGGCGAACGGGTTGGCCCCGCCTGCCACGCGCACCTTCTGGCGGGTGGAAATGTTCACCACCGCCGGCTGCAACTGGCTGGTAAGATCGGCAAAACTGGACGGCGCGCCCACGCGGGGCGTGATCGCCTGAAGGTTCTGCGCATCGTTTTGCGCCACCTGCGCCCCGGCGGGAAGTCCGGTGAGGAGCGAGAGGGTCGCACCCCCAAGAAGCAGCGCACTGGTCACTCCATAAGCGTATCGCACTGGGCATAGTCCTTGTTGTGTTGCCCGGACCCGGCAGAGCCGGGGCGGGGGCCGGTCTCCGTCCGGCCATGGGTTATTCACACGGGATATTTACGCGCCCTTGTCCTGAATGGAAATTGAATAGGCGCGTGCCGGTTCCATCGCCCTATTGGCCCTTTTGATTACGGAACTGGCGCAGATAGTCATTGTCCGGCGTCAGCACGATGGTGGTCGAAGACTTGTTGGCCGGATTTGCAAAGGTCGTGCGATAGCTCTCCATCGCGCGATAGAAATCATAGAAGGACGGGTCCTTGCCATAGGCCTCGGCATAGGTCTTGGCGGCGGCCGCCTCGGCCTCGGCGCGGATGATCTGGGCCTGTTTCTGGCCCATGGCGCGGATGGTGGTGGCCTCCTGCTCGCGCGCGGCCTCCATGCGGGCATAGGCCCGCTCCAGCGGCGTGCCATCGGGCAGATCGGCCCGTTTGATGCGCACATCGATGATCTGGGCGCCATATTCGCGCGCCTCGACATCCAGCGCCTTGCGGATCTGCTCCATCATCACCCCGCGCTCGGGTGTCAGCAGCGACTGGAACGTATAGGAGGCCAGCCCCTGACGCAGCACGCTGGTCAGGATCGGCTGCAATTGCTCCTGCACCCGCTCGCTGGTTCCGGCCGTGCGGACCATCTTGACCGGATCGATGATGCGGAAACGGGCATAGGCGTCCACCTCCAGCCGTTGCTGGTCGGAGGAGTTGACCTGCTGGCGCTCCATATCCAGATTGAGCACCCGCCGGTCCACCCGCACCAGCGTTTCAAAGAAAGGCACGCGCAGCGAGAGTCCCGCGCCGGTCTTGCCGAAATCCACCCCCGGCTTGTAGCGGTTGATGACGCGCACCGGATCGCCCAGCCACATCACCACCGCCTGCTGGCTTTCAGGCACTTCGACAATGGCCGAAAAACCCACCAGCGCCGCCGCGATCAACCCCGCCATGGCCAATTTGGCGCGCGGGGCGATGCCGTCCTGAAACAGTCCGCTCATGGCTTCACCACCGTGGTGTCGTCGGAAGGCTTTTTCTGGATCGCGGGCAAAGGCATATAGGAATTGAAGCCGCCGGACGGGGCGATCACCTTGTCATTCTGCGACAGAACCTGCTCCATCGTGGCGTAATACATGCGGCGGCGCGTCACTTCGGGGGCCAGCTTGTACTGGTCATAGACCTTGTTGAAGGCGGTGGCGTCGCCCTCGGCGCGCTGGGTCACCTGTTCGGCATAGGCGCGCGCATTCGACATATCGCGGTTCGCGTCCTGTTGCGCTGCCTGCACGCGCTGAAACGCGTCATTGACCTTGGCGGGCGGGTCGGCCTTCTTGATGTCCACGCCCTGCACCAGAATGCCCGAATGATAGGCGTCCAGCACCGCCTGCATGCGCTGGCGCACATTGCTCTCGATCTCGGCGCGGCGCGTGCCCAGCATCACATCATTGAGCTTCACCTCGGCCACGCTGGCGCGCATCGCGGCCTCGGCCACTTCGCGCACCGTGCCCTTGGGGTCTTCCAGCTGATAGGTGAACTGTTTGAGATCGCGGATATTCCAGCGGATGATATAGCTAAGGTCCACCAGGCTCTGATCGCCGGTCAGCATCAGCTTTTCCGCCTCGCCATCGGGCACATTGTCGCGCCGGATCGAGGTCACATCCTCCACCCGCACGCGCTGGATCGGCCAGGGAGCGGTGAAATTCATCCCCGGCCCGATCGTGGTGGTATATTTGCCAAAGGTGGTGACTACGCCCTGCTCGTTCGAGGAGAGCTGATGCCCGGTGGAAAACACCAGCCAGACCAGCGCCACCCCGCCCAGCACCATCGGCGTCCAGCTTTTGCCGTCTGGCCGTTTGGGAATGCGGAAATTGGGCGTTGGGGGAATGGGGCCGGGGCCGCCCGATCCGCCGTTTTCGCGCCGTGCGCGGAAAATGTCCTCAAGGCTGCTGGCGCGGCGGGGTCCGTTGCCCTTGGGGCCGCTGGCGGGCGGTTGCCAGGGGTTGCGCGGGCCGCTGCCGCCGGGCCGATCACCTTCGGGCCTCCCGCCTTCGGACTTGCCGCCGTCCTCGCCATCATCCTGCTCGGCATTGAACACCGGGGGCCGGGCAGGGGGCATGGCCCAGACCCGATCCTTTACCCGGCCTTGAAACCGGCGTTGAATTTCCTGCGCTAACCGCTCGGCCACTTGCTTCATGGCCTTATCTATAGGTACCTCCTTGCGAATTAACAGGGGGCGATTGAGCCCCTGCGCGCAAATTTCCCCAAGGGCGCGCGCGTTCGGGTGTTTCCCCTTGGCGCCAAAATGCTCTAGGGCGCGGGGGCAGGGCTTTTTTTTGGCCCATTGTGTTGTCCTGTCTGTTGCCCCGTTTGCTGCAAGGAAACTTCTGATGACTGCCCAGCCTGCCGATGATCTGCGCCAACTTCTGCCCGCCGATGTGGGCGCGCGGGTGCAATCGCTGCGTCTGGCCGATGGGGTGGTGACGCTGGTGCTGGACGGGGCGGGGCTGGATGGCGCTGGCCGCGCCGCGATCGAGGCGGGGGCCAAGGCGGCGCTGAACGCCGCGCCCGGCGTGTCCGAGGTGCGCGTGGGGGTCGTGGCCGATCGCGATGCGGGCTCCCCCGCTCAGGCCCCCGCGCCCAAGGGGCCGCTGATTCTGGCCGTGGGTTCGGGCAAGGGGGGCGTGGGCAAATCCACCCTCTCGGCCAATCTGGCCGTGGCGCTGGCGCGCTCGGGGATCCGGGTCGGGCTGGTCGATGCCGACATCTATGGCCCCTCGCAGCCGCGCCTGCTCGCCAATGAGGGCAAGAAGCCCGAGGCCAAGGACAGCAAGATGTTCCCCGTGCCCAGCCGCTATGGCGTTTCGGTGCTTTCGATGGGCCATTTGATCGAGGATGGGCGCGCGATTGCATGGCGCGGGCCGATGGTGTCGGGCGCGCTGAACCAGTTGATCGACGCCTGGTGGGGCGAGACGCAGGTGCTGGTGATCGATCTGCCGCCGGGCACGGGCGATGTGCAATTGACCATGGTGCAAAAACACAAGCCCGCCGGCGCCGTCATTGTGTCCACCCCGCAGGATCTGGCGCTGATGGATGCCAGTCGCGCGCTCAACCTGTTCGAGGCCGCGCATGTGCCGGTGCTGGGGCTGGTGGAAAACATGGCGGGCTATGTCTGCCCCCATTGCGGCAATGTGTCGGACCCGTTCGGCTGCGGCGCGGTCGAGGATGCGGCTGATCGGCTCAAGATGCCCTTCCTTGGCCGCGTGCCGCTGGATATGGCGATCCGCCTTGGTTCGGACGCGGGCGAGCCGCCGGCGGCCGGTGATGGGCCGCAGGCCGAGGCCTTTGCCCTTATCGCGCGCAAACTCTTGCCGTGGCTGGCCACGCAGGGTGTGATCCCGGAACAGGCGTAACCCCCCCATGGCCATCACCCGGCGGCAATGGTTGATCGGCGCGGGGGCGGGCGGCGGCCTTGTGGTCGGGTGGAGCCTGCTGCCCCGACATTTCGCCTATCCCTTTGCGCCGCAGGAGGGGGAATATCCCTTTGACGCCTGGCTGCGCATCGGGCGGGACGGCGTGGTCAATGTGGCCATCCCCCAGCTCGAAATGGGGCAGGGTGTGATGACCGTGCTGGCCCAGATCGCGGCGGTGGAACTGGGCGCCGATTGGCGGCAGGTGGCCGTGACGCCCGCACCCATCGGCGCGCAATTTCCCAATCTGCCGCTGGCCGCGCATTGGGCGCCGCTCTGGGCGCCGATTGTCGCGCCGCTGGTCGGCGGGCAAGACAGTTGGCTGGTGCGCCGCTGGGCCGAGGATCACCGCTTTATGGCCACCGGCAGCGGCACTGCGGTAGAGGCCTATGAGGAGCCGCTGCGCAAGGCGGCGGCGGGGGCACGGGCGGTGCTGGCCATGGCGGCGGCGGCGCGCTGGAATGTGCCTTGGGAGCAATGCGAGGTGTCGGGCGGGGCAGTGCGCCATGGCGGGCGCTCATTTGGCTTTGGCGCGCTGGTTCAGGATGCGGCGGGTCTGATCCCGCCCGATCCGCCGGTGCTGCGCCCGGCGCCTGCGGCCGAAAGCCCTGCCGCGCTGCCTGTGGGGGCCGAACCGGCCTTTCCCCGGCTCGATGCTCCGGCCAAGGTCGACGGGTCCTGGCCCTTTGCGGGCGACATCCGCCTGCCCGACATGCTCTATGCCGCGATCCGCCATGCACAGCGGGGTGAGAGCATGGCGATGGGCGCGTATGATGCGGCGCGCGCGCGCGGGGTGTCGGGCTTTGTCCGCATGATCGAAGGGCCGCGCTGGGTGGCGGCGGTGGCCACGGACTGGTGGGCGGCGGAACAGGCACTGGGCCGGATCGCGCCCGGCTTTGCGGTGGACAAGCCGTTGGAGAGCGCGGACATCGCCAAGGCGCTGGAGGCCGCGCTCAAAGGCGATGAGGCCCACCGTATGGTCGCGCAGGGCGATGCCGACGGCATTTTGGGCGAACACCCGCAATTTTCCGCGCGCTATGACATCGCTCCTGCCCTGCACGCCACGCTGGAGACGGCCACGGCCACGGCGCGGCTGCGCGATGGCATGGTGGAGGTTTGGGCCGCGGTGCAGACGCCGGAGCGGACAAGACTGGCGATCGCGCGCGAATTGGCCGTGCCCGCGCATAAGGTCATGCTCTATCCGGTGGCCGCCGGGGGCAGTTTCGATACCCGCTATGACGCGCGCTTTGCCATTGAGGCCGCCGCCATCGCGCAGGCGGCGGGCAAGCCGGTGCAACTGATCTGGAGCCGGTGGCAAGAGCATCTTGCCGGATTGCCCCGCGCGCCGTTGGCCGCCCATGTCGAGGCGCGCGCTGATACCGCCGGGCATATTGCCGCATGGCGCGCCAAAATCGCCATGCCCGCCACAATGCGCGAATTCGGCCTGCGCATGCTGTCCGCCGCCAGCCCCAACAAGGCGGCCAAGATGCAGGACCGCAAGGACATTCTGGCCATGGAGGGCGCCAATCCGCCCTATGCCATCGCCCATGTGGCGGTGGATCATGCCCCGGCGGCCATCGGCCTGCCCACGGGTCAGATGCGCGGCGGGCCGCATGCCTTGCACGCCTTTGTCACCGAAAGCTTTATGGACGAGATCGCCGCCGCGCTGGGGCGCGAGCCTTTGTCGTTTCGGATGGGGATGCTGGCGGGCGATGCGCGCATGGCGGCCTGTCTTCAGCGGGTCTCGGCGCTGGCGGGGTGGAATGGCGGCAAGGACGGCAGCGGGGCGGGGCTGGCCTGTCATCGCATGGGCGCGGTGGCCGACGGCGGATGCATTGCGGCCATCGCCACGGCGCGGCGCAGCGATGCGGGCGTCCGGGTGGACCGCATCACCGCCGTGGCCGACATTGGCCGCATCATCAACGCCGACATCGCCCGCCAACAGATCGAGGGCGGGCTGATCTATGGCATCGGCCTTGCCCTTGGCGCCAGCACGGCGTGGCAGAAGGGCTTGCCGCTGGCCTCGCGGCTGGGGCAATTGGGTTTGCCCTTGCTGGCCGATTGCCCCGAAGTCGAGGTTGAATTGATCGCCAGCGGGGCCGATCCGTTTGATCCGGGCGAACTGGGCGTGGCGGTGGCCGCGCCTGCGATTGCCAATGCGTTGTTTTCCGCCACCGGCATCAGGCTTCGCCGCCTGCCCTTGGCCTCTGACGATTAGGAATGATGATGAAGCGCCCCACTGATCACCCGCCTGTGGCCGCCCCGCGCGTGGGGGTGATGCTGGTCAATCTGGGCACGCCCCAGGCACCCACGGCATCGGCGGTGCGCACCTATCTGGCCGAATTCCTGTCCGACCGGCGCGTGGTGGAAATTCCGCGCGCGGTGTGGCTGCCGATCCTGCATGGCATCATCCTGCGCACGCGCCCGGCCAAATCGGCCCATGCCTATGCTCAGGTGTGGACCAGGCATGGCTCGCCTTTGGCCGCGATCACGCGGGCGCAGGCCGAGGCATTGCAGGCGCGGATGGGCGAGGGCGTGATGGTCGATTGGGCCATGCGTTATGGCCAGCCATCCATTCCCGATGTGCTGGAAAAGATGAAGAAGGCCGGTTGCGAGCGCATTCTGGTCGCTCCGCTCTATCCGCAATTTTCGGGCGCCACCACGGCCAGCGTGATGGACCGGCTGGGCGAGGGGCTGGCCGCGATGCGTTGGCAACCGGCGATCCGCACCCTGCCGCCCTATTATGATGATCCGGCGCATATCGAGGCTTTGCGGGCGGATCTCTCGGCGCAGTTGCGCGCCATGGCTTTCGTGCCGCAGGTGTTGCTGCTCTCGTTCCACGGCATGCCCGAGCGCACGCTGCATCTGGGCGACCCGTATCATTGCCAGTGCCGCAAGACCGCGCGCCTGCTGGGCGAGGCGCTGGCCGGGGAATTTCCGGGAATTCGGGTGGAAATCTCGTTTCAGTCGCGCTTTGGCCGTGCCAAATGGCTCGAACCTTCGACCGAGGACACGCTGGCGCGTCTGGCGCGCGAGGGCGTGGGGCAGGTGGCGATTGCGGCCCCCGGCTTTTCCGCCGACTGCGTCGAAACGCTGGAGGAACTGGCCATCCGCGGGCGCGAGGTGTTTGAGGAAGCCGGAGGTAAGGAATACGCCGTGCTGGAATGCCTCAACGCGGGCGCCGACGGCATGGCGATGATCGAGACGCTGGTGCGCCGGGAACTAGGGGGCTGGGTTTAAAAATCCCACGCAATCCCCTTGCGGGTGAAATCGCCATAGCGGGTGGGCGAGAGGCCCTCGGGGTCTTCCTCGTCCTTGGGCGCGGCCGGGGCGGGCACGGGATCGTTGGTCCAATGCTCGGGCTTGGTGAAAGTGCCGGGGCGCTGGGTGGCGCGTGGGGTCTGGCGGTCTGTCATGGGGGTTCCATGCGCCTGCTGGCGCTGGAATGCAATATACCCTAAGGGCCGCCGATGAACCAACGCAACCATCGGCCCGAGACGGGCGAAAACGTCCCCGGACTTGCCCCGCGCCGCGCCGCCTTGCGCCTGATGGATGCGGTGCTGCGCCGGGGTGAAACGCTTGATAATGCCGCCCATCCCGCAACGCAGGGACTTTCCCAGCCGGACAAGGCGCTGGCGCGCGCGCTGGCGGGCGAGGCGATGCGCTGGATGGTCGATCTGGATGCGCTGATCGATTCGGCCACGCGGCAGGTTTTGCCCGATGACGCCAAGCCGCGCGCCGTGCTGCGGCTGATGCTGGCGGGCTGGCTGCGATTGGAAACGCCGCCCCATGCGGTGGTGGCCACGGGGCTGGAACTGCTTCAGGGCGGGCCGCGCCGCTTGGCGCATGGCGTGTTTTCCGCGCTGGTCAAGCAAGGCGTGACCCTGCCCGAAACGCCGACCTTGCCCGCAGGCGCGGCAGGGCGCTGGGGCGAGCGGGGCGCGGCGATCGCGGCCGGGCTGGCTGTGCCGCCGCCATTGGATTTGACCGTGAAGGCGGGCAAGGACGCGCCCGAGGGCCTCTCGTTGATGCCCGGCCATGTGCGCCTGTCGCGCGGGGATGCTGTGGAAAGCCTGCCCGGTTTTGCCGCCGGCGATTGGTGGGTTCAGGATCTGGCCGCCTCGCTTCCCGCACGCCTGATTGGCGCGGGGGCGGGCCGCGTGCTGGACGTTTGCGCCGCGCCGGGGGGCAAGACGATGCAACTGGCCGCCGCCGGTTGGGATGTCACCGCGCTGGACAACAGCGCCAAGCGGATCGAGCGTATGCGCGCCAATCTGGAGCGCACCGGCCTGTCGGCCGATCTGGTTGCGACCAATGCGTTGAAATATGAGCCGGAGGCCCTGTTTGACGCGGTGTTGCTGGATGCGCCATGCACAGCCACCGGCACATGCCGCCGCCATCCCGACGTGCTCCATCGCATCGGCGCGCGCCAGATTGCCGAAATGGCCGAATTGCAACAGGCCTTGCTGGAGCGGGCGGCCGGTTGGCTCAAGCCGGGCGGCGTGCTGGTCTATGCGGTCTGCTCGCTGGAGCGCGAGGAGGGCGAGGAGCAGGCAGCAAAGGTCACGCTGACCCCCGATCCGATCCGCGCCGAGGAATTGCCCCCAGGCGTTGCGCCCACCGCCGAAGGCTGGCTGCGCACGGATCCCGGCATGCTGGGCGAGGCTGGCGGGCTGGATGGGTTCTTTGTGGCGCGCTGGCGCAAATAGGGCGCTATTGCGCGGCGCCGCGGGCCATCAGGAACACCGCCTGTTGGCCGCGCCCGGTCAGGCAATAGCGGCCTCCGACAACCAGATCGACCAGCCCATCGGCCGACAGAGCCGAGAGCCAGCGCAGCGCCATGGTCACGCCTTCCGGGCCAAGATCGGTCAAATCCTCGGGCCCAAGCCCTGCATCGCCCACTATATCGAGGCGCATCAACAGGTCGATGCCATCGACCGGAAACAGCCGGTTGCGCAGGATGCGCGCGGCGGTGAGGATGGGGTGAAAAACGGCGAACATCGGATCAGGCCTCGCTGGAGTGTGAGGCCTGATCCCATGAATTCATAAATCGCAAAATCGATCAAAGATGATTTTTGCAATCGCTTTTACCGATGGTCTTTAGTCCTTCAGCCGCTCGGCAAAGCCCTTCTTCAGCTTGGCCAGCTTGGGCGGGATCACGGCGAGGCAATAGGGATTGCGCTGGCCTTCGCCCTCCCAATAGTCCTGATGATAATCCTCGGCCGGATACCACGGGGCGATGGGTTCGATCGTGGTGACGATGGGGGCGGGCCAATCCTTTTGCGCGCGCAGCTTGGCCGTTTCCGCCTCGGCGCTCTGCACGGCGTCGAGCGGGAAGATCGCGCTGCGATACTGGGTGCCGATGTCATTGCCCTGACGGTTCAATTGCGTGGGGTCATGGGTTGCAAAAAACACGTCGAGCAACGCGCCGTAGGACAGCACCGCAGGGTCAAAGGTGATGCGGATCGCCTCGGCATGGCCGGTCGCGCCGCTGCACACCTGCTTGTAGGTGGGGTTTTCCACTGTGCCGCCGATATAGCCGCTTTCCACGTTGCTGACCCCGGCCACTTGTCGAAACACCGCTTCGACGCACCAGAAACAGCCGCCCGCGACAATTGCCTGCTGGGTCATGTTCATACTCCAATCTTTCGTGATTGGCCCCTAGATAGGGATGAATGCGCCGCCTGCAATGGTGGACATATTTTCGCCCCCGACATAGGAAGCCGCCATGACCGAACGCACAATCACCGTCGCCGCGCTGCAACTGGCGCTGGGCAGCCAGGATGAGGCGCAGAACATAGCGGCCACTGTCGCGCTGGTGGAGGAAGCCGCCGGCAAGGGCGCGCAGATCATCCTGCCGCCCGAACTGTTTTCCTCGCCCTATTTCTGCACCGTTGAGGATGAGGCGCTGTTTGCCCTTGCCCGCCCGGCGGCCGAGCATCCCAGCGTGATCGCGATGCAGGAATTGGCGCGCAAGCTGAAGGTGGCGATTCCCACCAGTTTCTTCGAGCGTGACGGACACCATTATTACAACACGCTGGCCATGATCGACGCCGATGGGCAGATCATGGGCACCTATCGCAAGAGCCACATTCCCGATGGGCCGGGTTACGAGGAAAAATACTATTTCCGCCCCGGCAACACCGGTTTCAAGGTGTGGGATGTGTTTGGCACGCGCATCGGCGTGGGCATCTGCTGGGACCAGTGGTATCCCGAATGCGCGCGGGCGATGGCGCTGATGGGCGCGGAGATGCTGTTCTATCCCACCGCCATCGGCACCGAGCCCTATAATGCGGATCTGGACACCAGTCGCATGTGGCGCCGCGCCATGCAGGGCCATGCGGTGTCGAACTGTATGCCCGTGATCGCGGCCAACCGCATCGGCGCCGAGGCCGCCTATGGCGGGCCGGAGCAATCCTATTACGGCCACAGCTTTATCAGCGACGAATGGGGCGATCTGGCGCAGGAGTTCGGCGCAGGCGAAACCGGCGTGCTGGTCCAAACGCTCGACCTTTCGCGGGCGGCGACGCACCGCGCCGGCATGGGCTTTTTCCGAGACCGCAGGCCCCAGCTCTATGGCCGCCTTGCGCAAGACGTCTGATCTCTATGTGATCGCGCTGGGCTCGAATGTGCGCCATGGGCGCCATGGCGGGCCGGAGCGCGTGTTGCAGGCGGCTGTGGCCGCGCTGGCGCAGGCGGGCCTGGAGGTGGTTGCGTCCGCCCCGGTGATTCGCAGCGCGCCGCTGGGACCGTCCTTGCGGCGCTATGCCAATGGCGCGGTGGTGGTGCGCGGCGATCTTTTGCCGCCCGCGCTGCTGACCCTGCTTAAATCCATCGAGCGGGAATTTGGACGGCGCGGAGGAAAACGCTGGGGTTCCAGGGTTTTAGATCTCGACATCGTGCTGTGGGGCGGGGGCGAATGGCGTTCGCATGGCCTCTGCGTGCCCCATGCCGCCTTCCGGCTGCGCGACTTTGTGTTGCGCCCGATTTCGGCACTTGTCCCCAACTGGCGCGATCCACACACAGGTTTTAGCATCAAACAGTTACACAGCCGCTTGACCCGGAGCCTCCGCGCCCCTAGGGAACCGCGACCCGACGCCTGAAGCACCAACTTCAGCCGCACCCATGGGGGCCCATAGCTCAGTCGGTAGAGCAACTGACTTTTAATCAGTAGGTCGCTGGTTCGAATCCAGCTGGGCTCACCACCACTCCGCAACGCACTGTCTGTCGGTCAACCGATGCGGGTTTGTCGATGCTCTCGCTTCGCCAGTTGGATTTTGCCTCAGCGCATGCGCTCGGCGAGGAAGTCGACGAAAGCCCGCACCCGCGCAGGAACGCCCGCGCCGCCCACGAATACGGCGTGGATCTGTTCGATGTCGCCCGGGTTGTAGGCGTCGAGGATCGGCATAAGGCGGCCCTCGGCAATATCGCTGGCCACGCTGAAGTGGCCGACCCGCGCGATGCCGACCCCGATTGCGGCCAGTTGGCCCAGTGTTTCGCCATTGTTGGCCTCGATCCCGCCATGGACCGACAGGGCGAAATCTTGCCCATCCCGGCGAAATGGCCAGACGGGTTCGACGCGCCGAAAGTTGAAATTGAGGCAATTGTGCGCGTGCAGGTCTTCGGGAACCTGCGGCGTGCCGTGGCGGGCGAGATAGTCGGGCGAGGCGACAATGACCCGCCCTGATTCGCCCAGTCTGCGCGCGGTCAATGTGCTGTCGGCCAGCGGGCCAAAGCGGATGGCCACGTCGGCCTGTCCCCCTGCGACATCGACGAGCGTGTCGGTCAGGGCGATGTCGATCAGGATATGCGGATACCGGGCGGCAAATTCGCCCAGCAGGGGCACGACGCAGAGCCGCCCGTGGGAAAGCGCGGCGCTGACCCGCAGCCGTCCGCGCGGGGCGCCCTGATCTGCGATCTGCTGTTCGGCATCGTCCAGATCGGCCAGGATGCGGCGCGCGGCCTGCAGATAGGCCTGACCCTCGGCCGTCAGCGAAAGGGCACGGGTCGAGCGCAGCAGCAGGCGCACACCAAGCCGCGCTTCGATCCGGTCAATTGCGCGGCTGATCGCGGAAGGGGTGAGGCCCAGAATGCGGCCAGCGGCCGAAAAGCTGCCCTCTTTGGCAACAGTGGCGAAGAGCGCCATGGCCCGCGCCCGATCATCGCCCTCCATCAGTTTTGCGTGCAATGCAAAAATCCTTCGCTTTTGCGACCGCTACTCCAAGCCCCGATTGCAATGCATTTATGCCGCCAGATAGCAACAGGAAATCACGATATGGAATACCGGCAATTGGGTTCATCGGGACTGCGCGTCCCGGCCTTGAGTTTCGGCGCTGCCACTTTCGGCGGCAAGGGCCCTCTGTTCAGCGCATGGGGGCAAAGCGATGCGGGCGAGGCGCGGCGGCTGATCGATATCTGTCTGGAGGCCGGGGTCACGCTGTTCGACACCGCCGATATCTATTCGGGCGGCGCATCGGAAGAAGTGTTGGGCGAGGCCATCCGCGGGCGGCGCGCGGAGGTTCTGATCTCGACCAAGACGGGCTTGCCCATGGGGGACGGGCCGCAGGATTGGGGCGCCTCACGCGGTCGGCTGATCCGCGCAGTGGAGGCCTCATTGCGGCGACTGGGCACCGATCATATTGATTTGCTTCAGCTCCACGCCTTCGACGCTTCGACCCCGGCGGAGGAATTGGTCGGCACGCTCGACCTGCTCATCGCCGCGGGCAAGGTGCGCTATGCCGGCGTTTCCAATTATCCCGGTTGGCAGGTGATGAAGGTGCAGGCGCTGGCCGATCGGCACGGTTTGCCGCGTCTGGTGGCCCACCAGGTCTATTATTCCCTGATCGGCCGCGCTTATGAGGCCGACCTGATGCCGCTGGGCGCGGATCAGGGGATCGGCGCCTTGGTCTGGAGCCCGCTTGGCTGGGGGCGTCTGACCGGCAAGATCGGCCGTGGGCGCCCGGTTCCCGCAGGCAGCCGCCTGCACGAGACCGAGCAATTCGCCCCGCCGGTCGAAAACGAGCATCTCTACCGCGTGATCGACGCGCTGGAGGCGATTGCCGCGGATACGGGAAAGACAGTGCCCCAGATCGCGATCAATTGGCTGCTGCGGCGCCCGACAGTGTCCTCGGTGATCATCGGCGCGCGCAATGAGGAACAGTTGCGCCAGAACCTGGGCGCGGTCGGTTGGTCGCTGACGGGCGAACAGATCGCCGCGCTGGATGCTGCCAGCGCTGTTCTGCCGCCTTACCCGCACACCCCCTATCGCCAGCAGGAGGGCTTTGCCCGCCTGAATCCTCCCCTGGTTTAAAGGATATGGCCATGAAGCTGAACCTCGGGCTGATCGCCCTTTCGGTCGGCGCCTTTGGCATTGGCGTTACCGAATTTGCGCCGATGGGCCTGTTGCCGGTCATCGCCACCGGCCTTGGCGTTTCCATTCCCACGGCGGGCCTGTTGATCAGCGCCTATGCGTTGGGGGTGATGATCGGCGCGCCGCTGATGACGCTGATGACCGGGCGCATGCCGCGCCGAACCCTGCTGATTGCTCTGGCGGGCATTTTCACGTTGGGCAATCTGCTGGCGGCCGTGTCGGACGGCTATGCCATGCTGCTGGCGGCGCGGGTGCTGACCTCGTTCAACCATGGTGCTTTCTTTGGCGTCGGCTCGGTCGTCGCGGCCAGTCTGGTGCCGCCCCAGCGGCAGGCCGGAGCGGTCGCCGCCATGTTCATGGGGCTGACCATTGCCAATGTCGTGGGCGTGCCTCTGGCCACCTGGGCGGGGGAGCATCTTGGCTGGCGGGCGGCGTTTTGGGGCATTTCGGGGCTGGGTATCATCACGATGCTCTCGCTGCGGCTGACGCTGCCCGATCTTCCCGCGCCGCCGGGCGGCAATGTTCTGGCCGAACTGCGCGTCCTGACGCGGGGCAGAGTGCTGGGCGCGCTGGGCCTGACAGTGATCGGGTCGAGCGCGATGTTCACCGTCTTTACCTATATCGCGCCGATCCTGCGCGAGGCAACGCAGGCCTCGCTGGGCTTTATCACCGCGATGCTGGTCACGTATGGCGTCGGCCTGACGGTGGGCAACTGGCTGGGCGGCAGGTTCGCCGACCGCTCGGTTGACCGGACCTTGCTGGTGACGCTGGCCGCGCTCTCGGCCATCCTTGTTGCCTTCGCGCTGCTGATGGCCTCGCCTGTGGCCAGTGCGGTGCTGATCTTCCTGTGGGGCGTGGCCAGCTTTGCGCTGGTGCCGCCGCTGCAGGTACGGGTGATGACCGCAGCCGCCGATGCTCCCAATCTGGCCTCCTCGGTCAACATCGGGGCCTTCAATCTGGGCAACGCTTTTGGCGCGGCGCTTGGCGGAGGGGTTATTGCGCTGGGCTGGGGTTATCCGGCGGTGGCCCTGGCAGGCGCGGCGACCTCGGCGCTGGGGCTGGTGGCGATCCTTGTTTCAGTCTCCGCGCCCAGCGCTGCCCGCGCTACATGCGGTCAAGCCGGATGTAGCGCGACGTAAAGGCCGGTTGGGGCTGGCCTTTCGCATTACGGCGGTCCAGCGCATGGCCCATGCGCTGGGCCAGTCGGTCAAGGTCGAGCACCGTATCAATATGCCAACCCGGCATTTGCGCGCGGGCCGATTGCAAGGCTTCGCGCCCGTTGGGGGCCTCAAGAAACAGATAGTGGTGCGTTTCGCGCAGATGTTCGGCGCTGTTTCGCCCCAGTTCGACCACAAAGAACCCCATGCCGGGCAAGCGTGCGCCGGGTTCCGGGGGCGTCAGATCAAAGCTTATCCAGCCGTCGATATGGGGCGCGCCGTAAAGCCCGGTGAATTTCTCGCGACACTGCGCCAACAGTTCCCCGTCATCCTGTGCCACGATGGCATGCACCGAATGGAGTTCAAAAAGGCAGTCCTCGCGGGTGCCGCCGATCTCGACAAGATAAAGTCTGGCCATAGTGGCTTGAAGCCTGCAGGCCGCTTTTGGTTCCGGCAGGCAGGTCTCGCTTTTGCGCCGGGTCGGCGCTTGCGGTGAGCCGATGGAACCGCGCGCGGTGCGCATCCATTGCATGTCTGTCATGAACGAAAACCTCTCTTCATCTCACCCGGCCGATGGCTGTTCGATCGCCATTGTCGGCGGCGGGCCCAGCAGTGCCTATCTGCTCCATACGTTTTTGCGCGCGGCCAAACCTTGCCGCATCACCGTGTTTGAAGCGGGCGCTGTGGCTGGGCCGGGCATTCCCTTTTCGGCGGATCACAATGGGGCGCATCTGCTGGCCAATATTGCCGATTTTGAATTGCCGCCCTTGTGCGAGACGCTGAACCAATGGGCGATGCGCCAATCGGATCGTCGGCAGAAGGAATTGGGCATCGCGGGTCTGGCCGAGGATGATCGCGCCTTTTTCCCGCGCCGGGCGCTGGGGGCGTTTTATGCCGACCAGATGCGCCTGCTGCTCGAAAGGATGCAAGGCAGCGTCACCCTGCACACGCTGGCGGCGGTGCAGGACGTGGCCGCCCATGCCGATGGCGTCAGCGTGACATGGCGGCAGGAAGGCGAGGCCCATGAGGCTCTGTTCGACCGGGTCATCATCGCCTCGGGCTATGGCCGCAGCGATGAAGCCCACGCCTTGGCGGGCGAAGCGGCGAAGGAAGTGACGGGGCAGCGCATCGCCGTGCTGGGCAGTTCGCTCAGCGCGATCGATGCCGCTGTCGAGGTGGCGATGCGGCGCGGGCGTTTTGAAGGTTCGGGCGATGGCTTGCGCTATATCCCGGACCGGCCGTGGTCGATTACCTTCCTCTCGCGCAATGGCCTGTTGCCGGAGGCGGATTTCTGGATTCCGGAGGATGCGGGCGAATTGCCGCTCTTCAATGCCGATGCGATTTCGCCAATGGCGCAGGGCCGCGATGGCGATCTTGACCGGATCTTTGATTTCTTTGCGCAGCAATTGGCGCAGGTTGACCCCGGCTATGCCCGCGCCATAGACCTGCCCAGCGCCACGCCGGACAATTTCGCCCAGCGCTATTTTGCGCGCCGCTTGTCCGCCGATCCCTTTGCCTATGCCCGCGCCAATTTGATCGAAGCGCGCCAAACCCATGCCCAGCGTCGCGCCAGCGCCTGGCGGCTGGTGCTGCTCTTGGCCCACAGTGTTTTTGGCAGCATCCTGCCCGCCCTATCTCCGCGCGATCTGGAGCGCTTCAATGCTGGGCTCAAGCGCTGCTTTGTCGATAATTATGCCGCCGTGCCGCATCTCTCGGTTGAACGCATGCTGGCCCTCCATGATGCCGGGGTGCTGACCGTTCACAAGATTGGCCCGATTGCCGACCCGGACCAGCGCGAGTTCATGATCGCGGGGCGGGCCATGCGCTTTGATGATCTGATCGATGCGCGCGGCCAGCCGGCGCTGGGGCTGGACCGCTTGCCTTTCCCGACCTTGCGGCTCCAGCTCTGTTCGCAGGCCAACGCCCGCCGGCGCGATTGGGAGGACGGTCTGTTTCCTGCCGCTGGTTATGTGCTCGACCCGGATGATATGGCGCTCTCGCGGGTCCACGCGCTGTGCCTGCCGTTCCTGTTGCAGCGCCACCCCTTCATCCAGGGCCTGACCGAGAGCGCGGCCATGGCGCAGGCCTGCGTCGGGGAAATCGGGCGGCGGATGAATGCCGCCGCGCCCAGCCTGCGCCAGAAAACGCTTGATGCTCTGGCCTGGCTTGAGCAGACGACGATGGTGTTTCAGGGCGACCGTTCGGTGCCGCTGATCCGGCCCCAGCAGGGGATGTGAGCGCCGGTCAGGCTGATTGGCCCAGCCCCGATTGGCTCAACCCCGATTGGCTCAACCATTGTGCGGCAGAGGGCTGATCGTCCAGAAAGGCGATCAGCCCCCGCTCATGCCGGTCCAGCCAGCGTGACGCACGGGGCAGTCGCAGGGCGCGCAGGGCGGCCTGATCATCGCCCGCCGCGGCGATCAGAGCGGGGTGGACATAGGATTTGCGCGCAATCGCGGGCGTGTTGCCCAGACTGGCCGAAACATGGGCCATGATTTCCTTCATGCTCAAATCCGCCGCCGCATCATGCATCATCGCAAAGGCCAGCGCTGAGGCAACCCAAGTGCGGAAATCCTTGGCGCTGAAATCCTGGCCCATGGTTTCGCGGATATAGGCGTTGACGTCGTGACTGGTGACGGCAACGGGATGGCCATCATCATCGCGATATTGAAACAGGGATTGGCCCGGCAGATGCTGCATCGCTTTGACAAAGCGGATCAGGCCTTTGTCGCTGACGGTCATGTCCCGCATCTGGCCGCTCTTGGCGCGAAACCGCAGATGGAGCGACGCGCCGCGCACATCGGCATGGCGCATGCGCAAGGTGGTGGCCCCGAAACTCTTGTTTTGCCGGGCATAGGTCTGATTGCCCACCCGGATGCCGCCGGTGTCGAGCAGACGCACCACACAGGCCAGCGCCCGTTCCATACAGGCGCCGCGCCTGGCCATGTCCTGCGCCACGCGGGCGCGGATCAGCGGGAGGGCGCGGGCAAAATCGGCGCAATGGTCAAATTTGCGGCTGTCGCGCTCGGCGCGGAAATCGGGGTGATAGCGATATTGCTTGCGCCCCTTTGCATCCCACCCGCAGGCCAGAATGTGGGCATTGGCCAAAGGCGCATACCACGCATCGCGATAGGCGGGGGGCAGGGCGATGGCGTTGAGCCGGGCGATGACCTGCGCATCGGTGATGCGATTGCCATCGGGATCGAAATAGCGCCATTTGTTGCGAAAACGACGCCGGGTGATGCCCGGCGCCGTGTCATCCATAAAAACGAGCGTCTGGCCCGCTTGCGCCTTCGTCATGGGCCGGGTGGGCCTTAGAGCTTCACATTGGCGGCATGACCCGCCACTTCGGGCCGCACATCCACGCCCAGCAGCATCTTGATCGTGCCCAACAGGCCCAGATGCGAATCCCACACCCGCGCCTGACCCAATTCCATCCGCATCAGCAGCAGATCGGGCGAATCCTTGCCTTCGGGAAACCATGCCTCAATCGGCCGCGACCAGAAATGGTCAAGCCTTTCCCGGCTGGTTTCCTCCACCAGCAAACCCTGAACCGAGGCGAACAGATCATGCCCCTTGGCGCTGAAGGTGAAGGAGGCGTCGCCCAGGGGGGCGAAGTCACCCGAACGGTTGGTAAAGAACCAGATGGCGCCATGCGCCTTGGGGTCCAGTTGGGCGGTCATCGGTGCCGCGGAATGGGGCGCGCCGTCGCGCCGCAGGATCACAAAGGGTGAAGAGGAAAGGTGATTCCAGAACTTGGCGGCGAGGTCTTGGGGGTTTTCCATGATGCGGCATCCTTGCGCTTGGCGTCCATCAAAGTGGCTCGACCGTTTTGCTGGTGCCTTGTCCAATGCCCGCGCGGGCGCGATGTTCCGCCCGCCGCGCCATGGTGAAATTGCCCCTTTGTGCAGGGGTTGGCCGCCGCCGGTTTGCGGGCGCAAAAAAAGCCGGGGCAGGATCAGACCCACCCCGGCTCCGTTTTATGCTTCAACCGCCGTTTAGCGCAGGCTGAGCGAGACGCCGAAAATGCGCGGTTCGTTGTAAACGCCCGCCATATAGTTTTCGATCACGCCGATCAGATTGTGCTTGTTGAGCAGATTGCGGGCAAAGGCCGCGATTTCATAATGCGGCGTGGCATAGCCGATGCGCGCGCCCAGTTCATTGTTGCCATTGGCGGTGAATTCGGCGGTGCGATACAGGACAAAGCTGGTCTTGCCCTGAATGTTCCAGTCACCGGCCACATAGATCTTGCGATCGGCCGCCAGCGGCACGTCATAGCGGGCCGACAGGTTGAGGTTATAGGTCGGCGCGTTAGGCAGCGGATTGCCGTTGATCGGCACGAAATAGGCCGTGCCGGCGCCGGTGCCCTTGGTGAAGCCGCCGCCGTTAAAGACGGTGCAGACCTGTATCCCGTTCAGCCCGCAGGTCTGGGCATAGACGTTGCTGTCCTTGATTTCGGTATGCAGCAGCGACAGACCCGAGCTGAGCGTCAGGTTGCCCGCCTTCAGGCTGAGGTCGGCCTCGCCGCCATAGCCCACCGCCTTGTTGGCGTTGAACAGCACGCCGTTGCCGTCGCTGTCATTGCCGTTCAACTGGATGTTGTTGACGGTGTAGTAGAAGCCGGTGAGGTTGAAGCGCAGCGCGCCGCCAAGCGCGGTGGTCTTGATGCCCGCTTCCCAGCTGGTGTTGGTTTCGCTGCCCGCGGTGGTGAAATCGGAATTGAACACCGCCGAACGGCCCTGAATCGTGGGGCCACGGAAACCGCGCGCGACGCGGGCATAGAGGTTCACATCATCGCTGGCCTTATACAGCAGGCTCAGATCCCAGCTGGGCTGGGTGTCGGCCAGGCGCACAAAGGTGCGACCCTTATAGGTCGAGGCGCCCGCCGCCGTGTTGGCGGTTTTCAGCAGGGCGGTCTTCTTGGTGTCATTGCTGACGCGAATGCCGCCCGTCACCGTCAGACGGTCGTCCAGCTTGTACGAAGCCTGACCGAACAGGCCCCAGCTGGTGTTGATATTGTGAAGCAGCACCCAGTTGTTGGGATTGTACTGCGGGCTTTGCGTGATGAAATAGCCGCGCTGGTCAAATTCGGTGTCATCGCGCGCATCGAAATAGATGCCGCCCACCTGCCACTTGAAGCGGGCATTGTCCTTGCTGGCCAGGCGCACTTCCTGCGTCCACTGGTCAAGCCCGCGCAGGCGGCCCTGCGACTGGCCATAGCCGTTGGCCGCGCCATTAACCGGGAAATTGGCCGCCGCGCCGCCATCGGTATCGCCGCGCGACCAGCCGTCGGCGCCCTGATAGGACGTGATCGAGGTCAGCGAGACGCCGCCGAAATCATGGCGCACGCGCAGCGTCTGGCCATAGGTGGAATAGTTCTGCGGGTTGTTCTGCGCCTCGTCATAGGCAACCTGCTTCTGGTTCCAGCTGCCCACCGTTTTGTTGCTGCCCTTGGCCAGCGAGCCGCGATAGAACAGCGTCGAGGTGCCCTGATACAGGCGGTAATTGGTGGTCAGGTTGATGCTGGTGGCCGCATCGGGGTCGAACTGGAGCTGAAAGCGGGTGTCGCTCTCGGTAAAGCGGCCCAGCGTCTTGCCGCCACCCACGGTGCCGTCGGCGCTGGGGCCGGTATAGGTGTTGGTCACCCAATTGTCGCGGTGCTGATAAAGCGAGGAGAGGCGGAAGGAGACCGTGCCGTCCTTGGCGATCGGGCCCGAAACGGCGCTCTCGATGCTCTGCGTGTTATAGCTGCCCCAGCTTGCGTCGATATGGCTGGTCCAGTCCTTGGTCGGCTTGGCATTGTCGAACTTGATGATGCCCGCCGTGGTGTTGCGCCCAAAGAGCGAACCCTGCGGCCCGCGCAGCACTTCGACCTGCGCCACGTCAAAGGCGGGGTTCGATTTCAGCACGACATGCTCAAGCACGACATCGTCCTGAATGATCGACACCGGCTGGCTGGCGCCCAGATAGAAGTCCACGTTGCCAAGGCCGCGGATATAGAAACGGGGGAAGATGCGCCCGGTGGTCGATTCGACATAAAGGCTGGGCACCTTGCCCGACAGGCTGAGCAGCGAATCGGCGCCGCCCGCGCGCGGGGCCGCCAGATCGTCGCTGCGCAGCACGGCCACGCTGATCGGCACGTTCTGCAGGTTTTCGCTGCGGCGCTGGGCGGTCACGGTGATGACATTGGCGTCATTGTCGCCCTCGGTTGCCTCGGCGGCCTGCGCATGGACGGGGGCCAGCGCGATCAGCCCGGCCAAAGCCAGAGCGCGGCGCGAGATCGCACCTTTATGAAGCGAAGTTTTCATGGATTGCTCCCTCAACAAATTCGAAAACTGACGCGGCGCTGCGTTTTTTCGCATCGGCGCGTTGCAATGGAATGGCGCAATGGTTCCCACGGCGCCCCCGTCTTTGCGGTTGCAGCCTTGGCCCCGGATTGTGACATCACCGGCGTCCGTTAGGCGCGTTTTAAGGATTTTCCCTCTTATTTTCCCGTATCGCTATCGCTTTGCTGCAACAGCGTATCATTTGTGCAACGGCGAATGGGTCTCGCGGTTCAGAAAATCAGGCGACCGCCGAGCGCCGGCCTCGGTCCATCCATGAGAATTGCGCATCGGCGCAGCGCTGCAGAAGATCGGCCAGCGGCAGGGGTTTGCTGAAAAGATAACCCTGCGCATGTTCGCAGCCCGCATCGGCCAGCGTCCGGCGCTGGGCCTCGGTCTCGACCCCTTCGGCCACACAGGTCAGACCGATGGTGTGGCACAGGGTGATGACCGCCGCCGTAATCGTGCTGCCCTCGTTGGTGTCGAGCGCGCGCACGAAACTGCGGTCGATCTTGATCTTGTCGAGCGGCAGGCGCTGAACATAGCCAAGGCTGGAATAGCCGGTGCCGAAATCATCGAGCGCGATGCGCACGCCCAGATCGCGAAAGGCCTGCAGCGCCCGCGCCGCCGCCTCGGCATTGCGCATCACGGCGGTTTCGGTCACTTCGATCCAGATCCGGCGCGGGGGGATGCCGGTTGCGGCAATCTCGTCGCGGATAAAGGCCAGCGTGCAGGCCGAGGTCAGATCACAGGCCGAGATGTTGAAAGACACCGCCACGTCATCGGGCAATTGCCGCGCGGCGCGCAACCCTTTGCGAAACACCGCGCGGGTGATGGAATGGATCGCGGTGGACCGCTCGGCAATGGCGATAAAATCCATCGCGGAAATCTCGCCCAGGCTGGGATTGGACCAGCGCGCCAGCACCTCGACGGCGCTGAGCTGTCCGCTGGACAGGTCGATGATGGGCTGGAGGACGATGGACAATTCCTCCTCAAACGAACTGGCCTGCAGCGCGGCCTCGATGGCACGGTCGGCGCGCACGGCGGTTTCAAGGCTGGGCGTGAACAGGCAGACGCCGCCGCCATGGACATGCTTGGCATGATACAGCGCATAGTCGGCCCGGTCGAACAGGTCGGCGGCATGGACCCCCGCATCGGGATATTGCGCCATGCCCAGCGAACCGCCCACCGAAAGCACGATCTCGCCGATCCGAATGGGCGCGCGCACTTGTTGCAGCAGCCTTTCGCAGGTGGCGACAAAATCATCGGCCTGCGTATCGATCAGCCCGAATTCATCCCCGCCCAGCCGATAGACCCGCACCGAAGGCCCCGCTGTTGCCCGCAGCCGATGCCCGATGGCTTCGAGCAGCCGGTCGCCCACCTGATGGCCATAGGTGTCGTTGATCGGTTTGAACCGGTCCAGATCCAGCACACCTACTGCAAAACTCGGGCCGTCCGCCTGCTGGGTCCAGGCGTCCAGATCGCTGTAGAACTGGCGCCGGTTGGGCAGGCCGGTCAGGCTGTCGGTCATTGCCAGCTTGCGGTTTTCCTCGTTCAGCCGCTGCAGTTCCTGATGCTGGGTGGCCAGCAGGCAGCGCGATTTGACCTGCATGCGGAAATTTTCAAATCCGTTGAGCAGCGCCCGCAGCAGCACCCCCAAAACCAGCGTCACATTGATGCCGATGGTGACAAAGGTCAGCATCTGCTTGCTGAAACAAAAGACGATGAAAGCCGGAAGCACCGAAACCGCCACCAGCATGGCGGCCTGGGGCAGGACGACCAGACAGAAGATGCAGCCGATTACCGTTGTCGACACAAAGAGCACCACATGCGCCTGTTCAAACGCACCGCCATAGGGGGCCAGAGACAGCGACCAGGCCGTATAGGCCGCGGCAATCGGCGCGGCCAGAATGCTTTGCAGGCGCAATTGGCGCTTGGCCTTTTCGGGCGTGGGCAATCCGCGATGCCCATTGCGCACCCAATGGACGATACGCGCGATCGTCACCGCAAACAGCACGGCCGGCACGATCAGCGTCAGCGACAGGGGCGCCTGGGTGCGATGGGTGATGGCAACGGCCGCCGCATTGATCAGCAACAGGCCATAGAGCAGCGGAACCTGCCGGTTCAGCGTCGCCACCTGCAGCACGGCAAGGTCGGGATCAGCTCCTATTTCCGCGAACCAGCGGATCAGACGCGATAGCCGCAAACGTCCTCTCCTTATCGTACGCGCCAGCCGATTGATCAGCATTATGGGCTGCCATTGGTGAAAAGGCCTCTAGCGGGGCCTTTGGTTGAATTGCGGATGATGTTGGAGATAAATGAGTAATTTGTCCAGTAAGGGAGCAGGTTCAAAACAGCAAAACCCCCGCGCCGTGGCCGGGCGGGGGTTTTGCTTGACTGGAGCCGGGCCCGGGGCTGCGCCCGGCCGGACCCGGGCGCAGCCTCAATATTTCACGCGAACATCGACCATGAACGAACGCGGGGGCAGGAAGCTGAACTGGTCGGCGCCTGCGTAATAGGTTTTGCCGCCCACCAGCGTGGTGCCGCCGTTGGAAATGGCGGTGATGGCGCGGCTGTTGAACACGTTCGACACAGTGGCGCCGATGCGGAAATGCTCGCCGATATCCTGGCTGATCGCGAATTCACCGGTTGAATAGGGGCTGATGCGATAGAGGCGGATGCCGTCCGTGGTGGTGAATTGCGTGACCGAGGTGGGCACGCCGTTGACCGAAGCCTTAACAGTGAAAAGTTCGGTGGCGTATTGCGGGCCGGTGAACTTCTGGCTGAAGGAGACGCGCAGGCTTTTGTGCTTGTAGATGAAGCCGGCGGCCGCCGTGCTGAAGGGCGCCTTGGCGATCTGGGCATTGGTGGTGCCGGAATGGGCATAGTTGTATGAGCCATTGCCGAACAGTGTCAGGCCTTCGATCGGCATATAGGCGATCTGGCCTTCGACGCCCTTGTAATGCACCGTGCCGATGTTGGCCAGCGTGCCCGAGAAGGCGGTCGTGTCGGTGGCGGTGGCGATCTTGTTGTTCACATTGATGATATAGCCGTCCAGATCGATTGAGACCTTGCGGCCATGCCAGACCGTGCCGACCTGATAATTGGTGCTGGTCTGGGGATTGACGGCGGCGGCGGCGGTGGCGGACTGGGCGGCGGTGGCCGCATCATACGAAGGCGTATAGAAGCTGGACAGGTCGGGCACATACATGCCCTGCGCATACTGGCCATAAAAGGACCAGTTGGTCCTGGGCTGCCAGTTGATCGTGCCGAAGGGCAGCGTCTTGGTCCAGGTGGCCGAGCTGTTGGCGGGCGAGCGGTAGGAGTCGGCGTTCACCAGCGCGTTCACGCCGCGCTTGAAGTTCACATATTTCACGCCCGGCGTGATCGCCAGATTGCTGAACGGGCGCAGTTCGAGTTCGCCGAAAAGCTGGAACTGATCCCAGCTTGAATTCTGCTCATACTTGATGTTGGCCAGATTGATCGAGGGATAGCCCGCCGTGCTGGCCGCGCCGCTGTAGAACTTCTGGTCATAGCTGGGCAGGCCGGTGGTCCAGCTGAAATCCCAGGTGTGGCGCCACGTGTTGGCATGTTCATACCAGCCGCCCGCCTTGATCTTGCCGAAACCGAACGTGTAATCCGCCTGGCCGATATAGCCGATCACGCGATACTTATTCAGCTTGTTATAGCCTGCGATCTGGCTGGCGTCGGTAACGGCCTTGTAGGGCGAGGTGGCCGTGCCTGCACCGGAAAAACCGGTGACGACGGTGCTGGTGTTTCCGCTCATCGTGTTGTTGGTATAGCCGTACATATAGACCCGGTTGTCGAGGCTGAGGTTGCTCGACAGATCGCTTTGCAGGCGCAGATAGGAGAAATCGGTGGTCTTGTCGGTGCGGTTATACTTCCAATAGTCCTGCTTTGCCGGATCGCCGCCCAAGCCATAGTTCAGGCCATACATGCCGATATTCGAGGTGGGCGCGCAATTTTCCGCCTTCAGGGTTGCCGAACCCGGCACCAGACCCGTGGTGGGAACGCCGCAGGTCGTGCCCTTGAGCACGTCCGACTGATAGTAATAATTGCGGTTCCACGTCGAGAGGATGGTCAGCTTGCTCGACGTGCCGATCGGGATAACGCCTTTGAAGAACAGGTTCTTCGACATCACCGGCGAATAGGTCAGCGCGCCGTCCGATTTCAGATACTGACCCGAAAGCGTGAACTTGGCCCCGTTCCACTTGTCGATCTTGCCGGTCTGCACTTCTGCGCGGCCGATAAAGCTGTTCCAGTTGCCCAGCAAAGCTTCGCCCATCACGCCCTGCTTGTCGGAAACGGCGCGCGAATACATGTTGATGTTGCCGCCATAGGTGGCCTGACCCAGCTGGCTGGCATTGCCCGGACCGCGATCGACCACGATGGTTTCAATCGTTGTGGCGGGAAAAAACGAGGTCGAGTGGTGGGTGGGGTTGTTGGTGTCGGCAAAGGGGATGCTGTCATAGGTGACGTTATATTCGCCATCCTGAAAACCGCGGATCGTCGCCTTGGTTTCGGAAAAGCCCTGGCCATTGCCGGTGCCCGAAATCGACACGCCCGGCGTCAGCGCGATCAGCTCGTTAAAGTCCGAGGCGGCATTGGCATTGTCGATGAATTCGCGGCTGATCGCGGCCTGCGGCTGGGTGGTGGTCAGCGAGGCCGTCAGCGGGGCGGCCTCGGCGGTGCGTGAGCCGGTGACGATGATGTCCGAGGTGGTCAGCGACTGGCGGTCATTGGCCTGCCCGGCCTGATTGGCGCTGGTGGACTGGTCATCGGCGGCGGCGTTGGCGGCGGGCACTTCGGCGGCCATCGCATAGCCCACGTTGGCAATCAGGCAGATGGCAAGCGCAGTGCTGGTCGCCAGCAGCGTCTGGATGGAATGTTTGCTCATGTTACGGCCCCTTGAACGGTATGATCTCTTTGGACGGCGGGTGTTCAAACCGGGCGGGCAAACCGGGCAGGCAGGCGCCATCGCCGCCCGCAACACGAGGCTGCGCGGCAAGGGCCGGACCATGCTGTCGTTTTGCCCGATCCTTGGAACCCACCGGACACGAGCGGCCGTTAGGTACGAGCGATGACGGATATGTGACGAAGCGGCGGCGGAAGGGGGCATGGCGCCCAAGATTGCAAATTTAGAATGTTGCCATGCCCGCCGGGATCAGCGGAAAGCGAAGGCGCACTGCCAGCCCCGGCCCATTGTCGGCCAGTTCGAGCGACCCGTCGTGAAAACGCATGATCGCATCCGCGATGGCCAGGCCCAGCCCGCTGCCCGGCCGGTTCGAGGCGGCGCCCCGCTCAAAGGGCTGCATCACCCGGTCGCGTTGGGCCTCGGCAATGCCGGGGCCATTGTCGGCGATGGTGATGATGGCCTCGGTTCCGGTTTGCGTCAGGCCAATGGTGGCACACGTCCGGGCGGGGGTATGCAGCGCAACATTGTCGAGCAGATTGACCAGCAATTGATGCACCAGCCCGACATCGCCCCGGATCGTGGCGGGAAACAGCGCGCCGATCTCCAGACTGCTGCCCGCGTCCGCGATCACCGGCTCCATGGTTTCGGCCACATCCTCGATGATCGGGGCCAGCGCCAGCGGGGCCATGGCCGTGGGATGACGCCCCGCCTCGATTTCCGACAGGCGTAGCAGCGCGTCGAAAATGGCGATGATCGAGCGGCACTCGCGCTCGGCCCGCTCCAGCAATTGTCGCCCGGCATCGTCCGTATGCTCCCGGTCGGCCTGCAGCAGGGCGCGCAGGCGCGTAAGGGGTGTGCGCAGATCATGGGCGAGATGGCTGGCAAATTGGCGCTGGCTTTGCACCATGCCCGCCATTCGCTCGATCATGCGGTTGAGGCCTGCCACCTGCTGGGCAAACACGCCGTCGAGCCCCGCATCCGGGATGCGCCGGCTCAGATTGCCGCGCGCCAGCGCGTCGGCGGCGGCCATCGTGCGGGCCAATCGCTGGGCGATCAGCGCGGAAAACAGCCAAGCCGCCGCGCTGCCCACGACAATGCTGATGATGACGAGAATGAGCGCGGCGCGCGGCAGCATGGCATGGAGATTTTCCACCGCCTCGGAATGCTCGATGATGACCAGACGCGCCCCGTCGGGCAGAAGCGTGGTCAGCGCATGGCCCTCGCGCCAGTTGGGTCGGCCATCGCGGAAACGCACGTCGGCAAAGCCGGGAGGTGGCGGGACCATCTCGATCCGTCCCCAGATCACGCGCCCGTCACGGGCCAGCAGCATATGTCCCTTGTCGCTGATCACCCGCCCGTTGGTCAGCGCGCCAAGGCGACGCGCGACGCTGGCGGAATCCTGCGGCGCGGCGGGGGGTAAAACGCGGGCCTGTTCGCGGCGCAGCGAGGTTTCGACCTCATCGTCGATCTGGGCCACCGCCTGCCAATAGAGCAGGCCGCCAGCCCCGGCCATGGCCAGCGCAAAGGCCAGGGCGAATTGCCCCGCCAACCGTCCGATGCGCGGCTGGGCCAGAAAGCTCAGCCCCCGCATTTGCCCGAGCGCAGAACATAGCCTTCGCCGCGCAGCGTTTCGATGGCATCGCAGCCCAGAGCCAACAGCCGCCCGCGCAGGCGCGACAGGTTGCTTTCCACAATATTGGTGGCCGGATCAAAGGCATAGCCCCAGACATTTTCCAGCAGCATGGCCCGCGTCACCACCCGGTCGGCATGGCGCATCAGATAGGCCAGCATCGAAAACTGTTTGCGGTTGAGATCAATGCCCGCATCGCCCAGAAACGCCCGGTGCGCGGCATTGTCCAGCCGCAGCCGCCCCACCGCCAGATCATCGCCCGTCCGCAGATTGCGCCGACAGATTGCGGCAAGGCGCGCCTCCAGTTCGGCGTCGTCAAACGGCTTGGTCAGATAATCGTCGGCTCCGGCCTTCAGCCCCTCGACCCGGTCCTGCACCGAGCCCAGCGCCGAGAGCATCAGCACCGGCACGTTGCACCCCGATGCGCGCCATTGCGAGAGGATCTCTATCCCGCCGATGTCGGGCAGCATCCGGTCCAGAATGATCGCGCCCACTGCGCCCTCGCGTTCCAGCGCCAATGCCTCGCGCCCGGTCAGCGCATGGAGAGAGGGATGGCCCCATGTCGCCAGGCTGCGGCAGATCACACCCGCGATGATCGGATCATCCTCGACAACAAGAACAGGTTTCTGGGCCATGGCTCCTAATGCGGCGGTTTTGTGACAGTTTTGCGGATACCCGGGCATGCTGGGGTGCAGGCGGGCATTTTCTTTGTATTCTTTGCACAAGGGGTGGGGCGATGCCGCGCTTTTGCTTGCCAAAGGGCCGATTTCCTGATGCATTGCCGCGCGGGACAGGGTGAAAAACGCCATGCAGAGGGTTAGAAACATCAAGGAACTGGCCGAACTGGCCGGGGTATCGACGGGCACGGTGTCGCGCGCGCTGGCCGGTTCGGAATTGATCAGCCAGGCGACCCGCGAGCGCATTCAGGCGCTGGCGCGCGAATATGGCTTTCGGCCCAATGTGATGGCCCGTAACCTGCGCATTCAAAAGACCGGGGCGATCGGTGTGCTGATTCCGCTGGGCCATGAAGCGGGACAACCGATTTCCGATCCCTTCTTTATCACCATGCTGGGTCTGCTGGCCGACAAATTGACCGAGCGGGGCTATGATCTCCTGCTCAGCCGGGTGATTCCGCAGGATCAGGGCTGGCTGGAAAGGGTGGCGACATCAGGGCGAGTCGACGGGCTGATCGTGCTGGGCCAATCGGATCAGGCCGCAACGCTGGACGAGGCCGCGCGCGACTATCGCCCGCTGGTGGTCTGGGGCGGCCATGCTGAAGGGCAGGTCCATTGCAGCGTGGGCAGCGACAACCATCTGGGCGGGCAGATGGCGGCGCGGCATCTGATCGCGCAAGGATGCCGCAGGATCGCCTTTCTGGGCGACCCGCGCGCGCTGGAAATGGCCCAGCGCCTGGACGGGGTCCAGACCGCACTGGCGCAGGCCGGGATGGAACGGGCCGATGTGGTGCCGGCCCATCTGGTGGCCGAACTGGCCTATGCCGATATCGCCCGCTATCTTTGCGATGGGGCGCATCGGCCCGACGGGATTGTGGCGGCCTCGGACGTGATCGCGATGACGGCGCTGCGCGCGCTGTCCGAAGTGGGGCTGTCGGTGCCGGGCGATGTGCGCGTGGTGGGCTATGACAACCTGCCGCTCTCCGAACATACCGTGCCCAGCCTGACCACCATCAGCCAGGATCTGGTCGCGGGGGCCGAGCATCTGGTCGACATGCTTATGCGCCGGATTGCGGGCGAGGATATGCAAAGCGTGGTGATGAAGCCGGAATTGGTGGTGCGGATGTCGGCTTGATGGGTTTTATGCCTCCGGCGGGCAAAGGGCGGGGGCCCTTTGCAATCCCGTTACTGTCTTTGTTGCGTCATGGGGTCGGCCGAGGCTGAGGGACGCGATGTTGTGATTTTAGAGCCTGCGGCGCTTTTGGCGCAGCCTTTCCGCGCCGCAGGCTTTCAAAACCCCGCCCGAAACCCAAAGCCGCAAACCACACACCACCCCATTAACGGGATTGCAAAGGGCCCCCGCCCTTTGCCCGCCGGAGGCAAAACTCCAAAAAACCAAAACCCCCGATCAGCAAGTCGCCGTCTTGGTCCCCGACAGCCCAGCGGTCAGATTGCGCGAGTCGCGAATGAGGAAGGCCGCTTCCTGACGCAGCGTCATCGGTTTGACGAACATGGATCCGAACAGGCCGGATTGCTGGTAATAGACCTCGACGAACATCACGGCCATGCCGCTGGCGGCGGTCACCTGATTGCCGGTGGGGCCCATGCCGGTGACGACGGCGTTTTCCGCGCCATAGGCCGATGCGGCGGTCATGCTGCCGGTGCATCGCTGCCAGTGGATATATTGCTTGCCGGTGGTCGTATTGAGTTCGAGGCTGGAGATGATGACCTTGCCCTTGGTGCTCAGGTTGATGCTCTTGCCCTCCTGCACCGCGCCGGTCAGCACGGAGTTGACCTCGGACTCGGTGACTGTCGGGCTGACGCTGGAGGTGCTGCTCTGTTCAAGGCGCGAGGCGTTGTCGGCGGTGGACATGGCGATCTGGTTGACCTGAAGGCTGGTGATGGTCATGTTCGCCATCTCGATGCCATAGAGCCCGATGACCAGCAGCACGGGCATGGTGGCGCCCAGTTCGACAATAGACACGCCCGAGGCGTCGCGCCATAAACGGCGCAGGAACGCACCGGGCCTCACGTACAGGTCCTTGTGGCCGAGCCATAGGCGACCTGCGCGGCCCAGGGCTGGTTGCGGCGCACAGCGGTTGCGTTCAGTGTGACCTTGCCCCACATGCTTTTCATGAAGGGCACGCTGAACATCGGGGAATAGCTGGCCGTGGCGGTATAGACGATGATGTCGCCCGCCGCGCCATTGCCCGATGCGCCAATGTCGGAATTCCACGATCCGTCGCCATTTTCATCGGTATAGGGCTCGCCATTGTCGCAGCGTGCGTTGCCGTTGGAATCGGTCCATTTTTCCGCGCGGCCAATGTCGGTGAAATCATAATAGGACTTGCGGGTCGAGGTGACCGTCACGCCGGGCAGGGCAGGCGCCAGCACCTTGGCCACATTCTGGTCCAGCGTGGTGGTGTTGGCGTTTTCCAGCGTGGCGTCGCGCGCGGCCTGACGCACCGCGCCATTGAGCAGGGCGCGGCCATAGAACATCTGGCCATAATAGCCGATGCCCATCAGCATGATCATCAGGATGGGCAAAACAAACGCATATTCGACCGCCGTGGCCCCGCCCCGGTCGCGCCAGAGATGGCCCAGCCCCCGCGCCATCAACTGGCCACCCGCAGGGCGCTGGCGGTTTTGGCGATCTGCTGAAACGCGCTGTTCAATTCGCTGGCGCTGTTGGCGGTAAAGCCGCTGTCGGGCGAGGCGCAATAGGACAGGTCGCTCGACAGGCTGGTGGAATAGCCGATGACCCAGATGCGTACCCCGCGCCCCTTGATCGCATCGCAAAGCGCGCGGAAACGGGCGATGTGGCGGTTGTCATCATTGCTGGAGCCATTGTCGGTGATCCGGCGGTCATGATATTCGATGCCATAGGCCTGCTGGATCGAATAGTTCGCGTTGGGCTCGCCGTCGGTCATGTAGATGATGTGGCGCGTGACATTGCCGCCATTGGTGGGCACTTCGGTCACATTGCTGGCAAACAGGCCGGTGGAGGAGATCAGCCGGGCGCCCCACAGCATGCCGATGTCGTGATAGGTGCTGCCCGCCGGGGTCAAGGAATTGACGTAGGCGGTGAAATCGCTCTGGGTCATCGGGGCCAGCGTGCGGGCGGCGGCCGGACAATAGGAATTGGCCAGTGATCCCGATGTGCTCAGGATCGAGGCGCTGCTGCCGGTGCCGCGATAATAGGCCACATCGGGCCACATCGGCGCCCATTTGGTGGCATCATCGCTCGTGGGGGCCATGTCGATGTTGAGATCGGTGGCGCTGGTGGGCGAAATACGATCGGTCAGCGAACTGTAGCTGAAGCTGGGGTCCGAGACAGTGTAGCGCTCCTCGATGCAGCCATCCCACGAGGAATCCAGCGATGTGCCGTTCGTGCCGGTATTGGTGGTGGTGGTGGCAAAAGTCTTGAACGTGCTGACATCCAGATTGACCAGCATATAGTCAAAATGATCGAAAACGCTGGTTGTCGAGCTGGTGGCAGGCGTGGTGAAGCCAGTGTAGTTATAGGTTTTGAACGTCAGATTGCTGTAGTAATAATATTGGTAATAGCTGTCGCCCGATCGCGTGCAGGTATAAAGCGTACGGCGTCGGGGCTGATTGCTGATATTGGCGTAATAGGAATAGCTGCCCGTGGTAACATAACCGCTGCTTGACGTGGCCGAGCCGTTATTGGCCCATGCCGTGGCGGCGGGGAGGGCCGCAAGGCAGGCGCTCTGGCTGCCATAGGCGCTGTTGGAATAGAGGGCGGGCGAACTGTTGGCGCTGTAAACCTCTTCCGACGTTTTGATCGAGCGACCGCTGTAAACGCCGTAATTGACCGTCTCGAATTGCGGCACCCGGCTCTGCACGCCATAGGTGTTGACGAGATAGGACGGGTTCAGATTGTAGAGCAGGCGCCCGACATTGACCGAGCTGCTGTAAGGCACAAAGCCGTAGCGCACGCGGGCATTGGTGCCGGCCGTGGCGTTGATGATGGTGGTGTTGAAATTCTTGAGCGCATTTTGCAGCCCGGTGATCTTGACCGTGCCGTTATAGGAATCCGACATCGACCCGGTGGTGTCCAGCACAAAGACGATATCGGAATTGCCGATGCTCTGGGTCGATCCGCAGCTCAGGCTGACGTTATAGGTATAGCGCCCGAAGAGCGCCATGATGCGCAGCGGCACGGTGGTGCTGGCCGTGCCGTTCACGGTGATGCCATTGTCCGGCGTGGTCAGGGCAAAGGCGGTGCCTGTGGTGCCTTGCCGGGCGTCGGTATAATTGACGTTGAAATAGGATTTGCCCTGCGCGATGGCGGCTGCGTCCAGTCCATTGGTGGTCACCGCGCGGCGGGCGGCCAGCACACCGGCATCGCAGGCGCCCTGAAGCCGGTTTTGCGCGCGATAGACAAGGCTTAAATCCACCGCCCCGCCGATCAGCGCGGTCAGCACGAACATGATCGAGGAGGCCAGCATCAGCACATTGCCGCGCCGGTCATGGGCCAATCGGCGCAGGAAGGGCTGGGGTTGCAGCATGTAGGGCGAGCCTTGTTTCAGCGGACAAGAAGCGCATCCGAGGGGATGCCTAATGGTTTCCCCTAGTGGTTAACGCTTAAAGATTCATAAATCGGCAAAGGCCGCCCGCCCGGCATTGAGTACTGCGAACCAATCGGCAGCCCCCGAAACGCACCGGTTTTGCAACTGCGGGTGCAGGAATCGAGTTTGAGTATAACGGCAATAGGCGTAAATCGGCGCCACCCCGATTGGCCGCTGCCCCGCATTATCGTCGGAGTCGGCTTCCTTACATGGAGATCATCATGAAGAACCTTTTGGCTTGGGCTTTTGCCGTGTCGCTGCTTTCTGGCGCGCCTGTGCAGGCGGCCGGGCCGGGGCTTGATTTCCATCTGTTTGAAAATGCCTATGTTCGCAATGGCGCGCCGGAGGCGGGCTATGAAGCGGTGCGCCGTGCGGTGCCGGTGGGCGCGGATGCGCGCGGCGGCGTGGCGCTGCTGCGTCAGGCGGGCGCGCATTGCGGCGCGGAGCGCGACGGTCAGGTTGACTGCTTCTACCGCGAACGCATTTCGGTTGATGATGTGGTGGACACTTATGCAACCTGGGATGTGCAGCTTGATCTTAACGCGGGTAAGGTGGCCGAAGTCGCTGTAGCCCGCAGCGTCGAACAGCGCTGACCCTTCGCCGCGAAGCGGCCTTCAATCCCATAGCCTCTCACGCCGCGGTCAAGTCGCAACAAAGACAGTAACGGGATTGCAAAGGGACGAGTCCCTTTACCCGCCGGAGGCGTTTAAAAAGCGCCCGCCGGAGACCCCTTAACTCTTACCCCCACCCGGACTGGTGAAATCATACACCGCCAGCCCGGACGGGTCCTCCGGCAATTCCAGCACCTCGCGCTGGGCCAGCGTGTGGGCGGCGTCCTCATAGCCGCTGCGCCAATGGTCTTCCATCGTCTGACGGCTGAATTCATAGTCCTTGTAGTCGCCCTCATAATTGGGCGACTGATAGACCATCTGCACGATGGTGTAGCGCGCCGGATCGGTGGCCTCCATCAACAGCTTGCCCTCGGGGCTGGCCAATTGTTCGGGCGTCATCGTCGCGGCCAGTTTGCGGAAGGCGTTGCGCAATTCCTGCCGCTCGCGAAACATGTCGGTGGCGGCGCGGGTGCGGCTGGAATACTGGATTTCCTTCATCCGCGATGCAACCGCCGCCATGTCGCCGGGCATATGGCCGCGCGCACTCCACAGATCGACCTGAAACACCAGCGTGTCGAGCCGCGAATCGGAGGACAGCACCCAGTCGAGCGGCGTGTTCGACACCAGCCCGCCATCCCAGTAATATTCGCCATCGACCTCCACCGCCGGAAATCCGGGCGGCAATGCGCCCGAGGCGATGATATGTTCGGGCCGGATCGCGCATTGGGCATTGTCGAAATATTTGAAATTGCCGGTGCGCACATTGACCGCGCCCACGCTGAAGCGAGTGGTGCGCGCATTGATGCGGTCGAAATCAACCAGACTTTCCAGCGTGGCGCGCAAATGGCTGGTGTCATACCAACTGGTCGCTTCGGCGGTCTTGTCGGGCTGAAAAAAGGGCGGGATCAGGCGGGGGGTGAAGAAACCCGGCGCCCCCTGCATCAACACCTGCCCCGCCGCCATCTGGTTGATCGCCCCGCGCAGATGCGGGTTCACCGCCAGATGAGAGAGGCCCAGCGTTGCCAGCCACGGCGCCCATGCGGTCGAGCGGCCCGATACGCCCTCCCAGAATCGGCGCAATTGGCCCACGCGCGCCTCGGGTGCATTGCCCGCGATGATCGCGCTGTTGATCGCGCCGATCGAAATGCCCGCGATCCAGCTCGGCTCGATTTCCCGCTCGGCCAGCGCTTCGTAAACCCCCGCCTGATAGGCCCCCAGCGCCCCGCCGCCTTGCAGCAGCAGCGCGACGGTCTTGAACGGGGTGCCATTGCCTCTGGCGTGGGTGACGGGGGCTTTCCAACGGCGCATGGGGGGCATGGGTGGGCGGTTCCTTGTGGTTGCGCCTTTCAAACTAGCCGTTGATGCGAAGGTTGCAATCGGGGGTGCTTCAATCCACCCCTCTTCCATCTGTTCCGGGCAAGGTCAGCGTGGCCAGCGCGGCGAGCAGCAGCGTGGCGGCGGCAAAACCCATGGTCCACACCGGCGCGCCGGGGAAAAAGGCATCCATGATTGTGTGCATGACCGTGGCCACCAGCAATTGCGGCACCACCACAAACACATTGAACAGGCCCATCGACACGCCCAGCTTCGATTGCGGCAGGCTGGAGGCCAGCATCGCATAGGGCATGGCCAGGATCGAGGCCCAGGCAAGGCCGATCGCCACCTCGCTGACCTGCAGCCACGCCGGATCGCGCAGCACGAGATAGGAGCCAAAACCCGCCGCCCCGGCCATCAGGCTGACCGCATGGGTGCGCGCCTTGCCGATGCGTCGGGCCAGCCATGGCAGCACGATGAGCGCGGCGGGCGCGGCCACGCCATTATAGATCGAGAACAATCGCCCGACATAATTGGCCGCCGCCTGATAGGCCGGGCTGGCCGGATCAGTGGTGCCGAAATGATATTGGGCCACGATGGGCGTGGTATAGATCCACATGATGAACAGCGCGGACCAGCTGAAGAACTGCACCAGCGCGAGGCGCTTCATCAGTGGCGGCATTCCGGCAAAATCGCCCACCACGCTGGACAGCAGAGTGGTCCGCCCTGCGCGCGCCAGCAGGATCGCGGCGATCAGCGCGACGCCATAGGCCGCCATCAGCCCGGCCAGCAGATAAAGCTCTTTCGCCAGCGCCCAATGCGCCACGCAGGCCGCCAGCGCCCCGCCCGCCATAATCCACGGCAAGGCCCCCAACGGCGAACGCGCCGCCAGCGCGAGGTCGGGGCCGGTCTCCGGTGCCGGTGCCTCGCCAAATGCCTCCATCTGCGCGGGCGAATATTCCTGCGTGTTCAGCACCGTCCACAGGACCGCCGCCAGCAGGATCGCCCCGCCCGCCCAGAAACTGTAGCGCACCGTATCGGGGATCTGCCCCTGCGCCGCGACATTGGCCACGCCGAGCGCATCGAGCAGCGAGGGGAACAGCGAACCCACCACCGCCCCTGCGCCGATAAAGGCGGTCTGCACCGCATAGCCCGCCGTATGCTGGCTCTTGTCCAGCATATCGCCGACAAAGGCGCGGAATGGCTCCATCGCCACATTCAGACTGGCATCGAGCAGCCAGAGCAGCATGGCCGCGCCCAGCAGCGCCCCTTGCAGCGGCATGACCAGCAGCGCGAGGCAAGCCAGCACCGCGCCTGTCAGAAAATAGGGCCGCCGCCGCCCCAGCCGCCCCAGCCACGTGCGATCCGACAGATGCCCGATCACCGGCTGCACCAGCAGGCCCGTCAAAGGCGCGGCAATCCACAGCGCGGGCAGATCGTCGATCGAGGAGCCAAGCGACTGGAAAACGCGGCTCATATTGGCGTTTTGCAGGGCAAAGCCGATCTGGATGCCGAAAAAGCCAAAGCTGACATTGCACAGCCCGGCCCAGCCAAGTTTGGGCTTGCCCGACATGATTTCCCCTTCCGCGTGGTGGTATGTTTGTTGCGCCCGGCGTTGCATGGACCGGGGCGCGGGGCAATCACGTATACGAATACCTTATGCGCGATTTGCCCGATGCCGTTTACCCCCCGCAGCTTTTCCGCCGCACCAGCCGCGTGAGCAGGACCGGCGAGGGCAGGGGGCGGTCCTCGATCTGGGCCAGCAGCGTTTCGATCAGCAACACGCCCGCCGCTTTCAGATCCTGCATCATCGTGGTCAGCGGGGGATTGGTCATGCCCGCCGCCGGAATATCGTCAAAGCCCATCAGCGCCACATCGCCCGGCACCGACAGGCCCGCCTCGGAGAGCGCACGCATCGCGCCGATGGCAATCAGGTCCGACCCGGCAAAGATCGCGTCAAACCGCGCCCCCCGCGCAATCAGCGCCTTGGCGGCCAGATAGCCCGATTCCTCGGTGGTCAGCGCGTCGATCTGCAAATCGGGATTCACCGGCAGACCGCCGTGCGCCAGCGCCGCCTGAAGCCCGCGATAACGGTCGGAAAATTCAGGGTAATGCTCATCCGCCTGCCCCAGAAAGGCGATGTCGCGGCGGCCCTGCGCGATCAGATGTTCGCCCGCTTGTCGCCCCGCGCCGAAATTGTCGCTGCCCACGGTCGCGCCGATATTGTCGGGCCGCACAGAGCCCCAGCGGACAAAGCGCGTGCCCTGCGCCACCAGCCCCGTCAGGCGCTGTTCGTATTGCGTGTAATCGCCATAGCCCAGCAGGATCAGCCCATCCGCACGGTGGCTGTCCTGATAGCGGGTGTGCCAGTCATCCTCCATTTTCTGAAACGAAATCAACAGGTCGAACCCGCGATTGGCGCATTGCCGGGTGATCGAGCCAAGCATGGCCAGAAAGAAGGGATTGATGCGGGAATCATCCTCGCTGGGCTCTTCAAAAAACAGCAGGGCGATCGTGTTGGCCCGCTGAGAACGCAGCGAGGAGGCGTTTTTGTCGACCGTGTAATTCAATTCGCGGGCAATCGCCTCGATCCTTGCGCGCGTCTCGGCGCTGACCGAACGCGACCCGCGCAGCGCCCGGCTGACCGTGGGCTGAGACACGCCGGCGCGATAGGCGATGTCAAAACTGGTGGGTCTGTTCGACCGTTTTTGCCCCATGATTGCGCGCCCTCCTGACCGGCTCTTGCGTGGCCTTAGAGCATCATTACCCGATTGCGCATAAAGTGGGTATACGTATGCCATCTTTTGTTCACGGCCATCTGCGCTGTAAACGGCCTTCACGTTGACCGGAACCAAGGGGCAGGGGTGCCCTATGCCGGGACGAAGCCGGCGCGCATGGACCGTGTGTCATCCATGCGCAGCCGGTGTGATCAGGAGAGGAATATCATGAGCTTCCGCAGCTTCAAGGCGGGGCGCCTTGGTGCGTCCGCCGCATGCATCGCCGTGTCTGCCTTCATTTTTCCCGCGCTGGCCGCGGCTCAGGAAGCCGCGCCTGCGGCCAATGATCAGGCGATCGTCGTCACCGGCATCCGCGCCTCGCTCGACGCCTCGGCCTCGCTCAAGCGCCGTTCACCGGTGATCGTGGAATCCATTTCGGCCGAAGACATCGGCAAACTGCCCGACGTTTCCATCGCGGACTCGCTGGCCCGTCTGCCCGGCGTCACGGCCCAGCGTCTGGAAGGGCGCGACCAGCGCCTCTCGATCCGTGGCCTTGGCCCCGATTTCGGCACCACGCTGCTCAACGGTCGCGAACAGGTGACGGTGGGCGACAATCGCGGCGTGGAATATGACCAGTATCCGTCGGAATTCTTCAAGAATGTGGTGGTTTACAAAGCCGCCAATGCCGGGCTGATCGCGGCGGGCGTGTCGGGCACGGTGGATCTGCGCATGCTGCGCCCGCTGGCCCAGAAGGACCGCATCATTGCCGTCCAATTGCGCGGCCAGATGAACGGCATCAAGGCGCTCAACCCTGACAGCGACAACAAGGGCTTCCGCGCCTCGGCCGCCTATGTCGACAAATTTGCCGATGACAAGTGGGGCATCGCCATCGGCCTTTCGGCCACCCATGCCCCTTCGCAGAACGAACGCTACAACGCCTGGGGCTTTCCCAATGAAAGCGCCGCGGGCGGCGCGCTGTTCCTTGGCGGGGCCAAGCCCTATGTCCAATCGAACATGCTCAAGCGCTATGGCGGCGTGGTGACGGTCGAATGGGCGCCCAGCGACAATTTCCATTCCACGCTCGACCTGCTCTATTCCAAGTTCAAGGAAACCCAGCACCTGCGCGGGATCGAATTCCCGATTGCCCCGGCATGGGGTTCGGGCGCGACGATCCAGCCGGGCTATACCACCACCAACGGTCTGGTCACCAACGCCACGCTGACCGGCGTGCATGCGGTGCAGCGCAATGACCTGAACGAACGTTCGGCGGACAATTTCTCGGCCGGGTGGAACGGCGTGTGGACCGTGGCCGAGGACACCCACATCACGCTCGACGCCAGCTACAGCACGGCCAAGCGCACCGACTTCCTGCTCGAAACCTATACCGGCACCGGATACAATTCGGCGGGCGCCTCCGACACGCTCAAGATCAGCGCCAATCCCAACGGCACCTTCTCGATCATGCCGACGCTGGATTATTCGAACACCGGCCTGTTCGGCATCACCGACCCGCGCGGCTGGGGCTATAACGGCACGACCGCCGTGGTTCAGGCGGGCTTTCTCAACAAGCCCAACTTCAAGGACGACCTGCTGGCCCTGCGCGCGAGCCTGGACGGCAAGTTTGGCGGCGGCAATGTGATTTCCGGCTGGGAAGTGGGCGTGAACTACTCGCGCCGCAAGAAGACCTCGAACTTCCTGTCCTACTTCCTCTGCCCCAAGGGCGCGGGCACCAATTGCACCGTGTCGAGCGGCACCACCACCTTTGCCCCGGTGCCCAATGCGGCGGTGCTCGGTTCGGTGGCGCTGGATTATCTGGGCGTGCCCAAGATGCTCGCGCTCGATCCGATGTATCTGTATAACAACAGCTTTAACGCGGCCTATGACAATCGCCCCGTCTCGCTGGTGCGCGACAATTCGGTGACGGAAAATGTCATCACCGGCTATGCCATGCTCAAGCTGGACGGCGATGTGGCGGGCAAGCGCCTGACCGGCAGCATCGGTGCGCAGGTGGTCCACACCAACCAGAGCTCGGACGGTTCGATCTCGAATTTCTCGAACGGGGCGGTCACGCTTTATCCGGCCACGGGCGGCGCGAAATACACCAATGTCCTGCCCAGCCTGAACCTGTCGGTGGAAATGGACCCGTCGATGTTCGTGAAATTCTCGGCCTCGCACACGATGGTGCGCGCGCGCCTTGACCAGTTGCGCGTCAATCAGGAGTTCAACATCGACCCCACTCGTCTGGGTTCAACCACGCCGGGCCAATCGGTGTTCAGCTCGACCGGCGGCAATGCCCAGCTTCGCCCGTATCACTCGACCAACATCGACCTCTCGCTGGAGCGCTATTTCCGCAAGGGCGGCTATGTCTCGGTGGCGGGCTACTACAAGAAGCTGACCCAGTTCGTCGATCCGTCGAACAATTTCATCTATGACTTCTCCTCCGCGCTCAGCAGCCTGACGCCCGCCCAGCGCGCGGCGGTGGGCACCACGCTGGGCACGGTCAATGCGCCCGCCAACACCGGGCACGGCGATGTAAAGGGTGTGGAAGGCACGCTCTCGCTGCCCTTCTCGCTGCTCACGCCCAAGCTCGACGGTTTCGGCTTCTATGGCAGCCTGTCCTACACCGACAGCACGATCTATCTGGCCAGCAATCCGGGGCAGGCGATCACGCTGCCGGGTCTGTCGGACTGGGTGCAGAACGCGGCGCTTTACTATGAAAAGCACGGGTTCCAGGCGCGGGTGAACTATCGCTTCCGCTCGACCTTCCTGGCCGAAGTGGCGGGCCTTTCGGCCAATCCCACCTATCGTCAGGCCAAGGCCGAAGCGATTGTGGATGCCCAGATCGGCTATGAGTTCCAGCCCAGCTCGAAGCTCTACGGCCTGTCGGTCATGCTTCAGGCCAAGAACCTGACCGACCGTCCCTTCATCACCTATCAGAACAATGATGTGCGCCAGTTGATCGACTATCAGCGCTATGGCCGCGACTATTACCTGAGCGTCAGTTACAAGTTCTGATCGCGACAGGATGCGGGCGGGGCGTCATGCTCCGCCCGTCTTTTGCAATAACCGCCTTTTGCAATAATAATACAACGGGAATTGCGGGATGAGCCCAAGGCCACAACAGCGCATCGTTATCGTGGGCGGCGGCACGGCAGGCTGGATGACGGCCGCGGCGCTGGGTCATTTTCTGGATGACGGCTTTGCGGTCGAACTGGTGGAAAGCGACGCGATCGGCACGATCGGCGTGGGCGAGGCCACCATCCCGCATATCAATGTGTTCAACAAGGCGTTGGGCATTGATGAAAAAGCCTTCATGCGCGCCACGCAGGCAACCTATAAATTGGGCATCGCCTTTGATGGATGGCTGCATCCGGGCCAAAGCTATATCCATGCCTTTGGCGATGTGGGCCGCGATGTGGGCCTTTGCGCGTTCCAGCATTTCTGGTCGCGGGGCATGCGGCTGGGTTTTGCGCAGGAGACGGGCGCCTATACGCTCAACACCATCGCCGCGCGGGCCGGTCGGATGCATGACGGCGCGCCGATCACTGCCCAGACCGTGCCGACCATGCCCCACGCGTTTCATTTCGACGCCGGGCTCTATGCCGCCTTTCTGCGCGCCCATGCCGAGGCGCGGGGCGTCAAGCGCACCGAGGGGATGATTGCCGATGTGCGCCGTGATGGCCTGACCGGGGACGTTGCGTTGCTGCGCCTTGCCGATGGGCGCGAGATTGCGGGCGATCTGTTCATCGACTGCTCCGGCCAGCGGGGCCTGTTGATTGGCGAGGCGCTGGGCGGGGCCTATGAGGACTGGCGCCGCTGGCTGCCCTGCGACCGCGCGATGGCGGTGCAAAGCCCGCGTCTGGCCGATCTGGTGCCCTACACGCGCGCCATCGCCCATCCGGTGGGCTGGCAATGGCGCATCCCCTTGCAGCATCGCACCGGCAATGGCCGCGTCTATTGCAGCGATTTTCTGTCCGATGATGCGGCGCATGACGAACTGGTCGCGGGCCTTGAAGGCGGCGCGATCACCACGCCCCGCCCGATCCGTTTCACCACCGGCCGCCGCCGCGAGGCGTGGAAAGCCAATGTCATCGCCATCGGCCTGTCCGCCGGTTTCCTTGAACCTCTGGAATCGACCTCGATCCATCTGATCCAGACCGGCATTGCGCGCCTGCTCAAATTCCTGCCCGGCGGGCCTGTGGCGCAGGTCACGCGCGATGCCTTCAACGCCCAGTTCGCCTTTGAAATGGAGCGGATCCGCGATTTTATCATCCTGCATTACTGGGCCAACAGGCGCGATGAGCCGTTCTGGCAGGCCTGCCGCGCGGTGGAATTGCCGGACAGCCTGCGCGCCAAAATCGACCTCTTCGCCGCCTCGGGCCAGATTTTCCGCGAGGGTGAGGAATTGTTCAGCGAGGTCGGCTGGTTTCAGGTGATGGCCGCACAGGGCATCATCCCGGCCAGCAGCCATGCCATGGCCGAGGCCATTTCGGAGACGGATTTGCGCGATTATCTCGAACTCATCACGGCGCTCTATACCAGAGAGGCGGGGCAATATCCTTCCCATGCCGATTATATCGCCCGCCATTGCGCCGCCCCCATGGCGCAACAGGTGATGGCATGAGGCGCGCTCTGACCATGGCTCTGGCCGTGCTGGCGGCATCCGCCGCGCAAGGCACGCCCCTGTCCGACCTGCGCGCGCGCACGCCCGAACAGGAGGTTATCTATTTCGTCCTGCCAGACCGTTTTGCCAATGGCGATCCGGCAAATGATACGGGCGGCATTGCGGGCGACCGCCTGACCCATGGGTTCGACCCGGCGGACAAGGGTTTCTATCATGGCGGCGACATCAAAGGGCTGATTGAAAAGCTCGATTATATTCAGGGGCTGGGCGCCAGCGCGATCTGGGTCGGGCCGATATTCAAAAACAAGCCGGTGCAGGGGGCCAAGGGCCAGGAAAGCGCGGGCTATCACGGTTATTGGATCACCGATTTCCTGCATGTCGATCCGCATTTCGGCAGCGACGCGGATTTCGCCGCGCTGGTGCAGGCGGCCCATGCCCGGGGGATGAAGGTCTATATGGACATCATCGTCAACCACACCGCAGATGTCATCCAGTACCGCGAGGCAGGCGATGCCGCCGCGCCCTATCGTTCCAAGGCTGACTATCCCTTTTTGCGCCGGGGCGGGGTGACGGGCGCGCCGATCAATGCCGGGTTTACGGGCGACGATGATGCGCGCCCCGCCAATTGGGCGCATATGACCGATCCCGCCTTTGCCTATACGCCCTATGTGCCGCGCGGCGAGGAGAAGGTCAAAAACCCGGCCTGGCTCAACAATCCCATCTGGTATCACAATCGCGGCGACACCGATTGGAAGGGCGAGAGCGCGCAATATGGCGATTTCGTCGGACTGGACGATCTGGCCACGGAAAACCCGCGCGTGGTCCAAGGGTTCATCGAGATCTACGCCAGCTGGATCGACCGTTTCGGCATTGACGGCTATCGCATCGACACGGCCAAGCATGTGAACCCACAATTCTGGCGCGCCTTTGTGCCCGCCATGCAGGCGCGGGCGCGGGCGCGCGGCATCCCCAATTTCCACATCTTTGGCGAGGTGGCGACCGGCGATTATGATCCGGCGCTGCTGGCCGGATGGGTGCATCGCGCGGGCCTGCCTGCGGTGCTGGATTTTGCCTTCATGCGCGCAGCCACCGATGCCGCCGGGGGCAAGACTGGTTCGCAGGAACTGGCCCGCATGGTCGAGGATGATGCGCTGTATGGGCCAAAGGGGGCGCTGCGCCTGCCCACTTTCCTTGGCAACCATGACAATGGCCGTTTCGCCATGGCCCTGCGTGAGGCAAAGCCGGGGATCGGGGCGGCCGAATGGCTGGCGCGCGATCTGCTGGGCCATGCCATGCTGTTGACGCTGCGCGGCGTGCCCACGATCTATTATGGCGACGAACAGGGCTTTGCCGGGCGCGGGGGCGATCAATCCTCGCGTCAGGACATGTTCGCCAGCAAGGTTGCCGAATATAATCAGGACGCGTTGGTGGGCACATCCTCGACCACCGCCACCGCCAATTTCACGCCCGCCCATCCGCTCTATCAGGCCATCGCTCGCCTTGCGCAGATCCGCCGCTCTACTCCAGCGCTGTGGGGCGGGCGGACACTCCTGCGCGCCTCGGGCGAGGGGCCGGGCCTGTTTGCCGTCTCGCGCCTTGATCCGAAAACCGGGGCCGAGGTGCTGCTGGCCTTCAACACATCGGACCAACCCATCACCGCGCAGGTTGCCATAGAGAGCGCCACCCGGCGCTTTAAAACCTTGTCCGGCCCATGCCCCGCCGCACCCGCCGCGCCGGGCAGCGCGACGATCCGGCTGCCCGCCTTTGGCTATGCCATCTGCGCGGCCACCCAATAAGGACCCTTCGACAATGCCCCCTTTGCAAGACCCATGGTGGCGCGGCGCCACCATCTATCAGATCTATCCGCGCAGCTTTGCCGACAGCAATGGCGACGGCATCGGCGATCTTCCGGGCATCACCGCGCATCTGGATCATATCGCCTCGCTGGGCGTGGATGCCATCTGGATCAGCCCGTTCTTCACCAGCCCGATGGCCGATTTCGGCTATGACGTGGCCGATTACCGTGATGTCGATCCAATTTTTGGCACGCTGGCTGATTTTGACGCGCTGGTGGCGCGGGCGCATGGGCTGGGGCTGAAGGTGATGATCGATATGGTCTTCGCCCATACCAGCGATGCCCATCCGTGGTTCGCGCAGAGCCGGGCCAACAAGGCCAACGCTCACGCCGACTGGTATGTCTGGCGCGATGCGAACCCCGACGGCACGCCGCCCAACAACTGGCAATCGGTGTTCGGCGGCCCGGCATGGACATGGGATGCGCGTCGCCAGCAATATTACATGCACCAGTTCCTGAAAGAGCAGCCGCAATTGAACGGCCATAATCCGGCGGTGCAGGAGGCATGCCTTGATGTGCTGCGTTTCTGGCTGGATCGCGGGGTGGACGGGTTCCGGCTCGATGCGCTCAACCATGCGATGTTCGACCCCGGATTTGCCGACAATCCCGTCGCACCCGCGAATGGCAAACCCCGCACCCGCCCCTATGATTTTCAGGCCAAGGTCAACAGCATGAACCACCCCGATGTGGTCGGCTTTGTCGAACGCATCGCGGCAGTTTGCCAGACGGCGGGGGCAACCTTCACCGTGGCCGAAATCGGCGGGGATGATGCCGATCCGTTGATGAAGGCCTATACGGCGGGCGAGGGGCGGCTTTCGAGCGCCTACAGCTTCGACTTCCTCTATGCCGACCGCCTGAGCGCGATCCTTGTGGCGCAAACGCAGGCGCTGTGGGATGGCGCGCCAGACGCCGATGGCCGCGCGCAGGGCTGGCCGAGCTGGGCCTTTGAAAACCACGATGCGCCGCGCCACGTCTCGCGCTGGGTGGGCGCGGAGCATCGCGATGCCTATGCGCGGATGACCATGGCGCTGCTGATGGCGCTGCGCGGCAATGCGTTTCTGTATCAGGGGCAGGAATTGGGCCTGACGCAGGATGACATCCCGTTCCACCTGCTTCAGGACCCCGAAGCCATCGCCAACTGGCCGCTGACGTTGAGCCGTGATGGTGTGCGCACGCCGATGCCGTGGCACGTGCAGGACGAGCAGGGCGGCTTTACCAAGGGTTCGCCTTGGCTGCCGCTGTCGCCCGACAACATCGCCCGCGCGGTGGACCGGCAGGAGGCCGACCCGCACAGCCAATTGGCCGTCACCCGCCAGATCATCGCCCTGCGCCGCGCGCATCGGGCGCTGGCGGTTGGCGCGATGGAGGATCTGCGCGCCGATGGCGATCTGCTCACCTTCACTCGTCGCGAGGGGGGCGGGGCGGTGGCCTGCGCCTTCAACCTTGGCGGCGAGACCATCGCCCATGCCGCGCCGGAGGGGCAGACCCTGCTGGCGCTGAACGGCGGCGATGACGCGCAATTGCCGCCCTATGCCGCCCGCTTCGTCCTGCTTGCCTAAACGCCCTTTCTTCCCCCCGGAGACGCCCCCTATGGCCCGCTCGCTTGCTCCTCTTGCCGCCTTTTTGCTGACGGCAACTTCCGCCTATGCCCAGACCGCACCCGCCAGCTATTCGGCCACCTCGCCCGATGGCAATATAGCGATTGCCGTCACCACCGACAGCGACCAGCGCGTGCGCTACGCCATCACCCGGCGGGGCAAGGCGCTGATCGTGCCCTCGCTGATGGGCTTTATCCTCACCGATGGCGTCAATATGGTGCGCGGATGGACCATCACCGGGGCCGAAACCGCCAAGGGCGATGACACATGGGAGCAGCCCTGGGGCGAGCGCCGCTATGTGCGCGACCATTATAACGAAATCACCGTCCACCTGCGCCAGTCCAAGGAGCAGGGCGAGCGGTTGATGGATGTGCGTTTCCGCATCTTCGACAATGGGGTGGGCTTTCGCTATGAAATCCCCAAACAGGCCGCGATGACCACGATGCGCATTGCGGACGAAGTGACCGAATTCGACATCGCGCCCAAGGGCACCGCATGGTGGATCCCCGGCGGCGAATGGAACCGTTACGAGCAGGTCTATCAAAAGACGCCGATTGATGCCGTTTCCACCGCGCATACGCCGATCACCATGCGCCTTGACGATGGCACGCATCTCTCGTTCCACGAGGCTGCGCTGGTCGATTATTCGGCCATGTGGTTCAAGCGGGCCGATGGGCAGAAATTCCGCACCACCCTTTCGCCTTCGGGACAGGGCGCGCGGGTTGTGCGCGATCTGCCCTTCAACACGCCTTGGCGCGCGATCCGCATGGCCGATGATGCCGCAGGGCTGGTGGAAAACGACCTTGAGCTGAACCTCAACGAACCGAACAAGATCGGCGATGTAAGCTGGTTCAAGCCGCAGAAGTATATCGGCATCTGGTGGGGCATGATCCGGGGCGACTGGACATGGGCCGAAGGGCCAAAGCATGGCGCCACCACCGAGCGGGCCAAGCAATATATCGACTTTGCCGCCAAGAACGGCTTTTCCAGCGTGCTGATCGAAGGCTGGGACAAGGGCTGGAACGGCAATTGGCTGGGTACGGGCGGCGATTTCAGCTTTACCAAATCGGCTGATGGTTTCGATCTGGAGGCCGTCACCGCCCATGGCCACAAAAAGGGCGTCAACATCATCGGCCATCACGAAACGGGCGGCAATATCGCCAATTACGAGGCCCAGCTTGAGGATGCGATGAAGCTGTATAACCGCCTCGGCGTGCCGGCGGTCAAGACGGGCTATGTGGCGGACGCGGGCGGTATTCAGGCGCCCTGCGGGACGGATCCCGCCAAAATCTGCATGGAATATCACGATGGCCAGCGTCAGGTGCAGCATCACCTGCGCGTGGTGGAAATGGCGGCGAAGTATCACATTGCCGTCAACGCGCATGAGCCGGTGAAGGACACCGGCCTGCGCCGCACCTATCCCAACTGGATCGCGCGGGAAGGCGCGCGCGGCATGGAATATAACGCATGGGGCGCCTTCGCCAACGGGCCGAGCCATGAGCCGACCCTCGTTTACACCCGTATGCTGTCCGGCCCGATGGATTTCACGCCGGGTATCCTCAGCCTTGAGGGCGCCAACCATGCGCCTCTGGCCTCGACGCTGGCCAAGCAGTTGGGGCTTTATCTGGCGCTCTATTCCCCGATCCAGATGGCGGCCGATTTTATCGAGAGCCTTGAGGCGCACCCGCGCGAACTGGCCTTCATCCGCCAAGTCCCCGCCGATTGGGCGCAGAGCCATCTGATCGCGGGGGCTGTGGGCGAATATGCGCTCTTTGCCCGTCAGGATCGCAACAGCCCCGATTGGTATGTCGGCGGCGTCAATGACGCCACGGCGCGCGATGTCGACCTGAAACTGGATTTCCTCGACGCGGGCAAGACCTATACCGCCACCATCTACAAGGATGGCGAGGGCGCGACCTACCTGACCGAGGCGCGGCACAGGATCGCCTATGAAACGCGCAAGGTGGCCAAGGGCGATGTGATCAAGCTGTGGCTGGCGCCGGGCGGGGGCGGGGCAATTCGTCTCACCCCGGCGAAATAGGGCGCCAAATAGGTCGCAGCCCGGTTGACGCGGGCGCATCACGGGATAGGGAAGGGCGATGAGCCAAAAACCCTGTCCCAACTGGGTCAGCTGGGCCATCGGGCGCATTGATGCGGATTATACCCGCAGCGCCGATACCCATCTGATCCCGGTGCCGCTGCCAGCCCTGCCGCATATCGCGATTTATCTGAAGGATGAATCCAGCCACCCCACCGGCAGCCTGAAGCATCGCCTCGCGCGCTCGCTGTTCCTCTATGCGCTGTGCAATGGCTGGATCGCGCAGGGGATGACCGTCGTCGAGGCCTCCTCCGGCTCGACCGCCGTGTCCGAAGCCTATTTTGCGCGGATGCTGGGCCTGCCCTTCATCGCGGTGGTGCCGCGCAGCACGGCGCCCGAAAAAATCACCGCCATCGAGGCGCTGGGCGGACAATGCCACAAGGTGGACAGCGCAGGCGCGGTTTACGGCGAGGCCTCGCGTCTGGCGGCGGAATTGAACGGCCATTACATGGACCAGTTCACCTATGCCGAACGCGCCACCGACTGGCGCGGCAACAACAATATCGCCGACAGCATCTTCAGCCAGATGGCCCGCGAACCCCATCCGATCCCGGCATGGATCGTGACCGGCGCAGGCACGGGCGGCACCTCGGCCACCATCGGGCGCTATGTCCATTATAACCGCCATGCCACACAGGTCTGCGTGGCGGACCCTGCGGCCTCGGTGTTTCACCGCAATTGGCGCGATGCGTCCATCACCACCGCCGAGGGGCCGACCAGCCGTATCGAAGGCATTGGCCGCCCCCGCGTCGAGCCAAGTTTCATCCGCAGCGTGATCGACCGGATGGAGGTGGTCGAGGACCGCGCCTCCATCGCCGCCGCGCGGGTGCTCTCGCGCTATCTGGGGCGGCGCGTGGGCGGGTCAACCGGAACCAATCTGGTGGCCATCGCGCGCATCGCCACGCAAATGGCCGATGCGGGCGAGAAGGGCTCGATCGTCTCGATCCTGTGTGATGCGGGCGAGCGCTATGCCTCGACCTATTACAATGAAGAATGGCTGACCGCGCAGGGGCTTTTGGACGAAGGGGAGGAGGAGCGCATGGCCGCCTTCCTTGCCAGCGGGCATTACGCTTCCTAAATTGCCCTGAATACATTTCTTATTTGCAGGATCCTATGTCGAACAATCCGCTGTTGGCCGCCACCGATCTGCCCGATTTCGCCGCGATCCGGCCCGACCATGTCGTGCCCGCGGTTGAGGCCGCGATTGCCGCCCATGCCGGGGCGATGAAGGATCTGGCCGCGCGGCCGGGCGATCCGGCGCTGCTGGCCGACAAGGATGCGGCCGATGTGGCCATCTCGCGCGTCTGGGGCGTGGTCAGCCATCTGGTGATGGTGGCCACCACGCCGGAACTGCGCGAGGCCCATGGGCAGGCGCAACCCCTGATCGACGCGCATTTCAGCGCCGTGGGTCAGGACAAGGCGCTGTATCAGGCGCTGAAGGCGATTGATCCGCAGGCGCTGCCGGAAAATGAGCGCCGGGCGCTGACGCTGGCCTTGCAGGATTTCGAACTGTCGGGCGTGGCGCTGGAAGGGCAGGCGGCGAAGGATTTTGCCGAAAACCGCATCGAGATGGGCCGCCTGTCGACCGAATTTTCGAATGCCGTGCTGGATGCCACCGAGGCATGGAAGCTGGAAATCGCCGATGAGGCGCGCCTTGCCGGTATCCCCGAGGCCGACCGGGCGGGGATGCGCGCGGCGGCGGAGCGCGCGGGCAAGACCGGCTGGCTGGTCACGCTCCACGCGCCCAGCGTGATGGCAGTTTTGTCCCATGCCGAGGACCGTGAGTTGCGCGAGGAGGCCTATCGCGCATGGAACACCCGCGCATCCGACCAAGGCCCGAATGCGGGCCAGTTCGACAATGGCCCGCGCATCGCCGAAATTCTTGCGCGCCGGGGCAAGGCCGCCTTGGCGCTGGGGTTTGAAGATCCGGTCGCGGTGTCGCTGGCGGCGAAAATGGCGCGGGACGGGGCCGAAGTGGATGCTTTCCTCTCCAGCCTTGGCGGCGCGGCGCGTCCTCAGGCGGCGCGTGATCTGGCCGCTTTGGCCGAGTTTGCGCGGGACGAATTGGGCATTACCGATCTGCGCCCTTGGGATGTCGGCTTTGCCAGCGAGCGGATGCGGCGCAAGCTGCATGATCTCGATACGTCGGAAATCCGCCGCTATCTGCCGCTGCCCCGCGTGATGGAGGCTTTGTTCGGCCTGGTGCGCGAATTGTTCGGCGTTGAATTCCGCGCCGGGCAAGGCGTGCCGGTGTGGCACAAGGACGTGCGCTATTTCACGCTCCACCGCGATGGGCATGAGGTGGCCTCGCTCTATGCCGATTTCTTTGCGCGTGAGGGCAAGCGCGGCGGGGCATGGATGGATTCGGCCCGCCCGCGCCAGCATGGCATCACGCCGGTGGCCTATCTCGTCACGAATTTCGCGCCGCCGGTGGGCGATGCGCCCGCCACTATCACGCACAGCGACATGGTGACGCTGTTCCACGAAATGGGCCACTGCCTGCACCACCTGCTGGGCGAGGTGGATCTGCCCAGCGTGGGCGGAATCGCCGGAGTGGAATGGGATGCGGTGGAATTGCCCAGCCAGTTCCTTGAGAATTTCGCCTGGGAACCGGCGACGCTCAAGGCCGCCAGCGCGCATGAGGAAAGCGGCGAGGCCCTGCCCGATGCGATGATCGCGCGGATGCTGGGGGCGCAGAAATTCCTCGGCGCGATGGGATTGGTGCGTCAGGCCGAATTTGCGCTTTTCGACCTGCGGCTGCACCGCGCGGCGGGGGGCGACAATGCGCCTGATTACCGCGATGTTCTGGCGCAGGTCCGCAGCGAAGTGGCCGTCATCGACTATCCCGAATGGCATCGTTTCCCCACCAGCTTCAGCCATATTTTCGCCGGTGGCTATGCGGCGGGCTATTACTCCTATCTCTGGGCCGAGCGCCTCTCGGCAGACGCCTATGCCGCGTTTGAGGAGGGCGGCGCCAACCGCACCGAATTGGGCGAACGGTTCCGCGCCGAAGTCCTCTCGCGCGGGGGCACGCGCCCGGCGATCGAAAACTTCACCGCCTTTCGCGGGCGTGAGCCGGAGAATGAGCCGCTGCTGGAAAGCTGGGGTATCGCGGCGTAAGCCGGGTGTCGCTGCCGCCGCATCTCTACACGCTGGCCGATTATTCCGCTGCGGCGCAGGCGCGCGTTGATCCGGCAGTCTGGGCCTGGCTGGAGGGCGCCAACGGTGCTGGCACGGCGCGGCGGCGCGAAGAGGTCAGCTTTGGCGCCCATGCGATCTTGAACCGGCCTCTGGCCGATCTGCGCGGAGGGCATACGCGGCGGGCCTTGCTGGGGCTGGATCTGGCCCATCCTGTTCTGCTCTCACCGCTCGGCTATCATAGGCTGGTCCATCCCGCAGGCGAACTGGCCACCGCGCAGGGCTGCCTTGAGACGGTGATGTGCGTTTCAACCATGGCCAGCCAGCCCATCGAGGCCATCGCGCAGGTCGCCGCCGGGCCGCTGTGGTTTCAGCTCTATGTCCAGCCCCGGCGCGAGGATACGCTGCGCCTGATCCGCCGGGCCGAGGCGGCGGGGGCAAAGGCGATTGTCGTTACGCTCGACACACCCGCCCAGCCAGCCAGCCCGCAGGCCCTGCGCGCCGGATTTGCCATGCCGCCGGGGATTGAGGCGGTGCATCTGGCCGGTTTCACCCCCGCGCCAGAGGCATCGGGGCAATGGTACAATCCCGCCTTGTCCCGCCTGACGGCTGCGGCGCCGGGGTGGGATGATATGGCATGGCTGCGCGATCAGACCGGCCTGCCGCTACTGGCCAAGGGCATGTCGCGGGCCGATGATGCGGCGCGGCTGATGGCGCTCGGCTGGAATGGGCTGGTGCTTTCCACCCATGGCGGGCGGGCGATGGAGGCGGCGGCGGCGCCTTTGACGCTGTTGCCCGCGATGCGCGCGGCGCTGGGGGCGGAATGCGCGATCCTGCTCGATGGCTCGGTGCGGACGGGCGCGGATGTGTTCCGCGCGCTGGCGCTGGGGGCCGATGCGGTGATGGTGGGGCGGCCGCAATTGCATGGGCTGGCCGTGGGGGGCGCTTTGGGCGTGGCCCATATGCTGAAAATTCTGCGCGAGGAACTGGAACTGGCGATGGTGTTGGCGGGATGCGCCACGCTGGATGCCATCGGGCCGGATGCGTTGGCGGGGGTATGATATGCTGATCGTGATCGAGAAACTATTTGCCCCCGGCGAGATGGCCGCTTTGCGGGAACGTCTGCTGCGCGCGCCATGGGCCGATGGCGCGGCCACGGCGGGCGAGCGGGCGGTGCAGGTGAAGCAGAACCTGCAGGTGCCGATGGATGATCCGGTGGCCCGCGAGGTCGGGCAGGCGATCCTGACCCGGCTGGGGCAAAACCCGCAATTCCTCGCCGCCGCGCTGCCGGTGACGATCCATCCGCCGCGTTTCAACCTCTATCGCGATGGCGGTCATTATGGCGCGCATGTCGATGGCGCGCTGATGCGGATGCCGGGTGAGGATCGCCTGCTCCGCACTGATCTGTCGGCCACCTTGTTTTTGAACGATCCGGCCGATTACGACGGTGGGGAATTGACCATTGAGGGCCAGTTCGGCGGGCAAAGCATCAAACTGCCTGCGGGCGACATGGTGCTTTATCCCAGTTCAAGCCTGCACAAGGTCACCCCCGTGACGCGCGGGATGCGGATCGCCAGCTTTTTCTGGATGCAAAGCGCCGTGAAGGACAATGATGCGCGCGCGATGCTCTATGACCTTGACCGCTCGATCCAGGGCCTTTCGGCTCAGACAGGGGCACAGGGGCGGGGGCGCGATGATGCCGATATTGACCGTTTGATGCAGGTCTATCACAACCTACTGCGCCGCTGGTCCGACCTGTAGCGTTCTGATTTTTGCGACAGGATAAGCGAAATTTTGCGCTTTATCGAACGCGTCGCCAATCGCATGGAGACATCAGGCAAAGATTAGGGGACGCGCCGTGGATATCACCGAATGGCTCAATCTGGGGCTGCGCTGGCTGCATCTGATCACGGGCATCGCGTGGATCGGCTCGTCCTTTTATTTCGTCTGGCTGGACAACCATCTGAAACCGCCCAAGGAAGGCGAGGCCTCGGGCGAGGTCTGGTCGGTCCATGGCGGCGGATTTTACCACAAGCAGAAATATCAGGTCGCCCCGTCCAAAATGCCGGACGAATTGCACTGGTTCAAATGGGAGGCCTATTTCACCTGGGTCAGCGGGTTCTCGCTGCTGGTGCTGGTCTATTATGTCGGTGCGCGCGCCTTTCTGATCGATACGGCCAAGGCGGCGCTGGAGCCGTGGCAGGCGGCTTGCATCGGGATCGGCGCGATTGTGCTGGGCTGGGTGGTCTATGACGGGCTGTGCCGGTCGGCGCTGGGGCGCAACAATCGCCTGCTGGGCGTGGTCTGGTATGCGTTTCTTGTGGCCATGGCCTACGGCCTCAATGCCGTGTTCAGCGCGCGCGGGGCCTATCTGCATATTGGCGCGATTGTCGGCACGGTGATGGCGGCCAATGTGTTCATGATCATCATTCCGGGTCAGCGCAAAGTGGTGAACGCGCTGATCGAAGGGCGCGAGCCGGACCCGACGCTGGGCGCGCGGGGCAAGCAGCGCTCGCTGCACAACAATTACATGACGCTGCCGGTGCTGTTCATCATGATCAGCCACCATTATCCGATGACGTTTGGCGCGGATCGGCCCTGGCTGGTGCTGGCGATGATGTCGGCGATGGGGGTGGCCATCCGCCATGTGTTCAACCTGCGCCACAAGGGGGCCGATCCGCGCCCGGCCATGGCCGTTGCCGCGGCGATCGGCATCGCCACAATCACCTATGTCAGCCTTGAAAAGAAGGCTGCGAGCGTGTCTCAGGCTGATCTGGCCTATGCCGATGTCGCGCCCATTCTCCAGCGCCATTGCGTGACATGCCATGCGCCCCATCCCGCCAACCCGGCCTTTGCCGCGCCGCCTCTGGGCGTGCTGCTCGACAATGCCGAACATGCCTCGGCCGCCGCGCCGCGCATCAAAAAGGTGGCAGTGGACGCGCAGGTCATGCCGCTGGGCAATATGACGAATATGACATTGGAAGAACGCGAAAAACTGGGCGCATGGATCGCGGGCGGGGCGCGGCCATAGGGGGCGGCTTTACGCGGACTTTACGCCCGCCCCCCGCCTTGCCCATGGCGATTTAATGCGCGAATGTCCGATGTGTCAGGCTTGTCTTACTCCAGGCGAACCGACGCATCATGTTGATGAACGCATCCTCCACCAGCGAAAACTCCGCCCACAATCCCGGCGTGCACGGCCCATCCTCGCTCTTTGCGCTGACGCTGGGTGCGATCGGTGTGGTCTATGGCGATATCGGCACCAGTCCGCTCTATGCCTTTCGCGAGGCCTTGGCCCAGACCGCGCAGGGCGGCATCGACCGGGGCGAGATCCTCGGCGTGCTGGCGCTGGCGCTCTGGGCGCTGATCATCGTGGTGACGATGAAATATGTCATTTTCCTCAGCCGGATGGACAATCACGGCGAGGGCGGGGTGCTCTCGCTGATGGCGCTGGCGCGGCGGGCGACGGGGGGCAAGTGGCTGATCGTGCTGCTGCTGGGCGCGACCGGCGCGGCACTGTTTTACGGCGATGCGATCATTACGCCTGCCCTTTCTGTGCTCTCGGCCATCGAGGGGATGAAGACCGTCCCCGGCCTTGAGACGATGAGTGAGCCGGTGATCCTTGGCCTGTCGCTGACGATCCTCATCGGCCTGTTCGCCCTACAGGTGCGCGGCACGGCCAGCGTGGCGGGTCTGTTCGGGCCGGTCTGCGCGTTCTGGTTCGTGGCGATAGGCGCGCTGGGCCTGTGGCATATTGTCGAGGCGCCCGATGTCTTGTCCGCCTTCAACCCGATGTGGGCGGTCAATTTCATGCTGGGGCATGGCGTGGCGGGCCTGTTCGTGCTGGGCGCGGTGTTCCTGACCGTGACCGGGGCGGAGGCGTTGATTGCCGACATGGGCCATTTCGGGCGAAAGCCGATCCAACTGGGCTGGCTGACCTTTGTCTGGCCCGCGCTGACGCTCAATTATCTGGGGCAGGGGGCGCTGGCGCTCAAGGCCTTGGGCGATGCGCAGGCCCACGGGCAATTGCTGCAAAATGCCGACTGGTTCTTTCTGATGGCGCCGGATTCGCTGCGCGCGCCGCTGGTGGTGCTGGCCACGATGGCCACGATCATCGCCAGCCAGGCGGTCATCACCGGGGCCTATTCGTTGACGCAGCAGGCCATCGCGCTGGGCCTGATGCCGCGCCTTGTCATTCGCCAGACCTCGGCGGCGCAGATCGGCCAGATCTATATGCCGGGCGTCAACTGGATGCTGCTGCTGGGCGTCATCTGCCTCGTCTTTGCCTTTCGCAGCAGCAGCGCGATGGCGGCGGCCTATGGCATTGCCGTGACCGGCACAATGGTCGTCACCACCTGCCTTGCCTTTATCATCGCGTGGAAATTCTGGGGCTGGAACCCGCTGGGCAGCGCTTTGCTGATCGCGCCCTTCCTCGCGCTCGACATCTTCTTCTTTGGCGCCAATGTGCTGCGCGTGGCCGAAGGCGGCTGGGTGCCGCTGATGGTGGCGGGGATCATTGGCCTCGTGATCGCCACATGGCTGCGCGGGCGCAAGATGGCGCTGCAACGCGCCAGCGAGCAGGGCGTGGCGCTCGATGAACTGGTCAAGGCGCTGGCGGCCCGCCCGCCGCTGGTGGTCGAGGGGACGGCGGTGTTCCTGACCCAGGACGCCACCGTGGCCCCTTCGGCTTTGCTGCATAATCTGAAACATAACAAGGCGCTGCACCGCACCAACATCATGCTGACGGTGGAAACCCAGACCACGCCCTATGTCGATCCGGAAAACCGCCTGTGTCTGGAACGGCTCGACGAACGCTTCCTGCGCGCCAAATTGCGCTATGGCTATATGGACAAGATCGACGTGCCCAGCGATCTGGCGCGTGAAAAGGGCCTGTTGACGGGCACGGGCGGCACATCCTTCTTCGTGGGCCGCAGCGCGATCCGCTTTGGCTCGCGCCCCTGCATGCCCCGCGCGATGGTGCTGCTTTATCAGTTCCTGCACCGCAATGCCTCGGACCCCACCGCCTTTTTTGCCATTCCCCCCAACCGCGTGGTCGAATTGGGCACACAGATCGAGCTTTGATCGCTATAGATCGCCCCATGTGGCGCATGCTGACTTCCTATGGCGTTCCCCTGCTGGGCATCGCGTTGGTGACATGGATCTCCAGCGCGATGCTGGCGCAATGGGGGCTGGCGTCGGCGGCGCTGCTGTTCCTGCTGCCGGTGCTGCTGGGCGCGGCGCGCGGAGGGCTGGGACCGGGTCTGCTGGCGGCGCTGGCCGGGGCGGGGGCGTATAATTTCTTCCTGCTGCCGCCCTATTTCAGCTTTCATGTCCATGGGCCGGACCATGCGGTATCGGTCCTCGTGCTGGTGCTGGTCGCGCTGGTCACCAGCCGCCTTGCCACCCGCCTGCGCGAGCGCGAGGAGGAGGCCAATGCCCGCGCCGCGATCAGCGAGGAACTGGCGCAGATCTCGCGCCTGCTGGCCAAGGGATCGCCGGTCGAGGCGCTGGAGCGCGCGCGCGCCTATGTGGCCGGGATCTATGGCGCGCTGCGGATCGACGGGGCGCAGGACGGCTTCTCCTCGCTGGATCAGGCGGCAGCGGCATGGGCGATGCACAATGGCGATGCCACCGGCCATGGCACCGGCGTCATGGCAGCGGCGGAATGGACCTTTTTGCCGCTCTCGCCCAAGGGGCGGGGCAATCATGCGCTGATGGCTCTGGCGCGGCCCGCCAATGGCCAGACGCGCCCGATGGTTCAGATCGAGCATATGGCGCAGGTCGCGCTCTTGCTGGGGCAAGGCTGCGACCGCATTGCGCTGGACGAGGAGCGCCGCGCGCGCGAAACTCTGGCCGAGAGCGACCGGCTGCGGCGGACCTTCCTTGCCAGCCTCGCCCATGATTTCCGCACGCCGCTGACCGTCATCACCGGCCAGCTTGAGGCGCTGGCCCAGCGTAGCCCCGAGGCGGGCGAAGCGCTGAATGCCGCACGCAGGCTGGAGCGCACGATGAGCGACCTGATCGCGGCGGCGCGGATCGAGGAAGGCTCGCTGCGCCCACAAACCGAAAGCCTTGACCTGATCGACGCGGCCGATGCGGCATGCGCGGCGGTGGCGGTGCCTGATGGCCTGTCGCTCGGTCATACGATCCCCGCCGATCTGCCCTTTGTGCGGGCCGATGCGGTGCTGCTCCATCACGTGCTGATCAATCTGATTGACAATGCTTTGGGCCATGCGGCCTCGCGGGTGGTGCTGGGCGCGCGGGCTGATGGCGCGCAGGTCGCGCTCTGGGTCGAGGATGATGGCCCCGGCGTGCCGCCTGCCGAACGCGCGCGGATTTTCGAACGCTTTGCCCGGATTGAGGGCGGCGACCGGACCAAGGGCAGCGGGCTTGGCCTTGCCATCGTGCGCGGTTTTGCCGATGCGATGGGGATGGAGGCAAGCGTCGAGGACAGTCCGCTGGGCGGCGCGCGTTTTATCATAAGGATGGGGGCATGAACCGGGTTCTGGTGGTGGATGATGAACCGGCGATCCTGCGCCTGCTGGGCGCGGTGCTGGCGCGCGGGGGCTATGAGGCGGCATCGGCGGCCACGGCATCGGCGGCGCTGGGGGTGTTGCGCGGGGGCGGGCTGGCGGCGGCGATCCTTGATCTGGGCCTGCCGGACCGCGATGGGCTGGAATTGATCCCGATGCTGCGCGCCGCCCATGTGCCGGTGATCGTGTTGTCCGCGCGCGAGGATGTGGGCGAGAAGGTGGCTGCGCTCGATCTGGGCGCTTCCGATTACATCACCAAGCCTTTCGACGGCGAGGAATTGCTGGCCCGCCTGCGCGTGGCGCTGCGGCAAACCGGCGCGGTGGCGGCGCAGGAGGTGCTGGCCCATGGCCCCATCCGCATTGACACCGCCCGTCATGAGGCCAGCATCGACGGGCGCGCGCTGACCCTGCCGCCCAAGGAATTTGCCCTGCTTCAGGCGTTGGTGGAGGCGGGCGGACGCATCCTGACCCATGCCGCCTTACTGGAAAAGGTCTGGGGGCGGGCGCATGTCGGCGATGTCGAATATTTGCGCGTGGCGATCCGGGCGCTGCGGCTCAAGGTCGAGGAGGATCCGGCCCACCCCCGCCTCATCCGCAACGAGCCGGGCATCGGTTACAGGTTGATGGAGGGCTGACCCCTTGACCGCCCCGGCGCGATCTGTGCAAGGCCGCCGGGCATGGCATCCCACCCCAAACCTTTTCACCGTGCCGATATCGATGGCCTGCGCGCGATCAGCGTGGGCGTGGTCGTTGCCTTTCACGCATGGTGGCGGCAGGGCTTTGGCGGCTTTGTCGGGGTGGACATCTTCTTTGTCATCTCAGGCTATCTGATCTCGGGCGCGATTTTTGACGATGTGCGGGCCGGGCGCTTTTCGTTGGCGGCGTTTTACGGGCGGCGGGTGCGGCGGATCTATCCCGCGCTGATAACGGTCCTGCTGGCCACTTTCGCTTTCGGCTGGGTGCAGTTGTTCGATGATCGATTTCAGCAATTGGGCGCGCATCTGGTGGGCGCGGCGGTCTTTGCCTCCAATCTCGTGCTCTATGCCGAGAGCGGCTATTTCGACGCCTCTTCGGACGCTAAACCGCTGCTTCATCTCTGGAGCCTCGGGGTGGAGGAGCAATTCTACATCCTCTGGCCGCTGGCGGTGATGCTGGCGTGGAGATCGCGCGGTGCGCGGGGCGTGGTCTGGACGCTGGGGCTGGGTTTTGCGGCCAGCATGGCGCATGAGCAATTCCTGATGCGGATCAACACATCGGCCGCGTTTTACATCCCCACGGCGCGCTTCTGGGAAATGCTGGCGGGGGCCGCGCTGGCCTGGGTCGAGCGGCGGCGGGTCGGGGCCATGCCGCTGCGCATGGCCCATGGGTTCAGCCTGATCGGCCTCGCGCTGCTGCTGGGCAGTTTCCGCTATATCACCGAGGGCAAAGTGCCTTTTCCCGGCTGGGCGGCGCTGGCGCCGGTGGGCGGGGCGGTGCTGCTGCTGGCGGCGGGGCCAAGGGCGGTGGTCAATGCCCGGCTGCTCTTGCTTCTGCCGATGCGCTGGCTGGGGCAAATCTCCTATCCGCTCTATCTGTGGCACTGGCCGGTGCTGGTGCTGGCGCGGACATCGGGCTGGGTCGATGGCTGGGCGATGCTGGTCTGCGTGGGCGTGGCAACGGGGCTGGCATGGGTCACGGCGCGCTGGATCGAGCCGCCTTTGCGCTATGGCGGAGACAATGCGAAAAAGGTCAAGGGCCTGCTTGCGGCGATGGCGGTGCTGGGGCTGGGCGGGCTGGTGGTGGCATGGGCGCATGTCCCCTCGGCCAGCCATGCGCGCGTTGCGCCGATCACGCGCCAGATCGGCTGGGGTATCCCGGTGGCCAGCGAGGCGCAGGGGCGGGCATGCAACGCGCTGATGCCGGGGCGCGGCGCTTTGGTGCCGGGCGTTGCGGGCAATGACTTCTGCTATCTGGCGCGTCCGGGAGCGCCCGATGTGGCGCTGGTGGGCGATTCGCTCAATCTCAGCCTGTTTCCGGGGTTGGCCTCCTATGGTGACATCAATGTGCTGATCGCCTCGGCCAGCGAGGCCGCGCCTTTCTATGACACGACCACCACCGAGAGCTTTGACCGCACCCGTCTGAACAATTGGAAGCTGACCAATCAGGCGCTCGATTATGCGGTGGCCAGCCCCTCGATCCGGGTGGTGGTGCTGTCCTATGCCAATGGCGACCAGTTGCTGCGGCGCAGTTCGGCCCATGACATGACCGACCGCGCCGACCCCACGCCCGCCCCGCCCGAGGCGCGCCTCGAACGCGCCCTGCGCCGGACGCTGGCGCGGCTGACGGCGGCGGGCAAGGGCGTGATCATCACGCTGCCCAACCGGCGGATGGGATTTGATCCGCCCGATTGCCTGACCGATCTGCGGCCCTTGCATGGCCCGGCCTATCGCCACCCCTGCGGCGAACCGCGCGGCGGCGCGCTGGAGCAGGCCCAGGACGCCTATGCCGCGCAGGTGCGCCGCGTGGCGAAGGATTTCCCCGGCGTGGTGCTGGTCGATCTGGCCGCGCCTCTGTGCGATGCGCGGCTGTGCTATGCGATGAGAGGGGGACAGATGTATTACCGCGACCGCTTGCACCTGTCCGATGCCGGATCGCGGGCGGTGGCGCCGGTGCTGTATGATGCCATCCGGGCGATGATGCATAGGTAAACGGCTTGCCCGGCGGGCATTTCGATATACATAGGGATATTGAAAGGGGCGCCCCATGTTTCGCAGGCTGATCATTACCGCGCTGATTTTATGCGTCACCCCGGCCATGGCGCAGGCGCCGCGCGGGCCGGTGGTGCTGGCCGCGGCCAGCCTTCAGGAATCGCTGAACGCGGCGGCCGACACATGGGCGGCGCAGGGCCACCCGCGCCCGGTGCTCTCCTTTGCCGCCTCCTCGGCGCTGGCGCGTCAGATCGAGAATGGCGCGCCCGCCGACCTGTTCCTCTCGGCGGACGAGGAGTGGATGGATCATGTGGTCAAGGCCCCCGGCGGCCGGATCAAGCCGGGCACGCGGATCGGCCTGCTGACCAATTCTCTGGCCCTGATCGCGCCTGCGCAGAGCAAGGTCCGCCTGACCATCGCGCCCGGTTTCCCGCTTGCCGCCGCCTTGGGGCCTAATGGCCGTCTGGCTATGGGGCAGGTGGCCTCGGTCCCGGCGGGCAAATATGGGCGTGAGGCGTTGATCGCCCTGCGCGTCTGGCCCAGCGTTGAGGGCCGTGTGGCGGGCGCCGACAGTGTGCGTTCGGCCATGGCGCTGGTCTCGCGCGGCGAGGCGCCGCTGGGCATTGTTTACGCCACCGATGCGCGGGCGGATAAGCGCGTGCGCGTCGTCGGCATTTTCCCGGCCAATTCGCACAAGCCTATTGTCTATCCACTGGCCCGCCTTTCGGCCTCGACCAACCCGGATGCCGAAGGCTTCCGCCGCTTCCTTGCCTCGGCGCAGGGCAAGGCGATATTCCGCGCCTATGGCTTTGGCACCAAATAGCATCAGCCCCGAGGAATGGGGCATCATCTGGCTTTCGCTGAAGGTCAGCGCGGCGGCGATGGTGGCCACGCTGCCCTTGGGCTTTGCGCTGGCATGGGCGCTGGCGCGGGGGCGGTTTCCGGGGCGGGTGCTGCTTGATGCGCTGGTGCATCTGCCGCTGGTGTTGCCGCCGGTGGTGACGGGCTGGCTGCTGCTGCTCAGCTTTGGCGCGCAGGGGTTTGCGGGGCGCTGGCTGGCGGCGATGGGGGTGTCGGTGATGTTTCGCTGGACAGGCGCAGCGCTGGCGGCCTCGGTCATGGCGCTGCCTTTGATGGTGCGGGCGATCCGGCTTTCGCTCGAAAGCGTGGACCGGCGGCTGGAGGCGGCTGCGCGCACGCTGGGGGCCTCGCCCATGCGGGTGTTTGCTACGATTACGCTGCCTTTGGCGCTGCCCGGTGTGCTGGCGGGCATGGTGTTGGGCTTTGCGCGCAGCCTTGGCGAATTTGGCGCGACGATCACCTTCGTCTCGAACATTCCCGGCGAGACGCAGACCCTGCCGCTGGCGATCTATGCCGCCATGCAGGTGCCGGGGCAGGAGGGGATTGTGACGCGACTGGCGATGATTTCGGTGGGTCTGTCGCTGGCGGCGCTGGTAGCGTCCGAGGTGTTGACGCGGCGGATGGGAATGCGCGCCCATGTCCTTTGAGGTGGACGCCAGCATCACGCGCGGCAACCGCCGGATTGCCGCCAGCTTTGAGGCGGGGCCGGGGATCACCGCCCTATTCGGTCGATCAGGCGCGGGCAAGACCAGCGTGCTGGACATGATCGCCGGACTGGTGCGGCCCGATGCGGGGCGGATTGCGGTCGCCGGGCGGGTGCTGTTCGATGCGGCGGCGGGGATCGATATGCCGCCCGAGGCGCGCGGATGCGGCTATGTCTTTCAGGATTATCGCCTGTTTCCCCACATGAGCGTCGAGGCCAATCTGCGCTATGGCTGGCGTCTGGCCGCGCCCGATGCGCGCTGGATCGCTTTTGAACAGGTGGTGGAGTTTCTTGGCCTTGGCGCTTTGCTCTCTGCTCGCCCCCGGCGCTTGTCGGGCGGTGAGGCGCAAAGGGTGGCGATTGGCCGCGCGCTGCTGTCGGGCGCGCGTTTCCTGTTGATGGACGAGCCGCTCTCCTCGCTGGATGCGGCCCGCCGCGAGGAGATCATGCGCGTGATCGAGCGCATCCGCGACGAACTGGCCCTGCCGATCCTCTATGTCAGCCATGACCGGCGCGAGGTGGAGCGCCTCGCGGGCCAGATCGTCGAGATGGACTGATTATTTCCCGGCCACCGACAGCACCGCCAGCGAGAGCACCTCAACCCCGGTGCGGATCGCAGGCTGGGCCACGGGCGCGAAAAAGGGCGAGTGGTTGACCGGCACCGGCTTGCCCTCCGCCTTGAACTTTTCCAGCATCGCCGGATCGCTGCCGCCGACGGAAAAGAACACCGATTTGGTCACGCCCGCCATCACGAATTCGGAATAATCCTCGCTGGCGGTCCAGCCCGGCTTATAGGCCGGATCCAGATGCACCGCGCCGGGCAGGCCCGCCTTGGAGAGCACGGCATAGGTGCTGGCGGCCAGCGCTTCGTCATTGACCACGCTGGAAATGCCATGGCCGCGCCTGATCTCAGGCGCGGGCGCGCGCGACATGGCGGATACCGATTGGGCGGTGATGTCCACGCCGCTGTTCAGCAGCTTGCGCGTTTCATCGTCGAAGGAGCGCAGTGAAAGGCCCAGTTCGGCGCTGTCGGGGATGATGTTGGCCACGGTGCCCGAGCGGAAATAGCCCACGGTGACCACGCCGAATTTCTGCGGGTCCTTCTGGCGGCTGATGACGGTCTGCACGTCCTCGACAAAGCGGGCGCCCATGACGATGGGGTCGATGCTCATGTTGGGCATCGAGCCATGCGCGCCCTGCCCATGAAAGATGACGCGCACCGAATCGGAATTGCTGGTGGCCACGCCCTGCTTGACCTCGACATCGCCCGCGCGCGCCGCGCCGACATGGGCGGCAAAGGCGTAATCAGGCTTGGGGAAGCGGGTGAAGAGGCCGTCCTCGATCATCGCGCGCGCGCCTTCGCCGATTTCCTCCGAAGGCTGGCCGATCATAATCAGCGTGCCTTTCCACTGGTCCTTCATCGCCACCAGCGCCTGGGCCGTGCCCAGCCACCATGCCATGTGGATGTCATGGCCGCAGGCATGCATGACATAGGTGGTCTTGCCATCGGCCCCGGTCTGCTTCGCCTTGCTGGCCCAGGCAAGGCCGGTCTTTTCCTCCATTGGCAGCGCGTCCATTTCCACGCGCACCATCACCACCGGGCCGGGGCCGTTCTTCAGCACGCCGACAAGACCGGTCTTGCCGACATGCTCGGTCACTTCAAACCCCAGCTTGCGCAGCTTTTCCGAAAGGATGCCCGCCGTGCGCGTTTCGGTAAAACCGATCTCGGGATGGCTGTGCAGATCCTTGTAGAGCGCCTCCAGTTCGGGCCAGTTCTTCGTGGTCTGCGCATCGATGCGCGCCGCGGTGCCGGGCTTGACCGGCGCGGCAAGGGCCGGAGCCGCAAGAACCGGAAAAGCGGCCATCATCAAGGGCAGGCATAGCAGCATCGCGCGGCGCATCGGGATCTCCTGAAGTCAATGTGTTATGTTGCATAAGGCGGCACTGGCCGCGCTGCGTCAAGGAGCGTATTGTGCGCAAGACATGGTGCGGCAGGAAAGCCCACTCAGGGTCGCAGGAAGAAGAGCCAGATGGCAGTCAGCATATTCGAATTGTTCAAGATCGGCGTTGGGCCTTCCTCCAGCCACACGATGGGGCCGATGACGGCGGCGTGTCGGTTTGTGGCGGCGCTGGCTGAGGGCATTGCCCGCGTGGCGCGGGTCGAGGTGGCGCTCTATGCCAGCCTCGCGCTGACCGGGCGAGGCCATGCGACCGATACGGCGACCATCGTCGGCCTGCACGGCATCGCGCCCGAGGAGGCCGACCCCGATGCCGCCGTTGCCTTGATCCAGCGCGTGCGGGAAAGCGGGCGGATGATGCTGGGCGGGGTGCAGAACATTGCCTTTGACGAGCGGGCGGATATCCTGTGGCTGGGGCGTGAGAGCCTGCCGTTTCATCCCAATGGCATCCGTTTCACCGCGTTGGATGCGGATGGCGAGCCTGTTTTGACCCGCACCTATTTCTCCATCGGCGGCGGCTTTGTTGTGGACGAGGATCAGACCACGGCGAATGCTCCGGTCGAGGATCACGACGAGCCCTATCCCTTCACCACGGCGGCGGAATTGCTGGAGATGGCGCAGCGCGATGGGTTGACGATTGCCGATCTTGCGCTGGCCAATGAGGATGCGCGGCGGCCTCGCGCCGAGACGGAGGCGGGCATTGCGCGAATCGCGGCGGCGATGGACGCCTGCATCGAGCGCGGCATGAGTCAGCGCGGCGAGTTGCCCGGTGGTCTGAAGGTCCAGCGCCGCGCCGCCCATCTGCGCGAACGTTTCTATGCGCGGGTCGAACGGGTGCTGGCCGATCCGCTGGCCACGCTCGATCTGGTCAATCTATGGGCCATCGCGGTCAATGAAGAGAATGCGGCGGGCGGCAAGGTGGTGACCTCGCCCACCAATGGCGCGGCGGGGATCATCCCGGCCGTGCTGCGCTATGCCGAGCGATATCACGGCGCCGATGATCGCGCCAAGGCCGTCTTTTTGCTGACCGCCACCGCGATCGGGGGGCTGTATAAACGCAACGCCAGCATTTCGGCCGCCGAGGTCGGCTGTCAGGGCGAGGTGGGGGTGGCCTGCTCGATGGCGGCGGCGGGGCTGACCGCGATTATGGGAGGCAGCAACGGCCAGATCGAGAATGCCGCCGAAATCGCCATGGAGCACAATCTGGGCCTGACCTGCGATCCCATTGGCGGGCTGGTCCAGATCCCCTGTATCGAGCGCAATGCGATGGGCGCGGTCAAGGCCATTGACGCGGCCCGTCTGGCGCTGGGCGGGGATGGCACGCATCTGGTCAGCCTTGATCAGGTGATTGAAACCATGCGCCGCACCGGGGCCGATATGATGAGCCAGTACAAGGAAACTTCGCTGGGCGGATTGGCGGTTTGCGTCCCGGCTTGCTGATCGCACGGCTGGGCCGTTTCGCGGCGGCGCTGCGACAAAATGGCGCTTGCCTATAGCGGTCGAGGATCTATCACCACGCGCCACGGGATGGCAGGAGTTTGTTTCGATGAAGAGATTGGTGTTGGCTGTTCTGGCGATGCTGATGGTGGCGGCGCCGGCCGAGGCCCGGCATCATAAGGCCACGCATACGGCGACCAAGGTGGCCAAGAAGAAGGCTGTCGCCGCGCCTGCCAAGCGGCACCGGGCCGAAAAGGCCAAGGTTGCGGCCAAAAAGATGACCCGCGCACAAAGGCGCGAGATGGCGCGGGCCGAGACCAAGGCCAAGGCGCAGCCCAAGCTGACGCGGGCGCAAAAGCGGGCAGAGCAGCGCCAACTGGCGCATGGCAAGCATAAGGCTGAGCCCAAGCTGACCCGCGCGCAGAAGCGGGCGCAGCAGCGCGAAATGGCCCGCGCCGCAAGGGCCGAAAAGCGGGCCGCGCCCAAGCTGACGCGGGCGCAGCAGCGCGCGATGGCCAAGGCGCAGAAGCATGGCAAGCTGACCCGTGCGGAAAAGCGGGCTTTGGCGCAGGCGCAGAAGGCGACCGCCAAGGCGGCTCCGACCCATCGCATGACCCGCGCCGAACGCCGCGCTGCGGCTCGCCAGTCGCGCCATTCCTCGCGTTATGCCTCGCGTTATTCTGCGCGCCGTTCGTCGGGGCGGACGGCCACACGCGTGCCCTACACGCCGCCGCATTACAACGCCCCGCCGCCGGTGCCCAGCGCCAGCGGGCCGAGCAGCGGGTTCAACGCTGCGTTCCGGGATATCCATCCCAACGGGCAATAAGCAAAAGGGCGCCGCAACCGGCGCCCTTTTCATTTGGCCAGATGCGCGCGCCAATCCTGCGGCGGTTCGGGATAGGCTCCGATCACCGGCCCCAGCGCATCCCGCAGCGGATCGAGCCACCCGGCATAATGGGTCCATTGTTCCAGCCCGTCGCGATAGATCGGGCGGCGGACTTGCTCGCTGCTGGCGGTGCGCACGGCGCGCTTGTTTTCCCAGAAGGAAAGGCAGGCATCCTCGAAATCGACGCCGACATAGGCCAGCAGGCGCGCCACCTCGGCCTGCGTGTCGGCCACCATCTGTTCATAGATCACGCGATGTACCGCGCCGGGCATTTCGGCATCGAAGGCGGCCATTTGGGCGACATAATCGCGGTAATAGGCGCCGATTTCGGCCAGATCATAGGTGAAGACCTGACCGCGTGCAAAATGTTGTTTCCAGCCTGAAAAGCAGCAGGCCATCGGATGGCGCCGCGCATCAATGATTTTGGCGCGGGGCAGGATCATACGGATGAGGCCCACATTCTGCCAGTTATTGGGCATTTTGTCGATGAACAGCGGCCGGTCGGTCTGGCGGTGGACCCGCGTCAGATCGATATATTCCTCGCCCAGCCGCGTCCGGTCGGCGGGGGAAAGCGAGGCCAGCAGATCGCCGTAAGAGGCAAATTCGCCCTGCTGCGCGCGTGCTTTCAATCGCCCTGCGATCATCATCATCTCGGGCAATTCATGCGTGCCCTCGATCATCGAATGGCTCGACAGGATCTGTTCCACCAGCGTCGAGCCGGAGCGCGGCAGGCCAAGGATGAAGATCGGATCGGGCGCCATGCACCCGCCCACACTGGCGCCATCTCCATCGCGCGCGGCATAGAAGGGCGCGGTAAAGGTGGCGGCATGTTCGGCGGCGGCCTCATGCGTGCCTTGCGCGCTATAGTCCACTTCGGCGCGGCGCAGGCGGTTGGCGGTGGCGTAATGGTCAAACGAGGCGGCATGGTCGCCCGCATCCTCCAGCGCCTTGCCCAGCGCGAAATGGAGGTGGAACAGGTCCTCGCCGGTGGGGCCGGTGGCAATCGCGGCCTGCATCGCGGCGCGGTCCTGCGCGGTGAATTTGGCGGTTTTCAAATTGGCCAGCGACCACCATGCCTCGCCCATCGTGGCGGTGATGCCGATGGCGCGGCGATAGGCCTCGACCGCGGCGCTCTGATCGCCCAGTGTCTTGCGCACATGGCCCAGATTTTGCCACACATGGGCATTGTCGGGCGCATCCTTGAGCAAGGCCTCATAGATCGCCCCCGCGCCCTCCTGATCGCCCAGGCGCACCAGCACCGAGGCCTTGAGCAGCCGGTGGGCGGGGCTTTGCATCGGCGAGGCGCAGAGCGTGTCGGCATGGGCCTGCGCCTCGGGCAGGCGGTTGGTTTGCAGCAGCAGGCGGATCAGAAAATCGCGGGCCAGATCGAAACCGGGCGCCATCGCCAGCGCTTTTTCCACCCATGCCATCGCCTCGCCCAGATCGCCCCGGCGCCAGTGGATTTCCCCGATCAGCCGCGTGGCCGAGGCATCCTCCGGGATGCGTTCAAGCCGGACTTTGAGCATCGCCTCGGCCTTGTCCAATTCTCCCTCATTCATGGCCAGCGCGGCCTTGACCAGGTCCGGGTCCGACGCGGAGGCATGGATCGCCGAGAGATCCGCGCGCCACGCCTTGTCCGTCTCGCCCAGCCGCCGCCATTCGCGCGCCAGCAGATACCACCCGCTCGCCACCTGCGGCTGGGCGCGGGTCAGCGTTTCGAGCGCGGCGATAGCCTTGGGGGCATCGCCCGCTTCTGATGCGGCCTGCGCCAATTCCCACAGGATCGGCGGCACGCCCGGCTGCGCCCGGTCCAGCGCGATCAGACGCATCAGCGCCACCTGCCCCTTGCCCATGCGCCGCAAGGCTTGCGCGGCGATCAGTTCGGCGGGGGGCAGGTTGGGCTGCGCCTTGATCAGCGCTTCGGCGCGCGCCAGCGCCATGGCCGGATCGCTGTCCAGCAAACGCGCCGCATCGGCCAGTGCGGCGCCCGGAACGGCCCGTGACGACTGGCGCACCGAGGGGCGCGCGGCGATGGTCCCCAAAGCCATGGATGTCCTTTCATAGGGCCGGTCTGGTCTTGGATTGTCGCGCGCTGCACCTGCGTAAACATATACGTCAGACGACGTAACCCCTCGGGACATCTTGCGTTGTTTGCGCCCTTGACTCGCGGGGTGCCTATGACATTCTTGGGAAATCGGACGACCGTACTAATTGCTGCAATTGCGTAGGGGCACTTCGCAAGGCGCAGCCAATCGTGTCGCCAAGGGGTTCAATGACGTTTCGGCATCCGGCGGGTGCATTGGCGCAAGCATCTGTTTTCGCCGGGCGATCCCGCTTGTCCGGCGAAACCGACATGGACCCGGTGCGGATAGCAGAGGGCAGAGGATTTCGGGGCAAGATGGCCATCATGCGGGCCGGTAATGGGGGAAGCATTACGATGATTGCAGAGTTTTCCAAAAGATCGCGCCGGGTTATCGCGCTGAGCGCGGCGACGTTCCTGACGCCCTTTGCGCTGGTGGGCGTCGCCCATGCCGCGGGCACCGAAGCCGCGGCCGATCCCGCGCCTGCCGAGGCCGATGGCGGCGGTTTGGGCGACATCGTGGTGACCGCCACCCGCCGTTCGGAAAGCGTCCAGAAGGTGCCGATCTCGATGCAGGCGCTGAGCATGGAAAAGCTGGCCGAGCGCAATGTGAAGGGCATGTCCGACTTTGCCCTGCTGATGCCTTCAGTGTCCTTTGCAGGCCTTGGGCCGGGGCGCCAGACCGCCTATTTCCGCGGCATTGTTCCGGCGGGCGGCACCTATGCTTCGGTGGGTTACTATCTCGATGATATCCCCATCACCGGCACCGGCGTTCCCGATGTCTTTGTCTATGACATGGAGCGCGTCGAGGGTCTGTCGGGTCCGCAAGGCACTCTCTATGGGGCAGGCTCGCTGGCCGGTACGATCCGCATGATCACGAACAAGCCCAAGCTGGGCAAGTTTGAATGGGGCTATGACAGCGAAGTCAACAAGTTCGGCAAGGGCGCGGCCGGGGGCCAGTTGGCGACCTATGCCAATATTCCCGTTGGCGATAACCTGGCCGCACGCGTCGTGGCCTTCTATCGCAAGGATGGCGGCTATGTTGACAACACGCCCAACAACGGCAAATTCAACAATGGCAAATCCTCGACGCTGGCGCTGGGCGATGGCAATCCGGGCACCAATTACACGCTGAGCAATGCCGCGATCGCCAAGAAGGATTACAACCCCGTCTATATGTATGGCGGCCGCCTTGCGGTGCTGTGGGAGCCGACGCCGGGCTGGCAGATCACGCCCGAATTGGCCGCCCAGTCGCAGACCGCCTATGGCTATTTCGGCTATGATCCGCGCGTGGGCGATCTTCAGGTCCATGACTATGACCTGACCCGGCGTCAGGATGCATGGTATCAGGGCGCGCTGTCGGTCCATGGCCATATCGGCGATTTCGACCTCGTGTCCTCCACCGGCTATTTCGGCCGCAAGGTTCATCTCCAGAACGACTACACCTATTACACCGTGACCTATGATAATTTCGGGCAGGGCTACGAAAACTATCTGCAATTCTTCAGCAAGGACGGTTGCACTGGTTCGGGCGCTTCGCTGAAATGCAACAAGCTGCTCAATCCGACCCAGTATTTCGAAGGCTGGACGTATTCGGAAAAGTTCACGCAGGAATTGCGCTTTGCCACGCCAAAGAGCTGGCCGTTTGATGCATCTTTCGGCGGTTTTTATCAGTGGCAGAAGACCGAGAACAACAATTACTATGGCATCCATGGCCTTGCCGATATCGCCGGTTATACCAAGGTATGTTCTTACAGTTTCAACTCCGTATGCAACGGCGATGTCAACACGCTGGCCGGATTTGGCGTACCCACCACATCGGGCGGGACCATGGTGGTCGGTTCGCCCGCGGTGAAGGGCGATGGCTTCTATATCAACGAAAACAACCAATACACGCATGACGCGGCGATCTTCTTTGAAGGGCATTACAACATCACGCCCAAATTGAAGATCACCGGCGGCGTGCGTTATTTCTGGACCGATTACTGGACCACCGGTTTTGCCGGGGTCATGGCCTCGGCCAAGAGCACGACGACCTCGAAGAACATGCTGACCGGGGCCATGGGTTGTTCCTTGCCGCTGCCGACAGAGCGCCTGACCTGTCGCAACACCAATATGCTCGATCCCAACCAGATCGGGCGCTACAAGGAGCAGGGCGAGACGCACAAGATCGCGCTCAACTATCAGTTGACGCCCAGCAAGATGGTCTATGCCAACTATTCCACCGGCTTCCGCCCGGGCGGCTATAACCGCCCGCTGCGCGTCAGCGGCGTGGGCGTGTTCCGGGTCGATCCCTTCAAGTCGGAAACGCTGACCAATTACGAAATCGGCATCAAGACCCAGTGGGGCAACAATGTCCGTTTCAACACCGCCATCTATATGGAGGAATGGAACAACATCCAATATTCCGTCGTCGTGGCGGGCACCCAGGGCGCAGGCATGACCGGCAATGCCGGCAAGGCCAAGGTTTACGGGGTGGAATATGAGGCCGACATCAAGCTGGGCAAGGTGACGATCTCGTCCTCGGGCGCGTATAACCGCGCGCGGCTTGACGGCAATTTCTGCAATTTCAAGGCCGATCGGACTGCCTTGACCATTGCGGCGGATCCCACCTGCTCTTCGGGCATCGCCGCCGCCGATGGCAGCCGCCTGCCGCGCCAGCCTGAATTCAAGGGCAATATTTCGGTGCGCTATGACACCGAATTTGGCGATCTGAAGGCCTATCTGCTGGGTTCGGCCCTGTATCAGAGCAGCGCCACGCAGGATCTCAAACTGTCGAACAACAACCTGCTCGATTGTCAGGACATTGCCGCCGACGCAACCAAGGCGGGACGCCAATGCACGACCAAGGGCTTCGCCACGTTCGATTTCTCGGCTGGTCTCAAAAAGGACACCTGGGCTTTCGACATCTATATCCAGAATGCCTTTGACGGGCGCGGCGTGTTGACCACCAACACCTTCTGCTCGATCGACTTCTGCGCCGGTTCCTCGCGCAATTTCACCGTGCGCCCGCAAGTCTTCGGCGTCAAATTTGGCCAGAAGTTCTGAGCTGACTTTCTTCACCCTGCGAAGGACACCTTATGCCCCCATGGTTCGCGCCATGGGGGCGTTTTTTATCCGGCTTGCGGGATCAGGCGGCGGACAGCGCCGCGAGCAGGGCGGCGCGCGTGCGCAGGTTTTGCGTCCGGGCGATGCGGGCGGCAAAGCCGCTGGCCTGCGCCACGGCAAAGCTGATGCCGTAGAGGTTGCGCCTTTGCGGCACACCGGGGATCGGGCGGGGATAGCCGCTGGCGACCATCTGGCCGTCGCGCCAGGCGAATGTCTCGCGCGGGATATCCCAATCCAGCCCCACGCCCAATACGCCCGCCAGCGATCCGGGCAGGCAGGGCACGCCATCGGCCTGTGCCGCGGCCAGCACCAGCGCATCGCCCGCCCCGGCCACAGCCTCGGCAAACAGCGGGGCATGGGCGGCATTGGTGGTGCCAAGGCTGAGGTTGATGATATGCGCGCCGTTCCGGGCGGCGATGCCTATGGCGCTGACCAAGGCCATGGCGCTGCCGCGCAGGGCATCATGGAATACGCGGATGGGCATGATCTCGGCCTCGGGCGCCTTTTCCTGAATGGCGGCGGTGACGGCGGTGCCATGGCCCAACCGGTCAAGCGGGATCGCGCCCTGTTCGATCACCATGCCATCGGCGCCAATGGCGAAACCGGGGCGCAGGCGGGCCGGGTTGATATGCGGGTGGTCGGGATGAACGCCGCTGTCGATGACCGCGACCAGAATTCGTTCAGCCATAGGTCGCCACGCCATCTTTCAGGGTAATCACCCTATCCGCCATCGCGGCCAGCGCAGGCTTGTGCGTGATGACGATCAGCGTGGCACGGGGCAGGGCGCGGCGCAGGCTGGCGGCGATCAGCGCCTCGGTTTCGCCATCCAGTGCGGCGGTGGGCTCATCCAGGATCAGCGCATCGGGCCGCCGCAAGAGCGCACGGGCGAGCGCCACACGCTGCCGCTCGCCCGCCGAGAGCGCAAGGCCGCGTTCACCCACCGGCGTATCCAAACCCTGCGGCAGGCGGGCAAGCAAAGCTTCCAGCCCGGCATCATGGGCCGCCGCGATCACCGCGTCACGCCCCGGATCGTTCAGGCCAAAGGCAATATTGGCATAGAGCGTGGCATTGAACAGAAACGGCGTCTGTTCGACCAGCAGCACCGCGCGGCGCAGATCGTCCAGCGCCACCTCGCGCAGGTCCGTGTCGCCCAGCATCACCCGCCCGCCATCAGGGTCGATCATCCGCACCATCAGATCGGCCATCGTCGATTTGCCCGCCCCGCTGGGGCCGAGGATCGCACAGAAGGAGCCTGCCGGAATGGTGAAATCCGCGTCTTTCAGCACCGGCGCGCGGCCATGCGACAGGCGGACGTGATCGAAGCGGATGCTGCACGGCCCGGCGGGCAGGGACAGGGGGCTGGCGGCCTCCTCCACCTCGGGCGGCGTGTCCATCAATTCAAAGATCCGCGCCAGCGCCACCCGCGTTTGGGCCAGCGTGGCGGACAGGCCGAGCAGACCCTGGATGGGGGCAAACAGGCGCTGCTGATAAGCGAGGAAGGCGACCAGCGTGCCGATGGTCATCCGCCCGGCGGTGATCTCATAGCCGCCCCACAGCATGGCCCCGGCGGTCGAGGCGGAGAGCAAGGTGCCCGGCACCGCGCCTGAGAGGAAGGATGTCACCTGCATCCGCAGCATGGCGCGCACAAAACCGCCATTGGCGGCGGCAAAGCGCTCCCGCTCGCGCGCCTGCGCGCCCAGCGCCACCACCGTGCGCATACCCATGATCGTATCGACCAGCATACTGCCAATGTCCGCGCCCGCCTCGCGCATTTGCCGCGACAGTTCGGTCAGCCGCTTTTGCGCGCGCAGGAAAGCCCCCACCGCCAGCGGCACCAGCACCACGCCCACCACAAACAGCCGCCAGTCGAGCCAGAGCATCAGCCCAATGCTGCCCGCCAGAAACAGCAGATTGGCCAGCGCGGCGAGCAGCGTGTCGCCCGCAACCCGTTGAATGTCAGAGACATCGCTGTTGAGCCGACTCATCAGATCGCCAAGCCGAAAGCGGCCGAAGAAGCGCGGCGAGAGCTGTTGCAGATGGGACAGCACCGCGACGCGAATGTCGAACAACATGGCGGCCGAGAGCGAGACATGGAGCCAAGAGGCCGCGATGTTGAGCACATAGGAGCCGACCGTCGCCCCCAGCATCAGCCCCGCCACGCGCCACAGCACCCCCATATCATGCCGCATCAGCGCGCCATCGATCATCAGCTTGGAAATATAGGGCTGGGCCAGGCTGAGCGCGGTGGCCATCAGGCTGACCAGCATGACGGCGGGCAGACGCGGCAAATAGGGGCGCAAATAGGGCCAGAGCCGCCGATAGGCCGCCCAAGGCGCAGGAGGTGGGGAAGCATGCAAAGCGTTATGCGGCGCGTTCAGGTCGCGGCCTCCCGTTCGATCAGTTGAAACCCGCGCAAGAGATAGCGCGGTTCGGGCATATGCGCCAATTGGGCGGTGGTCCATGCGTAGCCTTGCGCAAGGGCCGCCACCTGCTCGCGCCACCATGGGCTGTCGCAGCCGGTGGCATAGAACTGGCCGGAGATCTGGATATGGCGGCGCAAGGAGGCCGTCAGCATCGAATGGTAATGCGTGGCCAACGCTTGCCGGTCGCCGGGATGCGCGATAACGGCGGCGGCAAGGATGGCCTCGCGCACCGATTGCGCGCTGCCGTCGCCGCAGATCGGATCGAACGCGATGGCCGACATGCCGCAGGCCAGCCAGTTTGGCCCCGCCAGGCACGCCAGTTGACGCGGCGCGGTTTCAAATCCGGGCGAGCTTTCTCCAAGGCCCGCGATCAGGGGCGCAATTAAAAGGCTGTTTTCAAGCAGACGTTCCAAGGGGCCGCCGACGCCCAGCAGCCAGCATTGCACCGGCCCCGAAGGGATCAGGAAGAGCCAGCCCTGCGCCACCGCTTCGACATGGCATGTCGCATGATCGGCCCCGGCGCGCAGCATGACGCGGGCGGCCGTTGCGCGCCTTTGGCCAAAGCGCATCAATTCGGCGTTGGGAAAGGGCGGCGCGCAATGCAGCGTCATCATGGGCGTGCCCGCATTCGCATCACCCGCGAGTTCACCGCCCAGCGCCGCGATCAGGTCATCCTCGGACACCACCACCGCGCCATGGGGCATGGACACCGGATCGCCGCCCCAGCGCACCACGCGCCGTTCAATGCGATGCGCATCGGCAAACAGGTCCGTCCGCCCAAATGCATCGCGGATCAGCCCCAGCGCGGCATCAGACAGCATGATGACCGGCACCGGCGAGCGCCGCACCGGCTCATGCGCAATGGCAAACCCCGCCCCGCGCAGCAAATGCGCCGCACAAGCCCCCGCCAGTCCGCCCCCACGGATCAGCACAGACTGGCGCGGCGCTTCTTTCACTGGGCGTAAACCAGCCCCGCCATGGTGGCGTCGGCCTCAAGGTTCCACGTCTTGTCCCACTTCAGCGTCTTGGCGTCATAGACCTCGATGTCATAGCTGGCGCCATAGATGTAGAGCTTTTTGCCGTCGCTCGACATGCCAAGCTGGAAGCGCGAGCGGCAGGGGAATTCAGCCTTGTCCACCACCTTGTTGTTGGCAATGTCAAAGTGCCAGAATTCGCAGCGCTTGTTGCCGGTCGTGCCCTGCGTGGTGACGGTGTAGCCGTCCTTGCCATCGGGGGTGACCTGAAGCCCCGCCATCTGATAGGGCGCGGGGCCGATGGGCGTGAAATCAAACGTCTTGGACGCCAGCTTGAACCGGCCGATGCCAAAGATCTTGTTGTGAATATAGGGATCGGCCGCAGTAAACAGCGAGACATATTCGTCATTGTTGCGCAGCAATTCCACCCCGCCGCCAAAGCTGGTGTTTTCCAGCCCCGCGCCCTCGGGTTTGGCGATGTCAATATGATCCACCGCCTTGAAGTCGGAGGTATTGAGGATAACCACCTTGTCGCGGAAGAGATAGAGCAGCTTACCGTCGGGCGAGATCATCATGTTCGCGCGGGCGGCGTTGAGCGTGTTGTCCTCGTCGGGAATATCGACGGTCTTGACCACCTTTTTCTGGGCCAGATCGATGGTTGCATATTGCCACTTGCTGACCTTGTAGCGGTCGACGGCCTTGTCGATGGTCATCATGATCGTGTAGAAATATTTGCCCGTCGGATCGGGCACGCCGCCGGTAAAGCGATATTTGGTGGTCGGCGTGTTCAGGCTGAACTTGTTCAACACCTTGCGCGTGGCGGTGTCGAGCACCTCGATCCCGCCGGTGGTGATGGTGGTGACATAGATCCGCTTGTGATCGTTCGACAGGCGCAGCGAGGTCGGCAGGCCGGTGTCGAGCTTGATATGCTCGGCGATCTTGCCGGTGGTTTCCTCGACCACGAACAGTTTGTCGGGATAGGTGCCCATCACGATGGGCGCGGCACTTGCGGCCACCGGAGCGGCGGCCAGCAACAAACCGGCCAGACGGAAAGGTTTGCCAGAGCGAGAATGCGTCATGTGGCAGGCTCTTTCATGAGAAAGGTCGCGAGATCGGGCGCGTGGGCCGCGATCAGGGAAAGATGATGTCCAGGCTGCGCCAGTCCTTGGCCGCCGCCGAGCAATTGCTGGCCCAATCGGGCGAGTAATTGACATGGTCGGGCACCTGCACCGGCCAAAAGCAGGTGACATAGCAGTCGTAGATGTCGCGCTCGACCGGCTGGCACAGGCCCGCCGTGCCGCCGCTGGCGTCCACTTCCCAACCGGGCGAGAAGGACAGGGTGCAGCCCATCGGTACATGCGGGCGCACTTGCTGTTGCAGGGCCACGACATCCTCCTGCATGGCCGCAATCTGCGTCTCCACGCTTTCGTCAATCGCCTTGGCCTTTTGGTTGATGGGGCGCAAATGCTTCATGACAGGCCCTTTCTTTCAGCAAACTTTTCGAGGAATTCGGGGTTCTGCACCGCCAGCGTGCCTTGGATCTTCAGGCAGGTGTCGGTCCATTCGCGGATCCAGTCGCAATAATGCAGATTGGCGTGGCCCGTGTCGCCGTAGCGGACAAAGGCCTCGTGATGGCATCCGCCCGCGCACAAAGGCCGCGCCCAGCAGGACTGGCACGCGTATTTGGCGCCGACATGGCCCTTGGTCAGGAATTCGCCCTGCGCCTTGCGGTCGATGCCGCTGGAGACATGGCCCATCACATGGCTGTCGGCATCGGTGAAGCGATGGCAGGGCGAGAGATCGCCCGAGGGCGAGACGCCCAGCAGACCCAGACCCGCGCCGCAAGGGTGGCTCTTGTTCGTCCCCTGCACCAATTCGCCAATGGTTTCCGAAACATTGGAAAACCCGTGCATCAGGCCTTTGAGCGCATAATCGAGCCATTCATCGGCCAGCAGATGGAACTGCTCCAGCACGGTGACCATGCCTTCCTCGCCCAGCGCATAGGCCTGTTCGCCCGATTCCGTGACCGGCGCAAAGCCGACCTCGTGAAAGCCGATATCCTCGCGCAGGTGGCGGAAGATGCTGACCACATCGGTCACGCCCTTGCTCAGCGTCACGCGGGCGGTGATCGCGCGGGTGCGATGGCGGGCGATCAGCTTGCGCAGCTTGGGCTCGATCACATCATAGCTGCCCTTGCCGCTTTTATAGACGCGGCGCTTGTCATGCATCTCCTTGGGGCCGTCGATGCTGACCGTGACGCCGATTTGCTCGGTCGCCAGAAACTCTATGATGTCGTCGGTCAGCAGCGTGGCATTGGTGGTCAGGCTGAAGGTGATGGTGCGACCCTGGGCCGTGGCCTGATCCGTGGCATAGGCGACGACCTGCCGCAGCAGCGGAAAGTTCATCAGCGTTTCGCCGCCAAAGAAGGTGATATGCACCGCAGGCCGCCCGCCCGACTGCGCCAGCAGCAGGTCGACCGAAGCCTTGGCGGTGTCGATGGTCATATATTTGGGCTTGCCGTTTGGCGTGGCGATCTTGTCCGCGCCAAATTCATAGCAATAGGTGCAGGCCAGATTGCACTGGTTGGTGATGTTGAGCACCAGCGCCTGAAGCGGATAATCTTCGGGCGGCTTGGCCGGGGCGGGGGCCGCCACGGTCTGGTCCGACACGATCACGCGGGCAAGGCGCAGCTCGCGCACCAGATCCTCGGCATCGGCGGCGCTGTAGCCGGACCCCGCCAGAGCGGTGACCAGATCGCCATGCGCCATTTCCGCGCCGTCCAGCATGGAGAGCACTTCGCCCACCGCGCCGTCGAGCGCGAAGATCGCGCCCGCCGACACCAGATAGATGAAATCCTGCCCCTGCGCGTCAAAGCGATGGACCTCGCCGCTGCGATAGGTGTGGGTCAAGGGCGCGCTCATTGATTCACCTCCGGCTGATCCCAGCGCTTGTAGGCAGGGACGGTCACGACCATGAAAGCCTTGGCGGTCAGGGGCTTGCCATCGGCGCCCTTTTCCGCCTTGGCGGTCGCGGTGACCCAGACCTCGCCGTAATTGTTGCGGTTCCATTTGCGCTGGGGGTTGGGCCCGTCGATGTTGGGCGTAAAGAACCCGGCGGTCGAGAGCTTGCCGACGAAATTCACGTCATCATCGTAATAGACCGAGGGGAATTCGCCCATCGAGAAACTCGCATCGATGGGGCCAATCGCCACGTCATCGGCGGTGCCAGCCTTGCCGTCGGCGCCCTTGTCATAGCCGATGGCCTCGAACTGCAGATAGCCCTTGGGGTGCTTCTCGCTGCCGCCAAGACGGGCGAGCGAGGTTTCTGGCGTGACCTTGATGTAGTCGACCTTTTTATAGATCGGCAGCGCCTTTTCCAGCACCGCCCCGCCAATGGCCACATCATGCGCGCCCACGGTGGCATCGGCGGCCACATCGACGCTCAGCACGATCTCGTCGTCGCTGGCCGAGACGATCTTTCTGGCGACCACGCCCTTGCCCAGCGTGATGTCCGAGAGCGCGAATTTGGTGGGCAGTTTGTCACCGATGATGTGGAGCTGCGCGCCCATCGTGCCGGTCTTGACCGCATCGGGGGTCACGCTGGCGATGGTGGGTTCGGTGCTGGTCTTGGTCAGTTTGACGTCAAAGCCGAACTCCTGATAGGCGCCCCAATACCAGCGCCCTGCCGCCGATTTCTGGTCGGGGGCAAACCACATGGTTTCGCGCGCATCATGGGCGGGGGCATCGGGGGCGGTCATGTCGCCCGAACCCTTGGATGTGCCGCGCCAGGAATAGCCGGAATAGACGATGCCGCTGCCCGTACGGGTGATGGTGCTGCCGTCCTTCAGGGACTTGAGCGTGATCGTGGTGGTGAAATCCTCGCCCTTGGGTGCGATCACCATCGATCCGGCATAGCGGCCCTTGCCTGGCAGTTCGGCCGAAACCAGCCATTTGCCCGCCAGAGCGGCCGGACGCATCCGCGCGCTCCACGAAGCCCATTCGGCCGAATGCAGCGGAGCGGCCTTGCGCATATAGTCCAGCGCCACCTCGCCCGGCGTCGGCCCCTTGGTCGCCGGGGCGCCATAGCCCTGCGGAATGCCATGCTCGTCTACACCGCGGCGATATTGCACTTCTGCCTGCGAATAGAGCGCGACGTGGAATTCCTGAAGCAACTTCCACTCATTGGCCGACCGGCGCCAGCTCAAGGGCTGGGCGAAGGCGTGGCACGAGGCGCAGGCCGCACGCACCGTCTCATTGGGGATGTTGGTTTCATCCAGCACCCGCTTTTCTGTCAGGTACATCACCGGCTTGGCCTCGTCCGGCGCCAGGCCGTGGCTGGCCGAAAGCGAGCGGATGACTTTCTTGGCGTCATCGGCGGTGATGACCAGCCCGTTGAGCTTGACCATGCGGTGGATCACCTGCGCCCAGCCTTCGGGGGTGGTGCGCATCCAGGAGATGCGCGACAGGTTGCCCTTGCCGTCATTGGTGTGGCACGCGCCGCATTTGTCGACCACCAGCTTGTCGGTGACGGGAATGCCCGCTTCCTTTTCGCCGCCGGAATCGTCGGCCTGCGCCACCGCCGGGGCCGCGCCATGCAGCACCGCCATGCCCAGCGCCGTGGCCGTCAGACCAAGCAGCGCGAGGCGCCGCCGAGGTTTGGACGGCATGTGTTTCAATGACGCAGGCGCGCCAATATCCGAAGGATCGGACGGGAAGGTCATAGTATCAAATTCCCCCCAAGCTGGAACTCGCTGGCTCAAACTGTGGCGCCATGAATCACTGGCCGCGAGGGGAAGATTGGACAGGCGTCAAAAATCCTTCAAGCGGCTTTTTGCCTTATACGCAGTTTGGCGCAAGCGCCCCGGCGCGGGCATAAGAAAACCCGCCCCCTGCGGTGCAAGGGGCGGGTCGATATCGTGCATTTCCGGTGTTTTTCAGGCCAGTTTCAGCGGCAATTGGCGCAGCCTTTGGCCCGTTGCGGCAAAGATCGCATTGGCCAGCGCCGGGATCACCGGGGGCAGCGAGGGTTCGCCAAGCCCGGTGGGCGGATAATCGGTTTTCAGGAATTGCACCGCGATTTCGCGCGGCACCTGTTCGATGCGGATCAGGGGGAAGTCGCCAAAGCTTTCGGCCTGCACCACGCCCTTCACCTGCTCGATCTTCTGCTCGACCATGCCCTGGCCAAGGCCTTCGTTCACCGCGCCCTGTACCTGATGGCGGGCGTTGATCGGGTTGATGATCTGGCTGCCGATGTCGCCGCATGCCCAAACCTTGTCCACGCGCACATTCGCGCCATCGGTGATGGTGACATCGACCACTTCGGCAAAATAGCCGCGATGGCTGAAATAGAAGCCAAAGCCGCGCCCGCGCTTCTCGCCCTTGGGGCCGGGGGCCAGTTTGCCGCCCTGCCAACCGGCCATCTTGCACGCGCCGTCGATCACGGCCCGCGCCCGGCCCGAATTGAGCACCGGCCGCCCCGGCACCACCGCCAGATCGCGCGGCGCACCCAAAGTCCGCCGCATCAGTTCGGGCAGATCGATCCCCGCCGCCTGCGCGATTTCGTCCATAAAGCTCTGATAGACGAAGGAGATGGCATTGGAGGTGGGCGCGCGCAGCCATCCCGTTGCCAGATTGGTGGGCAGATAGGTGATGCCGATTTCGGAATCGGCCAGCACATTGACCGGGAATTCAAACGGACTCATCTCCGCCGCGCGGATCGGCTTGCCGTCCTTGCCAAAGCTGACGAAATGGTCGCGGAAGGCAATCAGATCGCCCTTGGCATCCAGCCCCGCCGTAAAGCGGTGCCAGCCCGCCGGGCGGTAATAGTCGTGGCGCAGATCATCGGTGCGGTCGAACAGGATCTTGACCGGCTTGCCAGGCATCGCCTTGGCGACCTGCGCCACCATCACCATGTAATCATTGATCAACCGCCGCCCAAAGCCGCCGCCGATGCGGGTCTGGTGGATGGTGATGTCCTCGCCCTTGATGCCCAGCATCGCGGCGGTGTCGTTGCGGCCATTGTTGGGTGCCTGACTGGGCGCCCAGATCTCCAGCTTGCCATCGGCCCAGCGGCCCGTGCAATTCTGCGGCTCCAGCGTGCCATGGGCGAGGAAGGGGTAAGAGTAGTCCGCCGTGATGGTTTTGGCCGCGCCCGCCAGCGCCTTGGCCGCATCGCCGTTCTTGGCATGGGCAATCTGGGGCCCTGCGGCAAAGGCGGCGGCGGCCTGTTGGTCATAGGCCTCGGTGGAAAAGCCGATTTGCGCGGCATCGTCCCACTCCACGGTCACGGCCTCGCGCGCATTTTTGGCCGTCCACCAACTGTCGGCCACCACGACCAGCGTGTCGAATTTGCCCGGCGCGACCGAATTGCTGTTCACCGGCACCACCGCGATCACGCCCTTGCGCTTCAGCGCCGCGCCCGCGTCATGCGATGCGATGGTCGCGCCATGGGCCGGGGCCTTGATGATCGCGCCGTGGAGCAGGCCGGGCATGTCCACGTCAATGCCGAAAAGCGGCTTGCCCTGTGTGATCGCCACCGTATCGACGCCGATCTTGGATTGGCCGATGATGGTAAAGCGCGAGGGATCCTTGAGCGCCACCTTGGCCAGATCGGGCGCCGTTTCAGAGGCCGCGCCGCGCGCAAAGGCGGCATAGGGCGCCGAACGCCCCGAGGCCCCATGCAAAACCTTGCCCGCCGACGTGGTCAGGGCGCTTGTCTCCACGCCCCATTCCCTGGCCGCCGCGCTCAGGATCATCGCCCGCGCCGCTGCGCCCGTCTGCCGCATGGGCAGCCAGTTGATCGGCGTGGAGGTCGAGCCGCCCGCGCTTTGCGCGCCATAAATCTTTTCATTGGCCAGCGTGGGCTCGATCACCACCTGATCCCAGCTCAGGTCCAGTTCCTCGGCGATCAGCATGGGCAGCATGGTGCGCACGCCCTGACCGATCTCCGGGTTCTTGGCGCCGATGATGACCTTGTTATCGGCCCCGATGCGGATGAAGGCGTTGAGCGGCACCGCGCCGGGCGTATCGGCCAGGGCAATGCGCGCCTCAAACGCCAGCGCGCCCGCGCCCGCCAGCGAGGCGGCGATAAAGCCGCGACGGTCGATAACCGCGCTCATGCCGCATCTCCCGTCACATCGGCCATTCCGGCCGCTTTCCTGATCGCGCGGCGGATGCGCAGATAGGTGGCGCAGCGGCACAGGTTGCCGTTCATCCCCGCGTCGATTTCCTCATCGCTCGGCTTGGGATTGGCCATCAGCAGGGCCGTAGCGGACAGGATCTGGCCCGCCTGACAATAGCCGCATTGCGGCACGTCGATCTCGCGCCACATCTCGACCAGCCTGGCCCCCTGCGGCACGGCACTCGCGCCCTCGATGGTGGTGATCCTGTGCCCCGCCGCCGCCGATACCGGCGTCTGGCATGAACGCACCGCCTGTCCGTCGAGCAGCACGGTGCAGGCCCCGCAAAGCCCTTGCCCGCAGCCGAACTTGGTGCCCGGCATCTTCAATTCCTCGCGCAGAACCCAGAGCAGCGGCTTGTCCGCATCGGTCGTTACGCTGACCGGTTTGCGGTTGATGGTCAGGGCGAATTTTCCTTGGCTCACGTTTGCGGGCTCCTGAAGGGACCATGGGGCAATAAAACGATACTGGACGCGCTTCAAGATTCCGTCAAGCCGCGCGCCGGGGACAGTTGCCAGATGCGCAAGCCGGTGGCATGGCGCCGCAAGGAGAAGAAGCCCCATGGACCAATCGGAAGACATCGTCACCACCGCGCGCCCCGGCACCTATTCGCGCGGGACCGAGACGGTGGACGCGATTTTGAAAGCCGCGCTTGGCGTGCTGATCGACGAGGGGGCGGCGGCCTTTACCATCCGGCGGATCGCGGCGGCCTGCGGGATGAAGGTGGGCAATGTCTCCTATCATTTCCCGCGCAAGGAAATGCTGGTCCAGGTGCTGCTCGACGAATTGCTGGCCTCCTATGAAAAGGTGCTGGAAAACCGCGTGCGCCAGCCCGACCTGACCACCGAGGAGCGGCTGCGGCTGCTGATCGTGATCTGTCTTGAGGATATTGCGGGCAAGCGCACCACGCGCCTGTTCACCGAATTGTGGGCGCTGGCCAATCACAATGAATTCATCGCCGACCGGGTGCGCGGTTTTTATCAGCGGGTGCATGATTTCATCGGCGAATATGTCGCCGCGCTCAACCCCGCGCTGACCAGCGAGGAGGTTGCCATTGTCTCGCTTTATATCAGCGCCAGCATGGAAGGTTCGACGCCCTTCCTTGGCTTTGAAAAGCCATGGGCCGACCGGATGCCCGCCTATACGTCAATTGCCGTGCATGGGCTGGTAACGCTTGCCAAAACGATCACTTCGCGAGAGATTGCCGGAATGACAAGCCAGACGGCCTGATCCGTCGGCGCCTTCTGACGCAGGACACCGGCCTGCCGCGATGGTCGCGGCGGGCAAAGGGGGCTGTTTATGCGTCGGATTTTGCTTGCAGAGCAGGATAGCTGGGCGTCGGGCCGCGTGATGGCGCGGGGGTTTGGCCTGCCCGCGGCGGCGGTTCTGGGCTGTCTGCAACCGGCGATTGATCCGGTGTTTCTCACCCTGCTGTCGCGGGCCACGCCTTTGCGCGCCGCCGATCATGGCTGGGTGGTGGGCATGACCCAAACGGCCTCGGCGCTGGCGGCGATGATGGTCTGGTGGCTGGGGCCAAGGATGCCGCTGCGCGCGGTGCTGGCGCTGGCGCTGGCGGCGATGGTGGCGGGGCTGCTGACGCCGCTGGCGCAGGGGCTGGCCGGGGTGCTGCTGCTGCGCGGGATCTATGGGCTGGGTATGGGGGCTATCTATGCCCGCGCCATGGGCGGCTTTGCGGCGGCGCGGCCAACGGGCGCCTATGCGATTGTCCTGCTGGTGCAATTGATGCTGGCCACGCTGCTCTCGCTGGTGCTGCCTGATCTGGCCGAAAGGATCGGGGCGGGGCGGGCGCTGGCCATTCTGGCGCTGGTGCCGCTGGCCGCCGCCGTCGCGCTGCGCTCTGCGCCCGAAGGCGGCGGTGCGCGCCCGGTGCCTTCGGGTCAAAGTGCCACGCCGCGCGCGGGCTGGGCGCTGGCGCTGGCCAATTTCTGGTTCATCTGCGCCACGATGATGGTGTGGAGCCTGTGCGGCGCCATGGCGGTGCAGGCCGGGCACAGCGAAGGGCTGATCGGGCGGGCGGTCGCGATCGGCTCGCTGGCCGGGGCGGCCACGGCGATTGCGGTGATGCGCGAGAGGCTTCGCGTGCCTTTGCCGGTTACGGCTTGTCTGGTGGGTGCGTCGCTGCTGGCGCCTTTGGTGCTGACGCGGCCCGGCGCGGGGGCGGGGTTTGTGCTGGCGATGGTGCTGCTCAATATCGGGTCCACCGCGATCATCATCCGCTGTTCCGGTCTCGCCAGTGCGCTCGGGCTTGATCCGCGCTTTCGCGTCTTTGTGGCCGCCACGCATAATCTGGGCATGAGCGCAGGCCCCGCGCTGGGATCGGGTCTGCTCTGGGCGATGCCTGATGGTGGATTGCTGCTGGGCGCGGGGCTGGCGGTGCTGGCCGGGGTGGCGGCGGTGGTGATCGGATGGCGGGGTTTACGCCATTGTGCGCATTGGCCGATGCCGCGCCCGCCTTTCGCGGCTTGGGGCCGACAGAAGGGGCTTGATTAATTCTGGACACTCGTCCAGCCTTGTCCCGGCCGGTTTGGGCCGCCATTATGCCGCATTCAAGGAGGGTTACGGCCAGATGTCTCGCCACACTTCGCACGTTTTCGCCCTTCGCGCCGCTGCCCTGCTGATCGGTTCGGCGCTGGCGCCCTTTGGCGCGCAGGCCGCCGTGCCCACAGAGCCGGAAACGCCCAATGTCGCGACGCTGGCCTCGCCCAATCCGGGCTGGTTCTATGTGCGCGGGGGATTTGATACGGCGGGGACCCAGATCGTGGACAGCGCCACCGGCAAGATGGTGGGCATGGTCGATACCAGCCGCACATCGGATATGGCGGTCGATCCGGCGGGCAAGTTCTACTACGTTTCGGAAACGATCTGGAGCAAGGGCAACCGGGGCACGCGGCAGGACCTGCTCTCGATCTATGACGCCAACAGTTTGAAGCTGCAGACCGAGGTGCCGTTTCCCGGCCGCCTGATCATCGGCGCGCAGGTCAATAATTTCGCGATCTCGCCCGATGGCAAAAGCGCCTATATCTTCAATCTGACGCCCGCCGCCTCGGTCAATATCGTCGATCTGGGCAAGCGCAAATTTGCCCGCAATGTCGAATTGCCGGGCTGCGCCGGGCTGATGCCGATTGCCGAGGGGCTGGTGTCGGTGTGCTCGGACGGTTCGCTGGCCTCGCTCAACCTGTCGGGCGGCAAGGCGGAAATCACCCGCAGCGCCCCCTTCTTTTCGGCCACCAATGATCCGGTGTTCGATGCTTATAATTATTCGGCCAAGCGCAAGGAGGCGGTGTTCCTCAGCTATACCGGGCTGATCTATACAGCCAAGATCGGGTTGAAGCCGGAAATCGCCGCGCCCTTTTCCATTCAGGCCGCCGCCGGTCTGCGCCCCGGCGAGACCAGGCCGCTCGATGTCAACTGGCTGCCCGGTGGGCGGCAATTGACCGCATGGCATCATGCCAGCAACCACCTCTATGTGCTGATGCATATCGGCGAATTCTGGACCCAGAAGGAATCCGGCGAGGAGATCTGGGACGTTGATCTGTCCGCCAAAAAGGTGGTCAAGCGCTTCCCGCTGGAGGATCACATCGACAATATCGAGGTGACGCAGGGCGACAAGCCCAAGCTGTTTGTCAACAACGGCAAGAATGACGGCTATATTCTCGATCTGGCAACATGGACGCTGGGGCCGAAGATTGGCGCGATCGGCGGCGGGGTCATCGCCACTTTCGAGGCACCCTGATGGGGGCTTTGCTGGCCACGCTGCTGCTGGGCTTTGCCATGGGGGCGGGGTTGATTTTTGCCTTTGCCGGGATCGGGCATTGGCGGCATCGGCGCTTGCTGGGCGGGGTGGTCGGCAATTACCGGCTCCTGCCGGATGGGTTGGTGGCGCCGGTGGCGGCTCTCCTGCCTTGGGGCGAAATGGCGATGGGGCTAGCCTTGGTGTCGGCGGCTTTTTCGCCTTTGTCTGGCCGCGCGGGAGCGCTGGCGGGCGGCGGTGTGCTGCTGCTCTTTGGCTGGGCCATGGCGGTCAATCTGCGGCGTGGGCGCGGCTTTATCGATTGCGGCTGCGGCCATGCGGAATTGCGCCAGCCTTTGAGTTGGATGCTGGTGGTGCGCAATCTGGTGCTGGCGTTGCCTTTGCTGGCCTTCGCCGCGCTGGGGCCGGACTTGCACGATGGCTTGGCGCTGATCGCCGCGATGGTGGCGGGGCTGGCGGTATGGCTGGGCTATAATCTGTTCAATGCCTTGGCGGCGCTGCAATCCAGCCCGCTTTCGGTCAGTATGCATCCCATTCGGCTTCCCACTCGGAGATAGAGGCATGATCCTTTCGCTGGTCATTTCACAGGTTGTATCGTGGCTGGTCATGGCCGGGCTGGTGGTGGCGCTGTTGGCGCTGGCGCGGCAGGTGGGCGTGTTGCACATGCGGGTGGCGCCGGCGGGCGCGCTGACCACGGCGGGCGGGCCTGCGGTGGGTTCGGGCAGCCCGGTGATCGAGGCCAATGATCTCAACGGTCGCCATGTCCATATCGGCGGCCCGGCCAAGGACAAGCCGCTGCGCCTGCTGATGTTCGTGTCGGCCATGTGCCCGCTGTGCAAGGGGCTGATCCCCGTGGCCAAGAGCTTTGCCAAGGATGAGCGGCTCGACCTGACCTTTATCGGCGACGATGATGTCGCGACCCAGCGCAAGCTGATCGCGCAGCAGGGGCTGGAGAGTTACACTTTCGTCAACGGCCCCGATGTCGGTCAGGCCTTTGCCGTGGGCAAGCTGCCCTATGCGGTGCTGATGGATGCCGATGGGGTCGTGCTGTCCAAGGGGCTGGTCAACAGCCGCGAGCATCTTGAGAGCCTGATCATCGCCCACGAAATGGGGGTGAAGAGCGTGCAGGACTATATCGCCTCGCTCAAGGTCGTCGGCTGAGGGCTATTTCATTTTTCTACGGGGGTTTGCCGATGAAACTGTTCAATCCCGATGCCGCCGCCGAAAAGCTGCTGCGCCGCTTTGCCGGGGGCACATCGCGCCGGGGCATGTTGGCGCGGCTGGGCGGGGCGCTGGTGGCCGCGCCTGTGTTCCCGCTGCTGCCCGTCAGCCGCGCCGGGGCCGCCAAGCCCGACCGCAGCCCGGAGGCCAAGACCGCCTTTGCGCGCAAGGCCCAGATTACCGACGATACGAAATGTGATTACTGGCGCTATTGCGCGATTGACGGCGCGCTGTGCTCCTGCTGCGGCGGGGGCATCCATACCTGCCCGCCGGGGGCGGAATCCTCGCCGGTGTCCTGGGTCGGCACCTGCATCAATCCCGAGGACGGCAAGGCCTATATGATCGCCTATCGCGATTGCTGCGGCAAGCCGATGTGCACCCAGTGCATGTGCGACAATCAGGACCGCGAGACGCCGCTCTATGTGCCTCAACTCAACAACAACATCATCTGGTGCTTTGGCACCCAGAGCATGGAATACCATTGCTCGACCGCAGTGATGGTGGGGCCGGCCTGAGAATGAAATGGGCGCGGTGGATTGGGGGTGGTGCGCTGATGGCGCTGCCTTGGCTGGCGGCATCGGTGGCGGCGCAACCTGATCCGGCCCGACTGGATCCGGCAAAGGGCATCAACGATCCTGAACTGGCGCGTTCCGATTTCATCGAGCATTGCGGCGGGTGTCATGGGCCGGATGGGCGCTCGGCGCCTGCGGCTCTGCCCGAATTGCGCGGGCGAGTGGGTTGGCTGATGTGCACGCCCGCCTCGCGCGCCTATCTGCTGCGCCTGCCCAATATTGCGCACAGCCGGATCAGCGATAATGCCGAACTGGCCGATATGCTCAATTATATGGTGTTCGTGGTGGGCGGGGATAGCGCCCCGGTGGGCACCCGTCCCTTTACCGCCGAGGAAGTGACCCGCGAGAGGGCGCATCCCCTGGTGTCCGGCTCGCTGACGGCGGAGCGGGCGCGGCATGTGGGCGAGGCGATCCGGCAGTGTCATGCGCCGGTTTCGTTGCGGTTGAATTTTCCCGGCGAGAAGAAGGGGTAGAGCTTGCCTCCGGCGGGCAAAGGGCGGGGGCCCTTTGCAATCCCGGTAATGGGGGTGCGCTTCGATCCGTGCGGTTGGCTTACTTTGCAATATGTTAAAGCCTGCGGCGCTCTTGGATGGCGTCGCAGGCTTTAAAATTTCAGGCGAACATAAGGTGTGCGAGGGATCACCCCCCTTAAAGAGCCCGGTCGATCAGCACCGCGATTTCATAGAAAACCGCACCGACAATCGCGGCGGCCGGAATGGTCACCAGCCATGCCACAACCAGCCGCTGCGCCACGCCCCAGCGCACCGCGCTGGTCCGCTTGGCCGCGCCCACGCCCATGATGCATCCGGTGATCGTGTGGGTGGTGGAAACCGGGATACCGAAAGCGGTTGCGCCAAACAGCAGCAACGATCCGCCCATTGAGGCGCAGAAGCCCTGATGGTGCGACAGCTTGGTGATGCGGCTGCCCATCGTCTCGATGATCTTCCACCCGCCCGACAGCGTGCCCAGACCCATCGCCACATAGCAACCGATCACGACCCAGCCCGGCACCGCAAAGTCGCCCTTGAGCAGGCCCTGCGAATAGAGCAGCACCGTGATGATGCCCATCGTCTTTTGCGCGTCATTGGCGCCATGCCCGATCGAATAGGCGGCCGATGACAGGATGTGGAGCTTTTTGAACACGCCCTCCGCGCTCTTGGCGGTGGCCTTCATAAAGATCCACGATGTGATCATCATCAGCAGCATCGCCGCCATCATGCCCAGCAGCGGCGCCAGTGCGATGAAGGAGGTTGTCTTGATAATGCCCGACCACACAACAGCGTTTGTGCCCGCATGCATCACGCCCGAGCCGACCAGCCCGCCCACCAGCGCATGGCTGGACGAGGAGGGGATGCCCTTGACCCAGGTGAACACATTCCACGCCATCGCGCCCACCAGAGCGCCAAAGATGACATGGGGGGTGACCACATCCTTGTCGATGATGCCCTTGCCCACCGTTTCGGCCACTTTCAGGCCGAACATCCAGTAGGCGGCAAAGTTGAAGAAGGCGGCGAAGAGCACCGCCTGAACCGGCGTCAACAGCTTGGTAGAAACCACCGTTGCGATGGAATTGGCCGCGTCATGCAGCCCGTTGATGAAGTCGAATGCCAGCGCCAGCGCCACAAGGGCGATGATCAAGGGCAGGGCCACGATAACATGGTCCATGATCTGTTCGCCCCCTTAGGCGTGGTCGATCACGAGACCGTCGATCTCGTTGGCGACGTCCTCGAAACGGTCCACCACCTTTTCGAGGTGGATATAGATTTCGCGCTGGATAAAGAAGGTCAGCGGATCGGCCTTGCCATAGAGCTTGAAGGTCTTTTTCAGGCCCTTGGCGTGGATTTCATCCGAATGGCCTTCCATCTCGACGATGCGCCCCGTCAGCTCGTGCAGGCGCGCGGCATTGCCGTGAATGTCGCGCAGCAGCGGCATCGCTTCGGACAGCAGGCGCGAGCAATCGACGATGATCGCGGCCATATCGCGCATTTCCTGCTCGAACTCGGTCACTTCATACAGGCTGACCGCGCCGGCGGTCTGCTGCATCTGGTCGATCGAATCGTCCATCGAACCGATCAGGCTGGTGATTGCGCTGCGGTCAAAGGGGGTAAGGAACGTCTTGCGCACCGTGGTGAGCACGTCGCGCGTGATATTGTCGGCCTCTTCCTCGCGCTCGACGATCTCGCGGATGTGCTGGCTCATGCCCGAGCCGCCCTGAAGCAGGCGGGCCAAGGCGTCGCTGCCCGCGGTCAGCGTGGCAACATGGGCTTCAAACAGCGCGAAGAAATTGCCCTGCTTGGGGAGCAGCGCCTGAAACCAGTGAAACATTCGAACAGTTTCCCTCATCAGTGCCAGGCTGCGGCCCACGATTGGCTTGCCGGACGAATCGGCAAAGTCGGATGGCCGAAACCGGACCATCAGTGCGCGCAGTTCTGGCTCATCAACAAGGTCCGCCGCCGTTGCCAGCGGGAACCATTGCCGCGTCCGCTGCCCTGCTTCGGGCCATTCGTCAAGTTCGGTTGTAACGGCCAACGGAAAAACCCTCACATCCACCAGGAGTGAGGCGCCCGATTTTAACTGTTTGCGATACCGGTAATCCCCCAGCGCAGTGGGACAAACCGCGCCTTCCAGCCCTGCTTCCTCATACGCTTCCTGCGCAGCGGCGGCATGGGCGGACAGACCCTTCATCGCATTGCCTTTGGGCAAAACCCAACGCCCGGTCCCCCGCGAGGTGACCATAAGGACCTCAACAGGCGAATCGGCCGAATCACCAACACGTCGATAGGGCAGGCTGGCGATCTGACGAATTGTCACTATCCTTGTCATGAAAATGAAACAATAGGGAATTTGCAAGGGCGCAGTTTAGCCTGCAATCCTTGCCATACACAAGCTGTCCCTATTGGTGTTCGCGCGGGATCGGCAAAAGCTGGGCCTTCAGGCTCTGCCATTCGGCCCCGCCCTCAACCATCGCCGCCCCGCGCTGAAGGGCCCGATAGGCGTCTAAAACCTTGCGCCCCGCAACGCTGAGCCGCGCCCCCGAACGCGCCGCCCCATTGGGCATGGTTTCGACCAGAGGCGAGGCCCAGCAGCGGTTCATCGCATCCACCAACAGCCATGCGCGGCGATAGCTCATATCCATCGCCCGCCCGGCCGCCGAGATCGATCCTGTGGCATCAATGGCATCGAGCAGATCGGCCTTGCCCGGCCCCATGGCGATTTCCTCCCCGCTCATCACGCGGATCGCGATTTTCAGGCGCAGGCCTTCCTCGCTCATGCTGCTTCCTTTATCCGCTCCGGGGCCTTTGCGGCCCGCTTAGACCCTTACAGCGCTTCCCACCAGCCCGCATGTGCCTTTTCCAGCGCGAGTCCGGCGCGGGCCTGCTCAATGGCGCGCGCGCGTCCGGCGGCGGGCAGGGCCATGGCCTTGTCGAGCTGCGCCTGCAACGCCAGCGCTTCGCCCCGCGGCAGGTCGAGCAGGCGCGTTATGGCCACGCCCGCCTCCATCGCGCTGACCTGATCCTGTATCTGGCCCAGCGCGCCCTGCACCTGTTCCAGCGCGCCCTGATGGGCACGCCCGATCCGGCTTTTGTCCAGCGCCACAAAGAAGCCCGCCGAGTAGCGCAGCTTCTTCACATCCTTGCGCAATTCGTGCAGATCACTGTCGCTCATCCCGGTCAGGCGTTTGCGCATGCCCCTGATCGCATCGCGCTGGCGCTCGATCATGGCGGCGGCCATCGGCTCCACCGCCACCCCGGCCAACGGTGAGGCCAGATAGGCTCCATCCTCCAGCCAAAGCGCCAGTTGCAGCCAGAGCCGCTGAAACCGGGGCTGGCTCAGGCCTTCGCGCGCGTTTTGCGTGGCGGCGGCCTCTGCACGCAGCAGAGCATCGGGCGGGTTTTTCATGCTTTGGGCCAAAACATGCAGATCGCGCGCCGGGGCCAGCAGCATCGCCGCCTCGCGCAATTCCTGCCGCCACAGCCGCGCCTGCGGGTCGAGCGCCAGCAGATCCTTGGCAAACAGCGAGAGCGCCGCCCGCATCCGCCGGATCGCCACACGCAACTGATGGATCGCGCCGGGATCGCCCCGGCTGATCACCAACCCCAGATTGCCCACCGCATGGGCCAGCACATTCCATCCGATCGTCTGGAACGCCCGGGCCCCGCTCATGCCCCGCGTCAGCGCGACAGGGGCGGCGGACACCGCCTGCGGCGTGCGCCCCTTGGCAAGCGCCTGCGCCCGCTGCGCCTTGGTGCGGATGGACCAGCCCAAATCCGGCCCCAACGGCAATTCCAGCGCCAGCCGCAACAAATCGGCCAGTCGCCCCTCGCATAATTCCAGTTCGATTTCGGCAATCGGCTGGGTCGGTCGATCACCGGCGCGGATCTCGCCTTTGTCAAAGGCCACTTCGATCAAGGCTTTGCCTCGGCGCAGCAGCCTCGTCTCGCGCTCTACCGCCAGCTCGGCATAGGGCAAGAGATGCGCGCCGCCCCGCATCCGATCCAGCGCCAGCGCCGCGGGGGCGGGAAAGGCGGATGGGTCGGGGGCCTGCGCATCGGCATGCAACGGCTGGTTCCACTCGCTGCGCTGCATCTGGCTCTTGCGGCCCAGCGCGATTTTCAGCGTCTGTTCGCAGCCTTTCGCTCGCCGCCTGACGCGCAGGCTGGCCTTGCCCGCCGCCAGCGCGCCATCGGGCGTGTCGAAATAGGTGGTGCGCAGGGTTTCGCTTTGGCTCTGGCCGAGCAGAGCGGGATGGTGGCGCAGGTTTTCCAGCATGCTCTGGCTGGCGGCCAGCTTGATTTCCACTTCTTCGGGCCCATGCTGCTGCCCTTCATGATCGGACAATCCATCGGGGGCCTTGCGCAAGCCTGTCTCAACAGCGCCAGTCTCGTTCATACGCGGCTTTCTTCGCTGGGCTGGATCATAAGGCCGATTGCATAGCATCGCGCGCGCGCATGATCCAGCCAGCCTTGTTGATCAGGCGCATGATGCGCCAGGATCTGTTATGCAATAGATTGAGCACAAGGCATAAAGGCGCACATCATGGCCACGGATCACAGCGAGCAGGACCAGAGCGCGACCATCGCCTTTCTGTCCGCCCCCGGTGTCGAGCGGATCGACACCCATGGGGCGATGATTTTTCTTGGCCCGGACAGAGTTTACAAGCTGAAGCGGGCGGTCAATCTGGGCTATCTCGATTTCTCGACGCTGGCGCTGCGCCAGGCGGCGTGTCGGGCCGAACTGGCGCTCAACCGCAGGACCGCGCCTGACCTTTATTGCGGGCTGCGGGCGATCCGGCGGGGGGCGGACGGGGCGCTCTGCTGGGGTGATGAGGGCGAGGTGATCGACTGGGTGGTCGTCATGCGCCGCTTTCCCGCGCAGGATCTGTTGACGCAGGTGGCCGCGCGCGGTGCGTTGACCCAGCCCATGCTTCACGCTCTGGCCGATGGCGTGGCCGATTTTCATGGGCGGGCGCAGATTTTGCGCGATGCCGATGGCGCCGGGAGAATGCGCCAGGTGATTGTCGGCAACACCCGCTCCTTTGCCGCCATCGCGCCCGATCTCTTGCCCCCCAACAAAGTGGCCGATCTGCAAGAGCAAAGCCTTGAGGCGCTGGCGCAGGTGGCCGATCTGCTCGATGCGCGCGCGCGGGCGGGCAAGGTGCGCCACGGCCACGGCGATCTGCATCTGGCCAATATCTGTCTGTGGCATGGGCGGCCGGTGCCGTTCGATTGCCTTGAATTCAGCGCCGAACTGGCGACGACCGATCTGCTTTATGATCTGGCCTTCCTGCTGATGGATCTGTGGCACAAGGGTCATGCTCAGGCGGCCAATCTGGTCGCCAACCGCTATGCCGACCGGATGGGCGAAGAAGATGGCTGGAGCGCGCTGCCGCTGTTCCTGTCGGTGCGCGCGGCGATCCGGGCGCATGTGGGGGCGGCCACGGCGGCGCGGCTAAGCGGCGCGGCGCGCGAGGAAAAGGCGGGCGAGGCGCGGGCCTATCTTGATGCGGCGCTGGCGTTTCTGCGGCCCGGGGCGGCGGTGTTGATTGCGGTTGGCGGCCTGTCGGGTACGGGCAAATCGACGCTGGCCGGGGCGCTGGCGCATCGGATCGGCGCAGCGCCGGGCGCGCGCTGGCTGCGCTCGGATGTCATCCGCAAGAGTTTGGCGGGCGTGGCCCCCGAAGATCGCCTGCCCGGCGAGACCTATACGAAAGAGGCCAGCCGGCAGGTCTATGCCACGATGGTCGAGCGGGCCGGAGCGATGCTGGCGCGGGGATGGCCGGTGGTCGCCGATGCGGTCTTTGCGGCGCCGGATGAGCGCGCCGCGATTGCGGGCGCGGCCCATGCCGCCGGTGTTCCTTTCCTCGGCCTGTGGCTGAGGGCCGATGGCGCGACGATGCAGCAGCGCGTTGCGGCGCGGCGGGGCGACGCTTCGGATGCCGATGCCGCCGTGGTGGCGCGGCAAATGACTTATGATTGCGGCGATCTGTCGGACTGGCGCGTGGTTGCGGCGGACGGTTCGCGCGATGCGGTGGTGGCCGCCGCGATCAAGGCGGCACAGGGCCTGTTCATCTTGCAAAAGCCATAAGGCGCACCAGATCACATTACGGCGCAGCTTGCGCCAGATGGAGTGAGGAAGATGAAGAAGTCTGCCCTGTGGCTTTTGGCCCCTGTGGCCCTGATGATGGTGTCGGCGCCGGTCATGGCCGCCGAACCAAGCGTGCGCGATGTCTATGCCACCGCCCGCGCAGGGCAGGTGCACAAGGCCGTGACCATGATGGACGAGGTGCTCAAGGCTCACCCGAACAGCGCCAAGGCCCATTACGTTCAGGCCGAGTTGCTGGCCAAGCAGGGCAAGACCGCGGATGCGCGGGCGCAACTGGCGCAGGCGGAAAAGCTGGCGCCGGGCCTGCCGGGTATCCAGCCGCAATCGGTGGCCGCGCTCAAGGCGCAGCTTAACGGCGGGTCGGTGGGAAACGGCGCAGTCACGCGCAGTGAAGCGCCCCAGCCTGCGCAATCGCGCGGGATCTCGTGGGTCGGCATTGTGCTGATCGGTGCGCTGGTGTTTGGCGTGCTGGCTTTCTTCCGCCGCCGCAACCGTCAGGCGGAGGCCTATAACGCGCCTTACGCGCCGCAGGGCGGTCCCGGTTACGGCGGGCAGGGCTATGGCAATCAGGGCTTTGGCGGGCCCGGCTATGGTGGTCCCGGATATGGGGGCGGCTATCCCCAGCAGGGCGGCGGCATGGGCTCCTCGATCCTTGGCGGTCTGGCCACGGGCGCGGCGGCCGGCGCGGGTTTCGCCGCCGGTGAAAAGATCATCGACGGCATGTTCGGCGATCACAAGGACGAACAGCGCCGCCCGCTGCGCGAGGACAATTCAGGCTGGGATTCGGGCAATACGAATCAGGACATGGGCGGCAATGACTTTGGCATTTCCGACGACAGTTCCTGGGATTCCTCGGACGATGGCAATGGCGGCGACTGGTAATTTCGCCCGGCATTGAAGGCGGGGGTCGGTCAACCCCCGCCGCAAATCAGGCTGAACGCTGGGCATCATTCCAGCGTTCGCGCTTGCGATAGAGGGTCGATGGGCTGACCCCCAGAATGCGCGCGGCGCCGGGCAGGCTGCCATGGGCGGCGCGAATGGCCCCCTCAATGGCAAGCCTCTCGATCTGATCCAATGTCAGCCCGGCCAGCGCCTTGAACAAGGCTTCGTGATCAGTCGTAGTGGCGGCGGGGGCATCGCCGGTGGCTTCCACCGGTTGAGGGCTCTGGCCTTGCGGCGTTGGCGGAATGGCGGGCAGCGCGCGCAGCGGCAGTTCCGGCCCGTCGAACAGCAGTATGGCGCGGCGGATCACATTCTGCAGTTCCTGAAGATTGCCCGGCCACGAATAGGCCTCCAGTGCGGCCAGATGTTCGGCCCCGAGCGGGTTGAATTTCTTGCCATGTTCGCGGGCAAAGCGGCGCAGGAAACTTTGCGCCAACGCCTCGATATCGCCACCGCGATCGCGCAAGGGGGGCAAGTCGAGCGGCACCACCGCCAGACGGTAATAGAGATCCTCGCGGAATTGGCCTGACGCCAGTTCCTCCAGCATCGGGCGGCTGCTGGAACAGATCAGGCGGACATCGACCAGCGTGCGCCCGGCCATCCCGCTTTGCAAAAAGCGCAGCAGCCGCCCTTGCAGCGGCAGCGGCAGCGCGCTGACTTCATCGAGAAACAGCGTGCCGCGATCCGCCGCCCGCAAGGCCGAGGGCGGGCCAGAGGGGGCGGTTTCGGAAGGATCGCCAAAAATGCGCCGCTCGATCAATTCGGGCGGCATGGCGGCGCAGGAAACCGTGACAAAGGGCGCGGACGAACGCGGCGATGCGCGGTGGATCGCCTCTGCGCAGGCCTGCTTGCCGGTGCCGCTTTCGCCGGAGATGAAAATATTGGCCCGGCTCGCGGCCAGATATTTGATCTGCGAATAGACTTCGCGCATGGCCGCAGACCCTCCGATCAGGCCATGCAGACCGGAGGAGGCATTGGCATCAGCAGGGTTTGCGCCATACGAGTTGGGGATCTCGACGCCCATGGGTTTCATCCTTGCCAGTATGACAGGCGTCAGATTTCTCTGAACGCCACACCTAGTAAGAATGCATAGTATCGGGAATATCCCTAAGAAATTCCAAAGCCCCGCATCAAATCAACATATTAAATGCAGCAATGCCCCCCGGCGCGGCGTAGTTCCGCCTTCGCGCCTGGCTTTATGGTCTGCCAACAGGGGGTTGCATGGACGGGGGAGGGCACATGACGTCCCGCCCCATCCCAGAGGGTCGTAATTACGCCGCCGCCACCAGCATGCGTTCGCGCGCGATGGACTGCATGGCCTTTTGCAGCTTTTCAAAGGCGCGCACCTCGATCTGGCGCACGCGTTCGCGGCTGACATTATAGGTCTGGCTCAATTCTTCCAGCGTCTTGGGGTCATCGGTCAGGCGGCGCTCAAACAGGATTGCCCGTTCGCGCTCGTTCAGGCTGTCCATGGCTTCGGCCAGCAGGGCGTGGCGCCACTGGGCCTCTTCGGCATTGGCGACAGTCTCGTCCTGCAGCGGCCCGGAATCCGCCAGCATGTCCTGCCACTGACCTTCGCCTTCCTCGTTGAAGGAGACATTGAGCGAGGCATCGCCGCCCATCATCATCCGGCGGTTCATGTTGACCACCTCGGCCTCGGACACGCCAAGGTCGGTGGCGATCTTCTTCACATCGTCCGGGTGGAGGTCGGTGTCTTCAAAGGCGTCGATGTTCTTTTTCATCCGGCGCAGGTTGAAGAACAGCTTCTTTTGCGCCGCCGTCGTGCCCATCTTGACCAGCGACCAGGAACGCAGGATGAATTCCTGCATGCTGGCCTTGATCCACCACATGGCATAGGTGGCCAGACGGAAGCCGCGATCGGGCTCGAATTTCTTGACGCCCTGCATCAACCCGATGTTGCCTTCCGAAATCAGCTCGCTGATCGGCAGGCCATAGCCGCGATAGCCCATCGCGATTTTGGCCACGAGGCGCAGGTGGCTGGTGACCAGTTGGCGCGCGGCATCGGGGTCCTGATGCTCGGCATAGCGTTTGGCCAGCATGTATTCCTGTTCCGCCGTCAGCACGGGAAACTTGCGGATTTGCGACATGTAGCGGTTCAGCCCGTCCTCGCCGGAGGCCAGCGCCGGCACGGCGGGCAGATTGCTGTCTTGGGTCATGGCAGTCATCATCCTTCCACTTGTCAGCACGCGCATTGACGGACCCTTAACAGGCATCCCTCGGTGGCGGCCACGGTTGGCCTTCCTTGCCGCCCGGCCCATTGGCGCCGGTCAGTATGGAAGAAACCGGCTGGTCGGCAAGAGAACCGCCCAACCGGCGTAATAGTTCCCGCATATCGGCGGGTAACTGGCTGGCGAAACGGATGGTTTCGCCGGTAACCGGATGCGTAAAACCGAGAACCGCAGCATGCAACGCCTGCCTTGCAAAGCCAAGCTCTGTAAGGAGCGGTTTTTGCGATTTCTGTGATCGGGCATAGACCGGATCGCCCAAAAGGGCATGTCCGATCGAGGCCATATGCACGCGGACCTGATGGGTGCGCCCGGTTTCGAGCCGGCATTCGACCAGCGCGGCATGATCAAGCGATTCGAGCAGGCGGAAGTGGGTGACGGCATGTTTGCCCCTCCCGCCGTCCTCTGGCATCCGCGCCCCCTCGGGCAACAGCGCCATGCGCTTGCGGTCGGTGGGGTGGCGCGCAATGACCCCGCGCAGCGTGCCATGGGTGGGGTGGGGAATGCCCTGGGTGATCGCCAGATAGGCCCGCTCAATCGAATGGTCGGCAAATTGCCGCGCCAGGCCTTCATGCGCGGCATCCGATTTGGCCACCACCAGCAGGCCCGATGTGTCCTTGTCGATGCGGTGAACGATGCCGGGGCGCGCCACCCCGCCGATGCCCGACAATTGCCCCGCACAATGGTGCAACAATGCGTTGACCAGCGTGCCGTCGGGATTGCCCGCCGCGGGATGGACCACCAGACCCGCCGGCTTGTCCACGATGATCAGGTGTTCATCCTCATACACCACGTCGAGCGGAATATCCTGCGCCACGGCGTCGAGCGGCGCGGCCTGGGGCAGGGTGATGATGAAATGCGCGCCGGGGGCCACTTTCATCGAGGCCTGAGAGACGATGCGGCCGTCGATGCTGACCCGGCCCTCGCCGATCAGCGCCTTGATTCGCTCGCGCGAGAGGGACGCGTCGGCAGGGCAGCAGTCCGCCAGCGCGCGGTCCAGCCGACCGCCGCCTGCAATTGCCCCTTGTACGATGCTTTCCCCCATGCTCATTCTTTTGCAAATGGGCATGGAAATTCACTTGGCAAGGGGAATTATCGCCGCGATCCGCGCGCAGGCGGCTGATGCCCACCCCCATGAGGCCTGCGGATTGCTGCTTGGGCGAGCGGGCAAGGTGGTGCAAATCCGCCCCTGCGCCAATGTTGCTCCCGATCCGGCGCGCCATTTCGAGATCGATCCGGCGGCGCTCATCGCCGCCTATCGCGCCCAGCGGGCAGGCGCGGAGCAGGTGCTGGGCTATTATCATTCCCATCCTACAGGCGATGCAATGCCCAGCCCGACCGACGCCGCCATGGCCGCGCGCGATGGCCGGATCTGGGCAATTTGCGGCGGCGAAACGGTCAGTTGGTGGCGCGATGGGGCCAATGGATTTGAAGTGCTTTTCACACGCGAAGATGAGGGTTAAGGGATGGGTAAAGGTGCTGTGCAACAGTCATGCACCATCCGGGAAAAAGTTGAATATGTCCGATACCATCGACCGTACCATTGCCCTCGATCTTGCCAGCCTGCTCTGCTCGCGCCTGTGTCATGATATGCTCAGCCCGGTGGGCGCGCTGTCCAACGGTCTGGAATTGCTGGCCGAGGAAAAAGATCCGGCGATGCGCGAGCGCTGTTTCGAGCTGCTCGAACAATCTGCGCGGGTCAGCGCCAACAAGCTGAAATTCTACCGTCTGGCGTTTGGCGCGGCGGGCGGGTTTGGTGATCTGATCCCGGTGAACGAACCGCGCGCGCTGATCGAGGCATTGCTGGCGGGCAAGGACCGGGTTTCGGTCAATTTTGCGCTGGGCAACGATATGTTGCCCAAGTCGGCGGTCAAGACGCTGCTCAACTTTGCGCTGATCGCGATTGACGCGCTGGTGCGCGGCGGCACCATCGATATTGCCGCCGAGATCCGCGATGGTGCCGCGGAAATCGTGGTGCGCGCCGCAGGGCCGCGCATCGCCTTTGATCCGGCCATCGGCCTGGCGCTGGAGGGCACTTTGGCGCCGGGCGATCTGTCCAGCAAGACCGCGCCTGCGGCCATGCTTCAGGTGATGGCCGCCGGCCTTGGCGGCAGCGTGCAATATGCGCTGAGCGAGGAAGCGCTGGTGATGGGCGCGGTGATCCCCGCGCAAGGATGATGGAGGCCTGATGGCCATGGGTGAGGGGAACGAGCGGGCATGAGCGAACTGGTCCACCGCGAATGCCTCTCGCCCAATTGCAACGAGCGAAAATTGCCGATCAGCATGGTCGTGCTGCATTACACCGGCATGCAGACCATGCAGGAGGCGCTCGACCGCCTGTGCGATCCGGCGGCCGAAGTATCGGCCCATTACCTGATCGACGAGGATGGCACTGTCATCCGCCTTGTGCCCGAGGAGAAGCGGGCATGGCACGCCGGGCGATCCTATTGGCGCGGGATCACCGACGTCAATTCGGCCAGCATCGGCATCGAGATGGTCAATCCCGGCCATGAATTTGGCTATCGCCCCTTTACCGAGGCGCAGATGGAATCGCTGATCCCGCTGCTCTCCAGCATCATGGCGCGCCATAATATCGACCCGGCCAATGTGGTGGGCCATTCCGATGTTGCCCCCGCGCGCAAGCAGGATCCGGGCGAGTTGTTCGATTGGGAATTGCTCGCGCGCTATGGCCTCGCGCTGCCCACGCCCCGCCCGCGCATCCGGCTGCTGCATGAAAATCCGGGGGCGTTTTATCTCTCGCTCGAACGGTTCGGCTATGAAGTGACCGATGGCCGCGCCGCCATTGCCGCCTTTCAGCGCCGGTTCCGACCGCGAATCATTGATGGCGAACTGGACGGCGAGGTCGGGGCCTTGCTTTTCGAATTGCTGATCGCGCGCGACGCGGTCGAGGGTGAGGATTGGAATGAGTGCGGGGAGGATGATTTTCCCTATTAAGGCGGAAGTTTTGCCTCCGGCGGGCAAAGGGCGGGGGCCCTTTGCAATCCCGTTATGGGGTTGTTGTACTGTTTGCCAGGTCGTTGACGCACACAGGTTGAAAGCCTGCGGCGCGGCAAAGTTATCCTAAAAAGCGCCGCAGGCTTTCAAAATCCCCTCATCGCGCCCCAGACAAGACGCCACATTTACAGCGCAACGCATAAAGTAACGGGATTGCAAAGGGCCCCCGCCCTTTGCCCGCCGGAGGCACACTCCTCCCCCCTTAAAAAAAACGCCGCCCTCCCCAAGGAAAGGCGGCGCCTGATTGGACCAAAGCGCAGGCCGGAAAGGGCGCAAACCCCCTCCGGCCTGAACGATGATTACATCTTGATATTCACGCCCGCGCGGAATTCGCGGCCCACCAGACCGGCATAGTGCCAGGTGGTGAGGAAGTTCGGCGCGCTGGAGTAGGCGGCGGGAGCCACCGGAGCCTTGGCGTCGAACAGGTTCTTCACAATGCCATAGACGGTCATGCGATCATTGATCTTGAGCGTCGCGTTGAAGTCATTGTTGATGAACGGGCTGACATAGCAGAACTTGTCGCCGGTCTTGTAAAGGTTCTGCGCGCAGCTGGTGTCGGTGTTCGAGTCAGCGGCGGTCTGCTTGATGCGGCCCACATAGTAGGTCGTCAGGCTGAGCGAGAGCTGACCGATTTCCAGCGTGTTCTGCCAGTTGCCGCGGATGCGGGGCGTACCGTTGCCCGACGACAGGTCGTAGGGGCCAAAGGTCCCGGCATAACGCTGGAGAACACCGGCGTTGTTCAGGTCATACCGGATCACATAGGTGGCTTCCAGACGGCTGGTCCACTTGATGTTGCGCGGCAGGTCGACCTTGGCGGTGGCCGAGAAATCAAGGCCCGAGGTGACCGAGTAGTTCGCGTTCACATAGGGCACGTTGATGATCAGCACGCGGGGCAGGGCGTTCGGGAACAGGGGATCGATAGCGTCGATCGAGTTGACCGAATAGCCCGGGCCGACAGCGGCCACGGCGGCCTGAGCGGCAGCCACGTTGGCGGAGTTGTAATATGCGTTCACAGCCTGGCTGATCAGCGGGCCGGAGACGATCAGGTTCGACTTCTTGATGTTGTAATAGTCAACCGTGAAGCTGAGCCAGCGGCTGGGCTGCGAAATCACGCCCAGCGTGAAGCTGCGCGAGTTTTCCGGCTTGAGGTTGGGGTTGCCCACAACGCCGCGGCCCAACTGGTAGACTGCGTTGTAGGGGTTGTTGGAGGCCGCACCACCGTGATCGGCGATGAAGTTTGCAGGCGGCGTGGTCGACACGAAACCGGCATACTGGCTGCGCGGGCCGGATTCAGCGAAGGTCGGCGCGCGGAACCCTTCCGAATAGGTGCCGCGAAGTGCAAACGCCTTGGTTGGCGTGAACTTCACACCGATCTTGGGCGAGAACTTCGAGAAGCCTTCGGAATAGTGGTCGAAACGGCCCGAGAAGTTGGTGTCGAGCATGCGCGAGAAGGGCGCGTCGATTTCGAAATAGGCCGCCGACACGGTGTGCTGGCCATAGGCCGAAGCCGTGGTCAGACCATAGGTGTCGAGCGCGACGTTCTGGTTGCGGTTTTCCAGCTTTTCAGCGCGGATCTGGCCGCCCACAGCCAACTGGGCCTTGCCGCCCGGCAGATCGAACAGCGCACGGCTGATCGAGGCGTCAACCGCATACATCTGCGAATAGGACGGCGTGGTGCGATCAGGCGCGATCGAATTGCGCACCGCGGCGGTGTTGAGCGAGGGATTGATGAAGTTGTACGAGCCGGTGTTGATCGCCTGCATCAGGTTGGCGATGTTCAACAGTCCGTGCTGCGTCAGCTTCAGGTTGTCGCGGGCATAGACGCCCTCGATGCGCCAATCGGTGCTTTCGCCGATCTTGCCGTTCAGGCCCGAGGTGAAGCGGTACACGTCATTGGTGCGCTCGCTGCCCGCGGCGATGTCGCCGAACATGTAGTAGATGCGCGCGGCGTTGGTCGCCGGATCGGCGCCGGCCACAGCATAGGGGTTGTTCGGGTTCAGCTGGCGATCAGCGGCCGTTGCGCAGTTCACGCCCGTCGAGCAGATGTAAACCGGCAGCACGATGCCCGGATTCGACGAAGCCAGCGCGGGCGAGCCGCCGAAAGGCTGGGTCGCGCGGATCACCGAGGGCGTGCCCTGGATCGACACATAGCTGCGGCTGAAGCTGCCGGTGACATAGCCTTCGATGCTGTCCGAAACGCGGAAGCTGAGGCGGCCATTGACCGAATAGCGCTCCTGCAGCGGGGCGAGCTGGCGATACTGGTTGACCAGATCATACTTGCAGCCCGTGCCGTTGGCGCCGGTGAAGGTGCCACCGGCGCAATTGGCCAGACCCGGCGCCAGCATGGCGGTGCTGGCAGCGGTGCCGCCCGAGAGCGGGTTGTTCAGATCGCTCTGGGTGGTCTTGGCAAAATAGGCGGTCGGCACGTTGACGGTCATGTTCGGACCGTCTGCGGTGTTGTTGTCCTTGCCGCCGATCGAGGTCAGATCCTGCGTGTTATAGGGGAAACCGCGGCTCTTGTTCGAGATGCGGCCGTTGTACTGGTATTCGCCGTTGACGTAGAAATTCCAGCCCTCGTTCTGATAGTCGCCAAAGCCCACGGTGGCGCTCAGGCGGCTGTAACGGCCATCGCCGCGCTCGGAGATGCCGCTTTCGGCATTGCCGGCCACGCCGTTGAACTGCTTCTTGAGCTTGAGGTTGACCACGCCGCCGATCGCGTCCGCGCCATAGCTCGACGAGGCGCCGTCCTTGAGGACTTCGATCTTGTCGATCAGGCTGAAGGGGATCGAGTTGAGGTCGACATAGGCATTGTGGCCGTCATCGTTCAGCGGGAAATTGGCCGAGCGCAGGCCATCGACCAGCACGAGGGTCGAGGAAACGCCCAGTCCGCGCAGCGATACGGCCGAACCGCCCGCCGAGAAGCCCGACTGGAAGCCCGAACCGATCGAACCGGCGCCGTCGGCCGAAATCGAGCGAATCGCGTCCGAGGCGGTGGTGATACCGGCCTTGATCAGCGATTCGGAGGTCAGCACGGTGACCGGCGAAGGCGTTTCGGTGTTGGTGCGGCGGAACATCGTGCCGGTGACGACGATGGTTTCCGGCTCGGCGGCCGCGGCGCCCTGGGCATAGGCCGGTGCCGAGGCAAGCGTGGTGACCAGCGAGAGCGCTGCAACACCATGGCGCAGTGCCGCGCCACGAAGGTGCTTGTGGTTTTTCATATCTGGATTGTCCCCCTGCAAGCGCCTGTGGGAAAGATCCCCGCACGCGCTTTACTTACAGTGCTGTCAGCCTATTGGAGGGCGAAGGGGCACTTGCAACCGAGTCTTGACATATTCGTCCAACATTTGACAATAGTGTGTCAAAGTTGCAACATTTTAGAAATGTCGGAAATTATAAAATTGCTATCGCTAAACGGCCTGCCACTGCTCCGAAACCCCGCCAAACTGGGACGATCGGCGTGACCCGCGGAGGGAAAGTCATGGCGCGCGCCGTGCAGGCCGCATTGACGTGCCGCAAAAAATCGTCGCCCTTATCGCTTTTCTCGCCCAACAAAGCCTGCTAGCGGATCAAGCGTCAGGGGGCGGGGCAGCCGCGTCAGGGTTCGACCCTGCCGAGGAAAGTCCGGGCTCCACGAAACGAGGGTGGCGGGTAACGCCCGCCGGGAGGAAGGCTTTTGGCCGACCTTCAAGGGAAAGTGCCACAGAGAGCAAACCGCCGGACGGATGCAAATCCCAAGGTAAGGGTGAAAGGGTGCGGTAAGAGCGCACCGCGATTCTGGCGACAGAATTGGCAAGGCAAACCCCACCCGGAGCAAGACCGAATAGGGGCAACGCGTCCTTTATGGACAGGCGGGTTTCGCGCCAGTTGCCCGGGTTGGTTGCTGGAGCGCACTGGCAACAGGGCGCCGAGAGGAATGGCTGCCGCTGGCCGCCGCGTCGGAAACGATACGAGCGGCCTTCACAGAACCCGGCTTACAGGCCCCCTGACATTTTTAGCGTTTTGGCCGGAAAGGACGTGGTATGCGTTGGGTTGCGGGCTTGTGGCTGATGGCTTGGGCAATGGCCGCCGATGCGGGGGAGCCGTCCGGCGCGCGGGCGTTTATGCAAGGGGCGCTGGCTTTTGCCTTGCATGGTGACGTCGATCCGCGCAGTCCGGCCTATCTGCGTTTTTTCACCAAGCCATTGGCGGATGCGATGCTGCTTGATGGATCGCAATCGGACATTGGCGTGATTGAGGCCGAAGTCCTCTGCCAATGTCAGGACAATGGCGGCCTGAAAGCGCGGGTTCAGCAGGTGGCGCCGGTTGGCGCAGATGTGGCGGTCAGGGTTCATTATTCGGCTGATGGCGATTGGCGCCATGACGCCACCTTCATCTTGCATCAGGAAAATCGGCAATGGCGGATTGCCGATATCTGGGATGACGGGACGGCAAAGTCCTCGTTGTTCAAGGCGCTGGAAATATCCAATCGTGAGCGGTTTGGCGGTTCACGGAAAAGGCGCTGAACGGAAAAGGGCGCCGGTCCCGCATTCGGGGCCAGCGCCTCTTCGTAGATCCTGCCGGTCTGCCTGTTTGGCCGGAAATGGCCGCCAAACCAGCGAGGCAGAACCCTTGTAGCCTTATTTCGGTGAAAGCACCATCAGCATCTGACGGCCTTCCATGCGCGGATAGGCTTCGACCTTGGCCAGTTCCGCCGCATCTTCCTGCACGCGCTTGAGCAGGTTCATGCCCAGTTGCTGGTGCGAAAGTTCGCGACCGCGGAAGCGCAGGGTCACCTTCACCTTGTCACCTTCGCCGATGAACTTGTGAATGGCGCGCATCTTCACGTCATAGTCGTGATCGTCGATATTGGGACGCATCTTGATCTCTTTGATCTCCTGCGTCTTTTGCGACTTGCGGGCAAGGTTCGCCTTCTTCTGCGCCTCATAGCGGAACTTGCCCACATCGAGGAATTTGCAGACCGGCGGGTCGGCGTTGGGCGACACTTCGACAAGGTCGAGCCCGAGTTCGAACGCGCGTTCGATTGCCTCACGCGTGTACATGATGCCGAGGTTTTCGCCTTCGTCATCGATAACGCGCACCTTGGGCACGTTAATCATCTCGTTATAGCGGGGCCCGCTTTTGACGGGGGGCGCCATACTGCGCCGGGGAGGGGGGGCTATAGTCTACTCTCCATAAGACATTTCTGGATGAGCGCCTTTAGAGCGAAACCCACACGCATGAAAGCGCAATTTCGCCACAGTTGCGGCAAAATCGCGAAACTTTTGTTTCAGCCTTCCGATTCACGCGGTCCAGACCGGCAGGATGGCGGTTTTTGCCGCGGCGCACAAGATCGCCTCGGCGCGTTTCGCGGGCTGAAGGGCGGCAATCAGCGCCGGATCGGCGGCATCCATACCCCCCGTCAGCGCCCCAAAGGCGGGCAGAATCAGCCGATTCTCGCTGCGCAGCGCGCAAGGGCGGCTGATCATCCGCCCGCGCATCCGCACCCGCAATTTGGGATGATAGTGGCCCGAGATTTCCGGTCCGGTTTCGCCCGTTTCGGCCTCGTGGCGCAGCGTGATGCCGTCCAGCATCAGTTCCTCCACCACATCACCCGCGATGCGATGCGCCAATCCGGCATCGTGATTGCCCACGATCCACACCACGTCGAGTCGCCGCGCCAGATCGCCCAGCATCCGCGCCGCCTCCGGCTCCATCCGCGCGGGGCCGTCATCGTCGTGAAAATTGTCACCAAGGCACAGCACCCGCCGCGCCCCGGTCATCGCCGCCGCCGCGCCCAGCCGCTCCAGCGTTTCGCGGCTGTCATAGGGGGGCAGCATCTGCCCGCTCTGCGCATACCAGCTTGCCTTTTCCAGATGGAGATCGGCCACCAGCAGCGCCTGCTGGGCGGGCCAATAGACCGCGCGGCTGTTCGAGATCAGCCATTCGTGACCGGCAAAGGAAAAGGGGGCAAACTGCATCGCGTCCATGCCGCCCCCTTGCCGCGCCCGCCCGGCGGTGGCAAGCGGGGGCGCAACAATCCCCGCAAGAGAGGCCGACGTGACCGACTGGACCCCCTATACGCAGCGCGCCAAGACATGGTTCGAGGCCCTGCGCGATGGCATTTGCGCCGAATTTGAAAAGATCGAGCGCGAAGCAGGGTCAGACGCCAGCTTTCAATACAAGCCCTGGACCCGCGACGCGGTGGCGGGCGAGGCGGATACCGGGGGCGGTGTGCAGGGCCTGATGAAGGGCAAGGTTTTTGAAAAGGTGGGGGTCAATGTCTCGACCGTCCATGGCGCGTTCAGCCCGCAATTTGCCGCCAGCATCAATGGCGCCAGCGTGGAAAACCCCGGCTTCACCGCCACGGGGATCAGCCTTGTCGCCCATATGGCCAACCCCCATGTGCCCGCCGTGCATATGAACACGCGGTTTTTGACCACGACCAAGGCGTGGTTCGGGGGCGGCGCGGATCTCAATCCGCCGCTGCCCTATGACGAGGATACGGCCGATTTCCACGCCGCCTTCAAGGCCACCTGCGACGCGCATGGCGAGGGCTATTACGAACGATATAAGGCATGGGCCGACGATTATTTCTACATCCCCCATCGCAAGGTGCATCGCGGGGTGGGCGGCATTTTCTATGACCATCTGGAATGCGCTCCCCCAGAATCAGATGGCTCGGCGGGATGGGAGGCCAACTTTGCCTTTACCAAGGCGGTGGGCGAGACCTTCCTGTCGATCTTTCCGCAACTGGTGCGCCGCCGGATGGGCATCGCCTTTGACGCCGCGCAAAAGCAGCAGCAGCTCGAATGGCGCGGGCGCTATGCCGAATTCAATCTGGTTTACGACCGGGGCACGTTGTTCGGGTTGAAGACCGGGGGCAATATCGATGCGATCCTGATGAGCCTGCCGCCTGAAGCGGTCTGGAGCTGAGGCGGGAGCAAAAACCGGGTTGGCGCGTTAAGGCGCCGGATAGACGGAAAGGATCGGATGATGGCAAAGGTTTTGACGGGGCTGATGATGGCCGGGGCGCTGGTCGGGCTTATGGCGCCGGGCGCGGGCATGGCCAAGGCGGCGCATAAGGCGGCCCCCAAGGACAAGGTGCTGGCCAGCGCGGCGCTGATGAAGGGCGATACGATGCCGGCGGGCCTTGCCTCGATCGTTGAGGCCAAGGGCAAGCTGGGGCTGAAACTCTCGCTTTCGGGCCTGCCTGCGGGCGTCCATGCGGTCCATCTGCACATGCGCGGCGTATGCGAGGTTCCCGCCTTCACCTCGGCGGGTGGACACCTGAACCCGGCCGGGCATCAGCATGGGCGCGACAATCCGATGGGCGCACATATGGGCGATCTGCCCAATGTGACGGTGGGCGAGGATGGCACGGCCAATGTCACACTGCCGCTGGACTACAAGGCCGACGAATTGCTCACCGCGCTGTTTGATCAGGACGGCGGAGCGGTGGTCGTCCATGCCGCGCCCGATGATTACAAGACCGACCCCACCGGCAATGCCGGCGGGCGGATTGCGTGCGGGGCGTTTGTGCGCGGGCAATAAGGAGCAATTCGGGCGGGCAAGGGATCGCCTTGCCCGCCCGATGGCCTCTGGAAACCTCCGCATTACGCCCTAGGGCCCGCCAAGCCGCCCATTAACCAAGGCGGGTCCATTCTCGCCTCGGTTAAACGGGAGTGAGTTTGGGGCATGGCCGATCTGCTGATCCATTCAATGGCCGAATTTGGCGAGATGATCCTTGAGGTGCTGGCCGCCGCCGATGCGCGTGCCATCGCCGAGATCGGAGCCGAATTTGGCGGCATGTCCACCCATCTGGCGCAATATTGCCAGCAGCGCGGCGCGGAACTGATCAGCATCGACCCATCGCCCAAGCCCGAATTCCTGGTCTGGGCGGCGGCGGCGGGCCACGTTCAGCACATCGCCCGACCCAGCCTTGAGGCCATGCCTGAATTGGGCCCCGTGGATGCCTGGGTGATTGACGGCGACCACAACTATTATACGGTTTTTCACGAGCTGGCGCTGGCATCCGCCAATGCTCGCGATGGCGGGCGGCCGCTGCTGGCGGTGTTGCATGATGTTGGCTGGCCCTGTGCGCGGCGCGACATGTATTACGCCCCCGAGCGCATCCCGGCCGAGTTTCGCCATCCCCATTCCTATGATGTGGGTGTTACGCTGGATTCGAGAGGCAGCATCGCCCATCGCGGCTTTCGCGGCGGCGGCTTTCACGCCTGGGCGCTGGAGGCGGGCGGGCCGCGCAACGGGGTGTTGACGGCGGTGGAGGATTTTATGGCCGGGCAGGGCGCGAACCTGCGCTATGCCCATGTGCCTGCCGTTTTCGGGCTTGGGGTGGTCTATGATGGCGATGCGCCATGGGCCGATGATGTGGCGCGCATCCTTGCGCCCTATGACGACAATCTGCTGCTGGCCCGGCTGGAGGAGAACCGGCTGCGCAATTATCTGGCCGTGATCGATTGGCAAGACCGGGCGGCGGCGAGGCGTTGACGCCATGATCCCGCAGGCCGCCCAACGCCCTTTAAGCATTGGCGCAAAGCTGTTTTGCGCCAAAATTCGTGGACGGGGCGCTTTGGCGCGGCCTTTCCCCCTTGCCCTTGCGCGCTACACCCCCCAAAGTCTTTGGACGATGTTGCGCCAATATGAACTTGTCGAAAGGGTGAAGGCTTACGCGCCTGATGCGGATGAGCAGATGCTCAACCGCGCCTATGTTTATACCGTCCAGAAGCATGGCAGCCAGAAGCGCGCCAGCGGCGACCCCTATTTCAGCCATCCGGTCGAGGTGGCCGGGCTGATGACCGAGCTCAAGCTCGATCAGGACACGATCATCACCGCGCTGCTGCACGATACGGTCGAGGACACGCTGGCCACGATTGACGAGATCGAAAAGCTGTTTGGCCCGGATGTGGCGCGGCTGGTCGATGGCGTGACCAAACTGTCCAAGATCGAGGCGATGAGCGAGAAGGAACGCGCGGCCGAAAACCTGCGCAAGTTCCTGCTGGCCATGAGCGAGGATCTGCGCGTGCTGCTGGTCAAGCTGGCCGACCGGCTGCACAATATGCGCACGCTCCATTACATCAAGAGCGAGGACAAGCGCCGCCGCATCGCCAAGGAAACCATGGATATCTATGCCCCGCTGGCCGAGCGCGTGGGCATGTATGAATATATGCGCGAGATGCAGTTGCTGGCGTTTCAGCAATTGGAGCCGGAGGCCTATGCCACGATCACCGGGCGCCTTGCGCAAATCCGCAGCCAGGACCACGGGCAGGTCGATGCGATTGCCCTTTCGATCAGCCAGGCGCTGACCGAGGCGGGGGTGAAGTGCAAGGTCTGGGGCCGGGAAAAGCACCCCTATTCGATCTGGCGCAAGATGGCCGAGCGCCATGTCAATTTCGACCAGATCACCGACATCATGGCCTTCCGCGTGCTGGTGGACAGTGTCGAGGATTGTTATCGCACCATCGGCGTGCTGCACACCACCTGGCAGGCTTTGCCGGGGCGGTTCAAGGATTACATCTCGACCCCCAAGGTCAACGGTTATCAAAGCCTGCACACATCCATGATCTATGAAAAGGCCATGCGGATGGAGGTGCAGATCCGCACATGGAATATGCACGAAACCAACGAATACGGCCTTGCCGCGCATTGGAGCTATAAGCAGGGCGGGGTGATGCCGGATTCGCAGGTGGGCTGGCTGCGCGATCTGGTCGAGGTGCTGGAGGCCAGCAACGACCCCGAAGAACTGCTCGAAAACACGCGGATGGCGATCTATCAGGATCGCATCTTCGCCTTCACCCCCAAGGGCAAATTGTTCCAGTTGCCCAAGGGCGCGACGCCCATCGACTTTGCCTATGCCGTCCACAGCGATCTGGGCAGCATGGCGGTCGGCGCCAAGATCAACGGACGCCACGTGCCCTTGCGCACGGCGCTGTCCAATGGCGATGTGGTGGAAATCATCAAGAACCGCTCGGCCAGCCCGCAATTGGCATGGCTGGGCTTTTGCGTGACCGGCAAGGCGCGCGCCGCCATCCGCCGCGCAGTGCGGATCAAGGAGCGCTCCGAACTGGCCGCCATCGGGCGCAAGCTGTTCGACGAGATCATCGAGCGCCTGCCCACCAAAGTCGGCAAGAAGGCCACCGCCGAGGCGGTCAAGCGGCTGGGTCTCAAAAACGAGGACGAGCTGATGGCCGCGATCGGCACGGCCAAGCTGGACGACCGGCAGGTGATGGAGGCGCTGGTCCCCGGTTCGGCGCGCGACATGCCCGAGCCGGAGGCCTGGCCCAAGCAGGAACGCGCGATCTCGATCAAGGGTCTTACCCCCGGCATGGCCTTCCAGCTTGCCGAATGCTGCCACCCGGTGCCGGGCGACCGCATCGTGGGCCTGCGCAAACCGGGCGTCGGGGTCGAGGTCCACTCGATCGCCTGCGACGTGCTGATCGAGGGCGGGGATCACGACTGGATCGACCTGTCATGGGGCGATCGCAGCGTCGGCGCCGTCGGCCGTTTGCGCTGCATCCTCTATAACCGCCCCGGCACGCTGGCCGAGGTCACCGGTATCTTTGCCGCCAACAAGGCCAACATCACCCAGCTCCAGAACGTCCAGCGCGACGAACTCTTCGGCACCTATGAGGTCGATCTGGAGGTCAGCGATCTGGCCCACCTGACGCGGATTGTGTCCAGTTTGCGCGCCAGCGATGCGGTGTCGCAGGCGGATCGGTTGTAGGGTTGGTTTAGGGGTGTGAGGTGCCTCCGGCGGGCAAAGGGCGGGGGCCCTTTGCAATCCCGTTACTGTCGGCGTGGCGCTGTGGTTTCGGTCTTGGGTGTCGGACGAGCCGTTTGAATTTTTAAAGCCTGCGGCGCTGTTCAGCGCTGCCTTGCCGCGCCGCAGGCTTTATTAACCCATCGCGCCATCTGGCAAACTTCCCACCACCCCAAAATGGGATTGCAAAGGGCCCCCGCCCTTTGCCCGCCGGAGGCACCCTTCTACCCCAACAACCCCTCATAAGCCCCCACCACTTCGGCCAGCACGGATAGCGCCAGCACCGAGGGCGTGCGCGTGGCCGGGATCAACCCGATGGGCGAATGCAGACGCGCCAACGCGGCATCGTCGAACCCAATCGAGGCGAGCAATTCGAGCCGGTTTGCCCGCGTTTTCGCGCCGCCCTGCGCGCCCACATAAAACGCATCGGTGGCCATGGCCCAAGGGATCAGCGTGCGCTCCCATTCATGGTCGTGAAACAGCACGGCGACCGCAGTCCACGGGTCGGGCTTCCAACCAGCGGGAAGGGCAGGGGACTGACCCAACGACAGCGTGGCATCCCCATTTTGCCCATGGGGCGCGGCCAGCAGCACCTCGACCCCCTGCGCGCGGCCCATCGCGGCAAGGGCGGCGGCCTCGGGTCCGCTGCCCAGTACGAGCAGGCGCAGGCGGGGCAGATAGCGCCGCGTGAAGCCCGCGCCCAGCGGCAGATGGGCCACCTCGCGCCGGGCGAGCGCCGCCACCGCGCCGTTCAGAGCATCGGCATCGGGGGCCGGATCGACCATCACCTCCACCCCCGATCCGCAGGGCAGGCGGATGTCGATAAAGGGCGAACCCGCGCCATAGCGCAGCACGCGCGGGGCCCCGCCCGCCATCGCCTCGCGCATCAGCGCCGCTTCGAGGCAGCCGTCGGCCAATGATCCGACCATCGCCCCATCGCCCCGCACCGCCAGTTGCGCGCCCCAGCGTCGAGACCAGCTGCCGTCGATGCCGACGACCGTGCAAAGGGCGCCGCCATGCGCGGCGGCCGCGGCAAGCGCCGCATGATCGTCATCCATCGGCAATGTCATGCGGCGGGTCTTAGCCCAATGCCTGCCGAATGAAAACTGCGCTGAACGGCGGCAATTGCGCGGCCCCGCCGCCATTGACCGAGAGCACCAGCGCGCCCGGCGGACAGGCATGGCGCATCGCGGCGGCGCCCAGGTTGAAGGCGCAATGCAGCCGTTCATCGCCCCAGTGCCGGGCGAAATGCAGCAGCATTCCGTGGGTATGCACATCCTCCATCGCCCCGATGCGCAAGGCATTGCTGGTCCGGCGCAGGGCCAGCATCGCGCGGGTCCAATGCAGCGGGCTGGCCGGGTCGGCCTCCTGCGTGGCGGCGGCGCGGGCGATATTGGCCTCGGACATGGGCAGCCATGGGGTGCCGTCGGTAAAGCCGCCATGGGGTGCGTCCGATTGCCATGGCATCGGCGTGCGCACCCCGTCGCGGCTGAGCGTGAGCGGCCAGTTGGCGATGGCCTCGGGGTCTTTGAGCAGGTGGAAGGGGATATCATCCTGCGTCAGCGCCAGTTCCTGACCCTGATAGAGGAAGATATTGCCGCGCAGCGCGATCAGCAGCGCCATGGTCAGCCGGGCATAGGCGGTCAGATTGCTCTCGCCCGCCCAGCGCGAGATATGGCGCGGCGCATCGTGGTTTTCAAAGGCCCAGCTTGGCCAGCCTTCGCCCGCCGCGCCATGCCATTGGCCCAGCGAGCCTTTGATGCGCTGGGGCGTCAATTCGGGGGCGTAGAGGAAGTCGAAGCTGTAGGCGCTGGACAGGCGCGCATCGCCTGCGGTGTAGTCCTTCATCAACCCCACCGCGCCATCGCCGCCCACCTCGGCCACGGTGAAGATGGCGCCATATTCCCCGCACAGCTCGCCGATCCGCTCGATGAAGGGGATGGCGGCGGGGTGGTTCTGGCTGTGGATCTTGTCCTGAAAATCAAAGGGGCGGGTGCGGATGTGATGCCCGCGCGAGACCGGATTGTCGCGCAAGTCCGGATCGAAAAAGGCGTGGTTCAGGGCATCGAGCCGGAACCCGTCCACCCCGCGATCCAGCCAGAAACGCATGATGTCGAGGCAGGCCTCCTGCACCGCCGGATGGTGGGCGTTGAGCTGCGGCTGTTCTTTGAGGAACTGGTGATAGTAATATTGCTGTCGGCGCGCATCCCATGTCCATGCCGGGCCGCCAAACACCGATTGCCAGTTGTTGGGCGGCGTTCCGTCCGGGTTGGCGTCGCGCCAGACATACCAGTCCGCCTGATCGCCAACGCGCGCGTGGCGGCTGCTGGCGAACCACGGGTGGGCATCGCTGGTATGGGCAAAGACGAGGTCGATCGTGACCTTGATCCCCAATTCATGGGCGCGCGCGATCAACGCGTCGAAATCGGCCAGCGTGCCGAAAATCGGATCAACATCGCGGTAATCGGCCACGTCATAGCCATAATCCGCCATCGGGCTGGTGAAAAACGGGCTGATCCAGATCGCATCGACGCCCAGCGAGGCGATATGGTCGAGATGCGCGGTGATGCCGGGCAGATCGCCGATGCCGTCGCCATTGCTGTCGGCAAAGCTGCGCGGATAGATCTGATAGATTGCGGCCCCGCGCCACCAAAGGGATTGTTCGCCAAGGGTATCATGCATCGCGCGGCTCCGCAGCAGAGGGCGCGCGAGGGCGCCGATGGGCGTCATACTGGCATTGCTGCGCCGCAGCGCCAAGAGTGCTGCGCCGCGATGACATACGTATTGCCAAAGGAGCATCATCGACAGGGCAAGAAATTGTGCCAATAGCTTGCATCAGTCCTTGTCGGCTCGGGCAAAGCTGTCCTAGTCTCATCCAAAGGAAGTGACGCGAAAACACCTATGCGCTCATCAGAGGCAAGGCGCGCGCTCGGTTGGGGGAGGACAGGACATCAGCGTCTCGGGCGGCCTTTGGGCGCCTTGGGAACAGTGGGGAGTATCGTTGCATGAGCCAGTCCCAGACCGAGTCCCAACCCTCGATCAGCGATTTGATTGTCGATGTTTTGCGCCACCGCGTGGGCAAGGACGAGCGCGCCGCCAAGCCGCATGACTGGTTTCACGCCGCCGTGCTTTCGGTGCGCGACCGGATCATCGACCGCTGGTTTGAATCGACCCGCCGCACCTATGCCGAAGAGGGCAAGCGGGTCTATTATCTCAGCCTTGAGTTCTTGATCGGGCGGCTGATGCGCGATGCGCTTTCCAATCTGGACGTCACGCGCGAGATGGAGCAGGCGCTGCGCGAACATGGTTTCGATCTGGCACAACTGGAAGAACTGGAGCCCGATGCGGCGCTGGGCAATGGCGGTCTGGGGCGGCTGGCGGCCTGTTTCATGGAGAGTTTGGCCAGCCTCGATATTCCCGCCTATGGCTATGGCATCCGCTATGTAAACGGCATGTTCCGCCAGCGGATCGACGATGGCTGGCAGGTCGAATTGCCCGAAACATGGCTGGCGCATGGCAATCCTTGGGAATTTGACCGCCGCGAAAGCGCCTATCGCGTGGGCTTTGGCGGGGAAGTGATCGAGGGCAACGGCGGGGTGGTGTGGCGCCCGGCCGAGCAGGTTGAGGCCAGCGCCGTCGATACGCCCGTTGTCGGCTGGCGCGGAGCGCGGGTGAATACGCTGCGCCTGTGGACGGCTTGGGCGCTCGATCCGCTGCGGCTCGATGCGTTCAATGCGGGCGATCATGCGGGCGCTTTGGCCGAACAGGTGAAGGCCGATAGTCTGGTGCGCGTGCTTTATCCGGCCGACAACACGCCCGCGGGTCAGGAATTGCGGCTGCGTCAGGAGTATTTCTTCTCGTCGGCAAGTATTCAGGACATTCTGCGCCGCCATCTTCAGGCCGACAAGGATGTGCGCAACCTGCCGAAAATGGCCGCGATCCAGTTGAACGACACCCACCCCAGCGTGGCGGTGGCCGAATTGATGCGCCTGTTGATCGACGTGCATCATCTGGAGTTTGACGAGGCGTGGGAGGTGACCAAGAGCACCATCGGTTATACCAACCACACGCTCCTGCCCGAGGCGCTGGAAAGCTGGCCGCTGCCTTTGTTCGAACGGCTTTTGCCGCGCCATATGCAGATCGTCTATGCCATCAACAGCCGCGTGCTGCGTGAGGCGCGCAAGGCCGGGATGAGCGGCGAGCAGATTTCCTCCATCAGCCTGATCGACGAACATGGCGAGCGGCGCGTGCGCATGGCCAATCTGGCCTTTGTCGGCGCGCATTCGGTCAATGGCGTGGCCGCGCTGCACACCGATCTGATGAAGAGCACGGTCTTTTCCGATCTGCATAAGCTGTATCCTGCGCGGATCAACAACAAGACCAATGGCGTCACCCCGCGCCGCTGGCTCCAGCAATGCAATCCGGGCCTGACGCGGGTGATCCGCGAGGGGATCGGGGATGCTTTCCTGGATGACGCGGAAAAGCTGACGGGGCTGAACGCCTTGGCGGACGACGCGCAGTTTGGCGAGCGTATTGCCGAGGTCAAGCGCGCGAACAAGGTGGCGCTGTCCAACCATATCAAGCAATTGATGGGCGTGCGCCTTGATCCCGATGCCCTGTTCGACGTCCAGATCAAGCGCATCCACGAATATAAGCGCCAATTGCTCAATCTGATCGAAACTGTCGCGCTTTATGACCAGATCCGCAGCCATCCGGAGAAGGACTGGGTGCCGCGTGTCAAGATCTTTGGCGGCAAGGCCGCGCCCAGCTATCACAATGCCAAGCTGACCATCAAACTGGCCAATGATATCGCCCGCCGCGTCAATTCCGACCCCAGCGTGGGCGGTTTGCTCAAGGTGGTGTTCGTGCCCAATTACAACGTCAGCTTTGCCGAGCGGATCATCCCCGCCGCCGACCTGTCGGAACAGATCAGCACGGCGGGGATGGAAGCATCGGGCACCGGCAACATGAAATTCGCGCTGAACGGCGCGTTGACCATCGGCACGCTGGACGGGGCGAATATCGAGATCAAGGACCGGGTGGGCGACGATAACATCGTCATCTTCGGCATGACCGCGCAGGAGGTCGAGGACACCCGCGCCAATGGCTATAACCCGCGCGCCATAATCGAGGGCAACCGCGAATTGCGCCAGGCGGTGCAGGCGATCGCCAGCGGCGTGTTCAGCCCCGATGACCGGGATCGCTACAAGGGGCTGATGGGCGGACTCTATGATAGCGACTGGTTCCTTGTGGCCGCCGATTTCGACTCCTATGCTCAGGCCCAGCGCGCCGTCGATGCGCGCTGGATGGATGAGGCGGGCTGGCGCAAGGCGGCCATTCACAACATTGCCAATGTCGGCTGGTTCTCCTCCGACCGCACGATCGGCGAATATGCACGCGACATCTGGGGCGTGAAATAAGGATAATAATTCAGTGAAGCCCGACCCGACCGCGATTGCTGCCCTGCTCGATGGATCGCACGGCGATCCCTTTTCCCTGTTGGGGCCGCATGAGGGGCCGGAGGGCACCTTTGTCCGCGCCGTTCTGCCCGGGGCGCAGGTCGCGGTGGCCTGCGCGCTGGACGGGACGGAGCTGGGCGAACTGGCGCTGGTCGATGAGCGGGGCCTGTTTGAAGGCGTGATTGCCGGGGCGCCGCAACCCTTGCGCTATCGCGTCGGGGCGCTGGGCGCGCATTGGTTTGTCGAGGATGCCTTTTCCTATGGCCCGGTGCTGGGGCCGCTCGATGATTATCTGATCAACGAAGGGCATCACCTGCGCCTGTTCGACAAGCTGGGCGCGCATTGCATCGAGCATGAGGGCAGCGAGGGCGTCCATTTTGCCGTGTGGGCGCCCAATGCCGCGCTGGTCAGCGTGGTGGGCGATTTCAATGGTTGGGACCACCGCCGCCACCCGATGCGCCGCCGGGCCGACATCGGGGTATGGGAAATCTTCGTGCCCTCCGTGGGCGTTGGGGCGGCGTATAAATACCGCATCGTTGCCGCCGATGGCACGGTGTTGCCCTTGAAGGCCGACCCGTGGGGGCAGGCAGGCGAATTGCGCCCCTCCACCGCCAGCCTGACCGCGCATCCGGTCAAGCAGGATTGGGGCGATGCCGATCACCGCGACTATTGGGCCAAGGTCGACCCGCGCCGCGCGCCGATCAGCATCTATGAGGTCCACGCCGGATCATGGATGCGCGACGAGGAGGACTGGTTCCTCGATTGGGACGCCATGGCGGAAAAGTTGATCCCCTATGCGGTGGACATGGGCTTTACCCATATCGAATTCCTGCCGATTGCCGAACATCCCTATGATCCGTCATGGGGTTATCAGACGCTGGGCCTGTTTGCCCCTTCGGCGCGTTTTGGCCCGCCTCAAGGCTTTGCCCGCTTTGTCGATGGGGCGCATCGGGCCGGGATCGGTGTGCTGGTCGATTGGGTGCCGGCGCATTTCCCCACCGATGCGCATGGGCTGGCGCGGTTTGACGGCACGGCGCTCTATGAACACGATGATCCGCGGCTGGGCTTTCACCCGGACTGGAACACCGCGATCTATAATTTCGGGCGGCGGGAAGTGTCCTCCTTCCTCGTCAACAATGCGCTGTTCTGGGCCGAGCGGTATCATGTCGATGGCCTTCGCGTCGATGCGGTGGCCTCGATGCTGTACCGCGATTACAGCCGCAAGGCGGGCGAATGGATCCCCAACGAGGCGGGCGGACGCGAGAACTGGGAGGCGGTGGAGTTCCTGCGCGCGGTCAATCGGGCGATCTACAGCCAGTTTCCCGGCTTCTTCACCGTGGCCGAGGAATCGACCGCTTGGCCGGGTGTGACGCTGCCTGCGGTGGATGAAAACCGCAGCGCGCTGGGGTTCGGGTTCAAGTGGAACATGGGCTTCATGCATGACACGCTGCGCTATATGGCGCGCGATCCCATCCACCGGCGCCATCACCATAACGACATCACTTTTGGCCTGATGTATGCCTTTGCAGAGAATTTCGTGCTGGCCATCAGCCATGACGAGGTGGTCCATGGCAAGGGCAGCCTGATCAACAAGATGTCGGGCGATGCATGGCAGAAATTCGCCAATTTGCGCGCCTATTACGGGTTGATGTGGGGCTATCCGGGCAAGAAGCTGCTGTTCATGGGGCAGGAATTTGCGCAACTTCGCGAATGGAGCGAGGAGCGCAGCCTCGACTGGGACCTGTTGGCCGATCCCGCGCATGAAGGGATGCGCAGCCTCGTGCGCGATCTCAACCATGCCTATCGCGCCACGCCCGCGCTCCACGCCCGCGATTGCGAGGGCGAGGGGTTTGAATGGCTGGTGGTCGATGATGCGCTGGCCAGCGTCTTTGCATGGATCAGAAAGGCGCCCGATGCCGCGCCCGTTGTTGTCATCTGCAACATGACGCCCCAGGTGCATGGCTCCTACCGCCTGCCTTTGCCGCGCGATGGGGTGTGGCGCGAAATAATCAACACCGATGCAACCATTTATGGCGGCACGGGCTTGGGCAATATGGGGCAGGTTGAGGCGCAAAACGGCGCGGCGTTGGTCACGCTGCCGCCATTGGCCACGATTATGCTGGAATGGAACGAAGCTGCGGCGTGAATGGGAGGGTATAATGCGCGATACAAGTAGCCAGCCTCTGGCTCGTGAGGCGATGGCTTATGTCTTGGCCGGGGGGCGGGGCAGCAGGCTTAAGGAACTGACCGACAATCGCGCCAAACCTGCGGTCTATTTCGGGGGGATGAGCCGGATCATCGACTTTGCCCTGTCGAACGCGATCAATTCGGGCATCCGCCGCATTGGTGTGGCCACGCAGTACAAGGCCCACAGCCTGATCCGCCACATGAACCGCGCGTGGAATTTCATGCGCCCGGAACGTAACGAGAGCTTCGACATCCTGCCCGCCAGCCAGCGCGTATCGGAAACCCAGTGGTACGAAGGCACCGCCGACGCCGTTTACCAGAACATCGACATCATCGAGAGCTATGGTCCCAAATATATGGTCATCCTGGCGGGTGATCATATTTACAAGATGGACTATGAATTGATGCTGCGCCAGCATGTGAACAGCGGCGCGGATGTGACGATCGGCTGCCTTGTCGTGCCGCAAAAGGAGGCCAGCGGTTTTGGCGTGATGGCGGTGGACGGCAATGACGTGATCACCGATTTCGTCGAAAAGCCGATCAATCCGCCCGAAATTCCGGGCAAGCCGGGCTGGTCGTTGGCGTCGATGGGCATTTATGTGTTTGACACCAAATTCCTGTTCGAACTGCTGCGCGAGGATGCCGCCAATCCGATCAGCACGCATGATTTCGGCAATGACCTCATCCCCAGGATCGTCAAGGGCGGCAAGGCGGTCGCGCACCGCTTTACCGAAAGCTGTGTGCGCGCGGCGGATGAAATAGGCGAATATTGGCGCGATGTCGGCACGCTGGATGCTTATTTCGAGACCAATCTCGATTTGACCGATACGGTGCCGATGCTCAACATGTATGATCGCGATTGGCGTATCTGGACCGATCAGGTCGTTGCTGCGCCTGCGAAATTCGTGCATGACGAGGAAGGGCGACGAGGGGCGGCGGTGCGTTCGCTGATCTCGCAGGACTGCATTGTCTCGGGGGCCACGGCCTATCGCTCGCTGTTGTTTACGGGGGTCAAGATGGGCAGTTGGTCGGCGGTCGAGGAAGCGGTGATCCTGCCCTATTGCAACATCGGGCGGCATGCCAGACTGTCGCGCGTCATCATCGATTCGGGCGTTCGCATCCCCGAAGGCCTGGTGGTGGGCGAAGACCCCGAGTTGGACGCCAAGCGGTTCCGCCGCACGGAAAACGGCGTCTGCCTGATCACCAAGCCGATGATCCAGGCGCTGGACCTGGATTGAGGGATTGCAAGCCGTGACCCTGCGCGTCCTCAGCCTCGCCTCGGAGGCCGTGCCCTTCATCAAGACCGGCGGGCTGGCCGATGTGGCGGGCGCGCTGCCCGCTGCGGTGGCGCCCCACGGGGTGGCGATGACGACGATGCTGCCGGGCTATCCGGGGGTGCTGGCGCGGCTGGCCACGCAATATCCGGCGGCCAAATCGAAACGGGCCAAGGCTGCGGGGCCAAAGGTGCTCCATGAATGGGAGACGATCTTTGGCCACCGCGCCCGCCTGCTGGCCGGGACGCTGGATGGCACGGCGGATGGCGCGCCGCTGCTGGTGCTTGATTGCCCCAGCCTGTTTGACCGCCCCGGCGGCCCCTATGGCAATGAGGCGGGGCAGGACTGGGCCGATAATGGGATGCGCTTTGCCGTGTTTGCGCGGGCGGCGGCCGATGTGGCGGGCGGGATTGTGGCGGGGATGGATTTTGATCTCCTCCATGCCCATGACTGGCAGGCGGGTCTGGCGCCGGCCTATCTCAAATTCGCGCCCTGTGGCGGGCGTTCCGTCCCCAGCATCATGACCATCCACAACATGGCGTTTCAGGGCCATTTCCCCGCTGCGCTGTTTCATCAGATCGGCCTGCCCGCATCGGCCTGGGCGGTGAACGGGGTGGAATATCACGGCGGCGTGGGCCTGTTGAAGGCGGGGCTGGAGTCGGCCCATGCGATCACCACCGTTTCGCCCACCTATGCGCTGGAAATCCGCGAGCCGCATTTCGGCATGGGGCTCGAAGGGCTGATCCGCAGCCGGGGCGCGCAGGTCCACGGCATCGTCAACGGCATCGACCCGGCCGAATGGAACCCGGCCACCGACAAGGCGATCAAAAGCCCGTTTACCGCGCGAACCCTGGCCAAGCGGGCGGCCAACAAGCGCGCGCTGGAGGCCGAATTCGGGCTTGATCGCGACGATGGCCCGCTTTTCATCGTGGTCAGCCGCCTGACATGGCAAAAGGGCATGGATGTGCTGGCCCAATGCATCGACCATCTGGCGGGGCTGGGCGGGCGTCTGGCGCTGCTGGGTTCGGGCGATGCGGGGCTGGTGGGCGAATTGTCGGCCGCCGCCGCGCGCCATCCGGGGCGCATTGCGGTGCGCATCGGCTATGACGAGGCGCTCTCGCACCGGATGCAGGCGGGGGGCGATGCCATCCTTGTGCCCAGCCGGTTCGAGCCTTGCGGCCTGACGCAATTGTATGGTCTGGCCTATGGCTGCGTGCCGGTGGTGGCGCGCACCGGGGGGCTGGCCGATACGGTGGTCGATGCCAATCTGGCCGCGATCAAGGCCGGGGCGGCCACGGGCGTCCAATTTTCAACGGTCGATTATTCCTCGCTTTCGGGCGCGATCACCCGTGCAATCTCGCTGTATTCCCAGCATGATGTCTGGCGCGCGATGCAAAAGGCCGGGATGCTCGCCGACTTTACCTGGCGTCAATCCGGCGCCGCCTATGCGCAATTATACCGATCCATCGCTTTGGAGAATTCGCCAGCATGACCGCATCGATCGCGACCCCGCAGATCATCACTCAGGCCACCCAGCCGATTGCAGGACAAAAGCCGGGCACTTCAGGCCTGCGCAAGAAGGTGAAGGTCTTTGCCCAGCCCAATTACGCGGAAAACTTTATCCAGAGCGTGTTCGACGTGGTCGAGCGGGGCGATGGCGCGACTTTGGTGATCGGCGGCGACGGGCGCTATCACAACCGCACCGTGATCCAGCAGGCGATCCGCATGGCCGCCGCCAATGGCTATGGCCGCGTGCTGGTGGGGCAGGGGGGCATCCTTTCGACGCCTGCAGCCTCCAACGTCATCCGCCAATATGGCGCCAGCGGCGGGCTGGTGCTTTCGGCCAGCCACAATCCGGGCGGGCCGGACGAGGATTTCGGCATCAAGTATAACATCGCCAACGGCGGCCCCGCGCCCGAGGGCGTGACCGAGGCGATCTATCAGCGCACCACGGAGATTACCGAGTGGCGCGCGGTGGATACGGCCGACATTGATCTCGACACGCTGGGCGTGGTCGATGTGGCGGGCATGGCGGTCGAGGTGATCGACAGCGTGGCCGACTATGCCGCATTGATGGAAAAGCTCTTCGATTTCGGAGCGATCCGGGCGGCCGTCGCGGGCGGGCTGACGATGAGCTTTGATGCGATGCATGCCGTCACCGGCCCCTATGCGCATGAGATTTTGGAAAAGCGCCTCGGCTTTGCGCCCGGCACGGTGAAGAATGGCGTGCCGCTGGAGGATTTCGGCGGGCATCATCCGGACCCCAACATGGTCCATGCCCATGAATTGTTTGAAACGATGTTTGGCCCCGATGCGCCCGATTTTGGCGCGGCATCGGATGGCGATGGCGACCGCAATCTGATCGTCGGGCGCGGGATTTTTGTGACCCCTTCGGACAGCCTCGCGATGCTGGCGGCGAACGCGCATCTGGCGTCTGCCTATGCGGGGGGGCTGAAGGGCATTGCGCGCAGCATGCCGACCAGCGCGGCGGCGGACCTTGTGGCGCAGAGTCTGGGCATTCCCGCCTTTGAAACGCCGACAGGCTGGAAATTCTTCGGCAATCTGCTGGATGCGGGCATGGCCACGATCTGCGGCGAGGAAAGCGCAGGGACCGGCAGCGACCATGTGCGCGAAAAGGACGGGCTGTGGGCGGTGCTGCTCTGGCTCAACATTCTGGCCGTGAGGAAGCAGCCGGTGGCGCAGATTGCCGCCGAGCATTGGGCCCAGTTCGGGCGCAATTACTATGCCCGCCACGATTATGAGGGCCTGCCGACCGAGGCAGCCAACGCGCTGATGGCGGAGTTGAACGGTGCGCTGCCCACCTTGCCGGGGCAGGTGTTTGAGGGGCTGACCATCGAGACGGCGGACAATTTCGCCTATACCGATCCGGTCGATGGTTCGGTGTCCACCAATCAGGGCGTGCGCATCCTGTTCGTGGGCGGCAGCCGCATCGTCTTCCGCCTGTCCGGCACGGGGACGGAAGGGGCAACCCTGCGCGTCTATCTTGAACGCTATGAGCCGGTTGGCGGCGATCTGGCGGGTGAAACGCCGGTCAAGCTGGCCGATCTGATTGCCGCGGCCGATGGCATCGCGGGCATCACGCGCCACACCGGGCGGACCGAGCCCAGCGTCATCACCTGATGGCGCGTTACGGCGCGTGGGTGGATGCGGGCGCGACCCATTTCGCGGTGCGCGCCCCGCTGGCCGATGCGGTGTGCCTCTGCCTGTTTGACGGGCAGGCAGAGCGGCGGATCGCGATGGTCCGTGATGGCGACGACTGGCGCGTCAGCCTGCCGGGGAACCGGGCAGGCGCGCGCTATGGCTATCGCGCCGAGGGGGCTTGGGATCCGCAAAACGGGCGCTGGTTTGATCCAGCCAAATTGTTGGTTGATCCCTATGCGGTGGAATTGGATCGCCGCTTTGTTCAGGACCCGGCGCTCGCGCTCTATGGCGCGGAGACGGGGGCGATTGTGCCCCGCGCGATTGTGCCGGGCGAGACGCCTCCGACCGCGCCCCAGCCTCCTTGTTTCAAGGCAGGGGGGGTGATCTATGAGGTCAATGTGCGTGGCTTTACCCTGCTGCACCCCGATGTGCCCGAGGCGCAGCGCGGGACGGTGGCGGCGCTGGCGCATCCCGCGATCATCGCGCATTTAAAAATACTGGGCGTGGGCGCGGTGGAACTGATGCCGATTGTGGCCTGGCTGGATGAGCGCCATTTGCCGCCGCTGGGCCTGCGCAATTTCTGGGGCTATAATCCGGTGGCGATGATGGCGCTGGACCCCGGCCTGTGCCCCGGCGGGGTGGCGGAATTGCGCGAGACGGTGGCGGCGCTGCGGGCCGAAGGGATCGGGGTGATTCTCGATCTGGTGTTCAACCATACCGGTGAGAGCGATGTGCTGGGCGGGGTGGTGTCGCTGCGCGGGCTGGACAATGCGGCCTATGCTCATGGGGCCGATGGGGCGCTGGTCAATGATACGGGCTGCGGCAATACGCTCGATTTTGCCTATGCGCCGGTGCGCGAATTGACGCTGGCGGCGCTGCGGCATTTTGTGGCCACCTGCGGGGTGGATGGGTTTCGCTTCGATCTGGCGCCGGTCCTCGCGCGCGGGCCGGGGTTTGATGCCGATGCGCCGATCTTTGCCGCCATCGCCGCCGATCCCCTGCTGGCCGATCGGGTGATGATTGCCGAGCCATGGGATATTGGCCCGGGCGGCTATCAGTTGGGGCGGTTTCCGGCGGGCTGGCTGGAATGGAACGATGTGTTTCGCGATGATGTCCGCCGGTTCTGGAAGGGCGAGGGGGCGTTGGGAGCTCTGGCCACGCGCATGGCGGGCAGCGCCGATGTGTTTGGCGAGCAGCAATGCCGCAGCGTAAATTTCCTCGCCGCCCATGACGGGTTCACGCTGGCCGATCTGGTCGCCTATGAACAGCGCCACAACCACGCCAATGGCGAGGATAATCGCGATGGGCATGGCGAGAATCACAGCTGGAACTGCGGGGTGGAGGGGCCAAGCACGTCGCCCGAGGTGATGGCCCGGCGCGGGGCTGATGTGCGCGCGCTGCTGGCCACCTTGTTTGCCTCCACCGGCACAATCATGCTGACCGCAGGCGACGAATTTGGCCGGAGCCAGCAGGGCAACAACAATGCCTATTGTCAGGACAGCGCGATCGGCTGGGTTGATTGGGCCGCGCGGGACGAGGCGCTGGAGGATTATGTCGCGGCGCTTTCGGCCCGGCGGCGGGCCGGGGATTTCGCGCAATTTCCGCGTGATGGACGCTGGTTGCGGCGCGATGGGGCGGCGATGGCGGCGGCGGATTGGGAGGCGGCGGGCGCGGGCTATGTCGCCTATGTTTCCGATGATCCGCACAGGGTGCAATCATGGCGGATTGACCGGGAAAACAGGCGCGCCGAAATTTTATAAAGATATATCTTGAATGATTTTGTAATTCTCCTACATTCGGCTTCATGACCGATATAAAGGAGTATGCCATGTTCGGATCGAGCATTGGAAATCATTGGGGAAAACACGGGCGCCGGGGCGCCCACGGCTTTGGCCATCACGGCCATCATCATGGACACCACGGCCCGCATGGGCGCTTTGCCGCAGGGTTTGATGGCGGGTTTGAAGGCGGGCCATTCGGGCGCGGCGGTTTCGGCGGCGGCGGTTTTGGCGGCCCCCGTGGCGGCGGTGGCTTTGGTGGCGGGCGCGGCTTTGGCGGGCGCCGTGGCAAGCTGTATGACGGCGACGAATTGCGCCTGCTGGTCCTCGCGCTGCTGGCCGATGCGCCCCAGCACGGCTATCAGATCATCCGCGCCTTTGCGGAAAAGTCTGGCGGCGCCTATCAGCCCAGCCCCGGCGTGCTGTACCCGCTGCTGGTGATGCTGAGCGAGATGGAACTGGTGGTCGAGGTGGACACTGCCGGGGGCAAGCGCCGCCTGTTTGCCATCAGCGACCTTGGCCGCGCCGAAATCGAGGGCAAGGGCGAGCAAATCGAGGCGTTGTTCGCGCGTCTCAAGGCCTTGGCCGCGCAGGCCGAGCGGACCGATGGTGCGCCTGTGCGCCGCGCGGTCCACAATCTGCGCGCTGCCGTCATGGAGCGTCTGGGGCGCGACGGGGCGGGCGAGGATCTGCCTTTCGAGGTGGCGCGGATCATCGATGAGGCCACGCAAAAGATCGAAAGATTGTAAATCCCATTCAGCGCGCCGACAGCCAATATGTCCGATATTCAGGCGACAGCGCAAAACTGCGCATTGTGGGGCGCGGGGCGGCAGGGCCAGAGCGAAGGGTGCAGGATCGTGTTGTTTATGAACACGATCGGGCCTTTCTCAACGCTTGCTTTCCCCGCCACTTTGCGGGCATGAGCGCCCACGAAACGAATGGTCGGAGTGATTCTGCATTTCCGGGCATGCCGCTTGAAAAGAGGATGTAAAGACGATGTCGCGACTGTTTACCCCCGCTGCCGCGCTGGTGGCCGCCGCCACGATGGCTCTGGGTTTTGCCGCTCCTGCTGCTGCTGCCGGTGATCCTGCCAAGGGTGCGGCCTCGTTCAAGACCAAGTGCCAGCTGTGCCATGTGGTCGGCGCGGGCCAGAAGGGCACCATGGCCCCCAACCTGCTGGGCGTGGTGGGCCGCAAGGCCGGTTCGACCGATTTCGCGATGTATTCGCCCCAGCTCAAGGCCTATGGCAAGGTGTGGACCCCGGCGCTGATCGATCAGTGGATTGCCGGTCCGACCAAGCTGGTGCCCGGCAGCCGCATGGCGATGGTCATCCCCGATGCGACCGAGCGCGCCAACATCGTGGCCTATCTGGGCACGCTGAAGAAGTAAGCCTGTTTCAGGTTTCGCATAAGGGGGCGGAAGGCTTGGGCTTTCCGCCCCCTTTGTGTTGGTGCCCGACGGGGCGTTGGTGCTAGAGCCGGGGCATGGAGCCATCTTCCCCTCGAACGCGCCTTGGCGCCGCCGTGCTGGCGGGCGGGGTGCAGCTTGTGGTGCTGCTGGCTTTGCTGGGGCTGGGGCGCGGGGTGGATGGGCTGCGCAATGGGGCGGCGGGCGCGATGGCCAGCATCGATTTCACCCTGCCGCCGCCGCCATCCTCACCGCCGCCCAAACCGCAATCCAGCCCGCAGGCCGCCGCGCCCAAGGGAGCCGCCGGCGAAAAGGCGGTGCCGCGCGCGGTGGTCGCGCCCAAGGCCGTTGTGGCGCTGCGCCCGGTTGTTGCGCCCCCTGTGGCCAGCACCGGGGCGGCGCAATCGTCCGGCGCCAGCACCGGGGCCGGAACCGGCGCGGCATCATCGGGCGAGGGCGGCGGCACGGGGGGCTCGGGCATGGGGCAGGGCGGGGGCGGCCCTGCGGTCAAGATCGCCGGAACCATCGCCGCCCGGGATTATCCGCGTGAAGGGGCGGCGGCGCGTTTGGGCGATTATGTCATCGTGGCGATCACGGTGGGCGCCGATGGCCGCCCGACCGCCTGCCGCGTCCATCGGCCCAGCCGCGATCCCGCAGCCGACGCGCTGACATGCCGGATGGCGATGGAGCGTTTTCGTTTCAACCCCGCGCGCGACGGGGCCGGGCGCGCGGTCGAATCGGTTTTCGGGTGGAAACAAAGCTGGTTCCTGTGAATTGGAATGGCCGGGCCTTGGGTTTGGCCATGGCTTGAATTATGCAGAGGCCCATGATCGCGCATACCATCCAGCTTGCCCTTGCCCCGGTTTTCGTTCTGGTGGCGATCGGCAATATCATGAACATCCTGTCCACCCGGCTGGGTCGGATTGTTGACCGGGCGCGCGCTTTGCAAAAACTGTACGGCGAAACCACCGGGGCCGCGCATGACATTGTGGTGCTGGAAATGCGCCAGGTCGATCTGCGTATCCAATTGAATACCAAGGCCATTCGCGTGCTGGTGATGTCGGGCCTGTGCATTGGGCTGACGGTGGCGATCCTGTTTCTGGAGGAAATGGTGTCGGTGCCGCTCGAACGCGTGGCGGCGGGGGGCTTTCTGATTTCGGTGGCGCTGTTGATGTGGGGCCTGTGGCTGTTCCTGCGCGAGACCCAGATTGCCGCCGAGATCCTGCGCATTCCCGAGCAATATCTCGAATCGCATCGTCAGATTTAGGGCGGGCATAGCCGCGCCTCCGCGGGCCAATGCGGATAAGAGGCCGCGTATGCATGGCCGTGGACCGGCAGGCATGGCGGGCCGCCTTGGTGCGCAAGGGCGGCGCTTTGGCGCTGTGGCGAAGGGCAGGGCAAACGCCAATGTCCCTGCTCGGCCCTCATCAGCCGGGTGGATGGCGGGCGGGCTCGCAGGCATCCGTCCATCCTTTTGATCCCGCTGGCTTTTTGGCGGTTGGGTGCGCTGGCGACTGGGATGTCGCCGCCCTTGCCCCACAACGCCTGCCGGTCCTCCCTTGCCGGGGCCGATGGGGGGCTGTCGACGGCCCCCGATGCGGATCACGGCGCGGGATGGTGGCGGCTTATAACCGGATAGGTTTGCTGTAGGACAGCGTTTTTGTTCGCAGGCTTACTTTTTCGTCGCCGCCGGGCCGCTGCTGAAGGCGTCGGCAATCGAGCAGGCCGCCGGGCCAAGGATGACGATGAACAGCACCGGCAGGATGAACAGGATCAGCGGCACGGTCATGATCGCGGGCAGACGGGCGGCCTTTTCCTCGGCGCGCATCATGCGTTCGTTGCGGAATTCGGCCGACAGCACGCGCAGCGCCGAGGCCAGCGGCGTGCCGTAGCGCTCGGTCTGGATCATCGTCGTCACCACCCCGCGCACCGAATCCAGCGCCACGCGATAGGCAAGGTTTTCAAAGGCTTGGCGGCGTTCGGACAGGAAGGACAGCTCGATGGCGGTCAGCGCGAATTCATCGCCCAGTTCGGGATAGGCCCGGCCCAGTTCCTTGGCCACGCGCGAAAAGGCCGCGTCCACCGTCAGGCCCGCCTCGGCGCAGATCACCAGCAGGTCGAGCGCATCGGGCAGACCCTTGCGGATCGCGGCGGTGCGCTTGGTGATCATATTCTGGACATAGATGTCGGGGCCTTTGTAGCCGCCGACGACCGCAGCCGCAAAGCCCATGAATTTCTTGAAATCGCTCCACAGCGGGAAATAATTGATCCAATAGATCACGATGGCCGCCAGCCCGCCCAGAATGATCGGCGCCACCATGCGGCCAAAGATGATCGCGACCGCCCATTCCTTGTTGCGGATGCCCGCCTGCGCCAGCTTTTGCTGGGCATCGGCCAACTGGCTGTCCTGCAGTACCTTGAGCTTGTTGAGGATCGAGCGGATGGCGTCGGTCGTATCGGAGCGGCGGACGATCTGGGCGCGTTTTTTGGGCGTGTGGGCCATGATGCCCGCCTTCAACTGCTCGCGCCGCTCGTTCAGAGCCTTGACCCGCTTTTGCATCGGATCGCGCACGGTCAGGGCGGCATAGATCGCCACCATCACCATGATCGCGGCCACACCGGCCAGCAGCGTGCCGATGAAAAACACGTCAAAGCCCAGAATATGGGGGTGGGTTGCGGCTGCCTGTTCCATCGCGGTCCCCCTTTAGATCTCGAAGCTGACCATTTTGGCCATGATGAACACGCCGATGCCCATCCATGTCAGCCCGCCCAGCCCGGTGATGATCAGGCGATCATCGGAGAAAAACCCGGCCAGATATTGCGGATTGACCCAATTGATCATCAAAAACACCATGAAGGGCAGCGAGCCGACGATATAGGCCGAGGCCTTCGATTCCGAACTCATCGCCCGGATCTTCAGCTTCATCTGGGCGCGCTTGCGCAGGACATCGGCCAGATTGCCCAGCGTTTCGGCCAGATTGCCGCCCGTTTCGCGCTGGATGGCGATGGTGATGCAGAAAAAGTTGAATTCGGCCATGTTGAGCCGGTCGGCGGTGTCCTGCAACGCCTCGTCCATGCCCCGGCCGATCTTGATGCGTTCGGTCACCAGCTTGAATTCCTGACCCACAGGGCCGGGCACTTCGGTCGAGACGATGCCCAGCGTTTCGGTCACCGGAAGCCCTGAGCGCAGGCCGCGCACCAGCAGTTCGATGGCATCGGGAAACTTGGCGGTGAAATCATCATAGCGTTTGCGGATGAGATAGCCCACCACCATATGCGGCACGCCCGCCCCCACCAGCAGCCCCACCATCAGCGCCAGCATCGGCGAGCCGGTCTTGAGCCAGAGCAGCAGCGTCACCACCGCCGTCAAGGCGCCCGAGGCCTGAAGATATTGCTGGACGGTCCATGTCTTGCCCGCGCGGTGCAGGCGCAGCGCCAGCATTTCGAGCTGGGAACGCGGGCCGCCATCGCTGCTGATCGTCGGGCGGCGCTGGGCCAGAGCGCGGCGCATCTGGGCCTCGACCTTGTCGGTGGCGCTTTCGGAATGGCGGAAACGCACCGATTGCAACCGGCGCGCGCCTTCCTTGGCCGGCGACGGCCCGCCAAAGGCCAGCGCCAGCAGCATCAGCACGCCGCCTGCGCCAAAGGTGATCAGCAGGATCTGGACCGTGTCCATATCAGCGCGCCTTTTCCTTCGCCCCGTCCTTCTTGCCGCCCAGCAGGCTCATCAGGTCGATCTTGCCCAGCAGCGATTTGCGCTCGCTCGGGGCGCTGCCCTCCTTGGCCTCGACCGCGATCAGCGATTTGACCGAGAGCGCCAGATCGCGCAGCGCCGCGCCCGCCTTGGTGGCGCGGTTGGCCTCGGCAAAGGTCTGGCCCAGTTTCGCGCAATGGATCGCGGCCTTGGGGTCAAAGGGAATGACCACGTTGATCTTGCGTTCGATCGAGGCTTCGAAATCGGCCTTGCTGATTTCGGCCATGCCCGATTGGACGCGGTTGGCCACCACCATCACCTGGGCATGGGGCGCATTGGCGCGCAGCCACGAGAGGATGCGGATCGCATCGCGCGCGCCCGCCAGCGTCAGTTCCGTCACCAGCAGCACGACATTCACATCGGCCAGCACATGCGGAAAATTGATCAGCATGTTGCGGGGCAGGTCGATGACCGTATGCTCAAAGGCGTGGCGGAATTCCTCCTCCAGCCTGACAAAGGCCGAACCGTCGGTAAGCAGCGGATGGCTGATCGGCGCCTCGGCCGAGAGCAGCGAGAGATGCTCGCCCGCGCGGATCATCGCGCGTTCGATAAACAGGCCGTCGATGCGGCTGGGGTTTTCGATGGCATCGCTCAAGCCCCGGCCCGGCTCCAGATCAAGGGCCAGCGCGCCGGTGCCGAAATGGATGTCCAGATCGAGCAGGGCGGTGGGTTGCTTGTGGTCGGCGGAAAACAGCCATGCGATCGAACTGGCCACGGTCGAGGCGCCCACGCCCCCGCGCGTGCCGATGACGGCGGTGCTCAGATGCTGCGTGTCGGCCCCCGCCTCGGCGGCGCGCGGGGCGTTGAGCATGGATTGCGCCTGCATCAGCGCATCGCGCATCAGCCCCGCCGACAGCGGCTTGAGCAGGTAATCGTTGATGCCGCTGCCCAGCAGGTCGCGATAGAGGCGCACGTCATTGACCTGACCGATGGCAATGACCACCGTGCCCGGCTCGCATACCTCGGCCAGCGCGTTGATGTCGCCCAGCGGATCGCCGCTTTCCGACAGATCGACCACCAGAATGGCGGGCGAGGAGGAGACCGAAAGCGCCTGAACCGCGCTGCGCAACCCGCCGCGGGTGCATTTTTCCGGCGCCCAGCCGAAATCGGCGGCCAAGGGGCGCATCACGTCGAGCGTGGCATCATCGCAGACATAGGCGGCGAAACTGTCGCGCGACGGGGCCGATCCGGGTTTCCATGGTGCGTTCATGGCTTAATTGCCCCCTCCGGTGCCGACTTTCTTGACCGAGGTGCCGCCATCGCCCGAAGGTTTGGCCGCGCGATAGGCGTCGATGGCCTTGTTGCTGGTCATCACCACCGTCTGGCCCTTGCCCCTCGCACCGGCCAGCAGGTGATCGGGATCGGCCACCATCGCGGCCAGATTGCCGTTGACCGCGCAGCCGAAATTGCGGCTGGTGGCATTGTTGAAATTGGTTTCATTGTTATCGGCCCAATTGGGGCAGTTGGGTACGCTCGCCACCGCGCGCGTCACCACGATGCGCGCCATTCCGGCATTCACGCTGCCTTCGCCCACGGGCACCTCGCGGCTGATCTGAAGCCCGCGCCGCCCGACCAGATCGGAAAGCGCAGCCAGCGTCGCCTCGCTTTTGAGCGGGTCGTCGATCGCCACTCGGTCGCCATAGCGCAGACCCAGCGCGTCGAACCATCCCGACACCCGCTGCGCCTCGGCGCGCGAGAGGCCGCCCGGCCCGGTGATGACGTCAAGGGCAAAACTGTTGTGGCTCACCACCGGCTGGTTGACGCTGGACAGCATCCGGTTTTCCGCCACGCCCCCGCATGCCGAAAGCATCAGCGAAAGGCCCAAGGCGGCCAGAAGGGGAGAAGTCATCCTGTTCATCGCTGCTTCTCCTCTCAATTCAGGCTGAAGCCGGGTTGGCCGTCCTGGCCCGCCATGGCGCGTTCACCGGCCTTGACGGGCGGCGCGGCGCGGCCTTCCGCCTCGCTCACCTTTTTGGGCGGGGTCCCGCCGGTTTCGGCCGGTTTGAGGCTGGGCTTGGCGCGGTCCACGCCGCTCTTGCCATCGCTCAGCATGTTGGCGGCCACCTGTTGAATGTCATTGGCGGTCTGCATGCCGTCGGTGGGCAGCTTGATGTCGCCGTCATTGACCGGCTTGACCAGATAGGGGGTGATGACGATCACCAACTCGGTCTCGCCCTTGATAAAGCTGGTGGATTTGAACAAGGCGCCCAGGATCGGCAGGTCGCCCGCGCCGGGCATCTTCTGGATTGTGTTGCTGGCCTTGTTCTGCAGCAGGCCGCCGATCATCATGCTTTGCCCCGAACCCAGCTCGACCGAGGTTTCGGTGCGCCGGGTGGAAAGCGCGGGGATCGAATAGCCGTTGAGCGTGACCGCGCCCTGGCTCGACAGTTCGGAAACTTCGGGGCGCACGCGCATGCTGATCCGGCCATCGGACAGGACGGTGGGCGTAAAGCTCAGGCTGACGCCATATTTCTTGTATTCGATCGAGACGGTGCCCAGACCCGAGGAGATGGGGATCGGAAATTCGCCGCCCGCCAGAAACTCGCCCGTTTCGCCCGAGAGCGCAGTCATGTTGGGCTGGGCCAGCGTGGTGACCAGACCGATCTGTTCGCCCGCATCCAGCGTGCCCAGAATGTTGAGCCCGAACAGCGAGCCCGCCCCGGCCAGCGTGGTGGCGGTGGACAGCGCCGAGATCGAGGTGCCGTCCTTGGTCGTCGTGCCGGTCGGTGTGGTTACGTCATAGGTGGTCTTGCCCCCGACGCCCATGGGCGAGCCGGGAACATAGGTCGAGGCCGCCGCCCGGCCCTGCGAAACGCCGAACTGGAAGCCGTTGCTGCCATTGGCGATGCTGGTCAGATTGACGCCCAATTGCTTGGCCAGCGAGCGCGAGACTTCGGCGATGCGGACCTGCAGGTTGACCTGTAGCGGGGTGGCCGTCTTCAGGCGGGTGATGACATTGGCATCCTTGCCCAGAAAGGCGGTGACGAGGCGCTGGGCCTCGGCCGCATCCTCGGGCGCGCCCACGGTGCCGGTCAGCAGATAGGTGCTCGCGCTGAGCGTTGCCACGTTGATGTGCGATTCGGGCATGGCCACGCGCAGCATCTGGTCAACGCTGTCGATGTTGCTGGCCACGCGCACATTGGTTGACCAGATCACCTGGCCGGCGGCATTGCTGGCATAGATCGTGGTTTCGCCCGCGCTGCGGCCATAGACGTAAAGCTGGTTGTTCGATTTGACCTGAACGTCGGCAATCTTGTCATCGGCGACAAAGACATCCTTCATCGCAGAGGGCAGGTTGACCAGTTGTCCGCGACCCAGCGCCACCGCCATCGCCGCCGAAGGGCCGCTGATCGCCACGGGCGCATAGGGGCGCATGGTCTCGTGGCTGGGGCCGTTGACGGGGGCCATCATCGGGCGCGGGGTGGGCCTGGCGGTGGTTGCGGTCTTGGCCCCGGGTTTTTTGGCCGCATGGGCCGGGCCTGCGCTGAGACCGGCGGGCGCAAGGGCCGTCACGCAAACCGAGGCCAGCGCGATCGCGGCCAGCGGGCGAGAAAGGGGAAGGGTGAGGCGGTGTTGCATTCTGGGGCCTCTCATCTCAAGGTTGGGCCAGCGGGGCGGCCGCGCCGCCGCCAAAGGCATTGCCCGCTGCGCCCATGCCGTTGGCAATCGCCTGAACCGGCTGGCCGTTGGCGCCCATGGAAACGGTTTGCGTGTCGCGTCCGCGGATCACGCGCACGCCATTGCTGCTGGCGCGCGCCACGACCGGCGCGCCCATCGAGGGGGCTCCGCCCGCCGCCGCCATCACCGGGCCGCTGGGGGGCAGGGTGCGCTTTTGAAAGCGCGAGACTTCGGCGCCCGTGGTCATCGATTCGCCGCCCGATCCGCCAAAGGCCGAGGGGCGCGAAGCGGCGGCGAGCAGGCGGTTTTCATCCGCCTTGGACGCGCCTTCGGGCAGTTTGACCGCGCCATTGGCGATCGCCCGGTCCAGATCGCCCTGATTGTCGGCCAGGCTGCGCAGCGTCAGGCTGAGCGCGCCGACGGCCTGGGCCACCTCGATCTTTTCGGCGATCTTGGGCGTGACCTCCAGCGTGACCGTGTGGAAGGTGCGCACCACGGTCTTGCCCTCGTTGGTCTGGTTCTCGGTCGATTGGTCGGTGGCCAGCACGCGCAGATTGCGCAGGACGGTTTCCGTCACGTTAAGCGATTGTGCGTCGCCGCCATTGCCGCGAATGGTTTGCGTGAGCATGATGTCCACCCGGTCGCCCGGAAAGATGAAGCCGGCCACGCCCGACTTTTCCGAGACGGTGATCGTGATCGCGCGCATCCCCGCGCCCAGCGCCGCAGCCAGAAAGCCCCGGTCGCCCGGCGCCACCAGCGCGCCCTGCGTCAGCGGCTGGCCCGCGGTGATCGGATAGCGAACGACGGTGCCGATCAGCTTGTTCATGTCGATCTTGCCGTCAACGAAATAGGCTTCCTTCATCAGATTGCCGGGCCAATCCTGAAAATTGACCGCGTCGGCCGTGATGATCGTGCCGGGAGGCAACGCGCGCTGGGCCACCAGCACCTTGGGCCCGGTGGGCGCCACGGGCAGGGCCGCCTGAACGACAGGGGCCGCATTGCCGCCCGACAGCATGCTGCGGGCAGCAAGCGCTGTGCCGATCGCGATGACCATCGCGCCAATCAACAGCATCAGCCTTCGTCTATCCATTGCCGCACAAGCCCCTTACGCGTTTAACGCTTTACGAACGGAAATATCCGCTAGATTGGTTAACATTCGATCACCCCGCCAGAACGGTTCCGGCGGCAGGAAATAAATAGCCCGAAGCAATCACCCAGAGCCCGCCAAGGGCAATGGCAATGCCATAGGGAATCGATGGTCTGCGCTGATGTCGCCGCGCCACATGCCATGCGGCCAGCGCCACCGTCAGCACCCCGCCCGACACCGCCATCACCATCAGCAACTGGGCAAACCACACCGGTTTGATCCACAGCGCCAGCGCCACCAGCAGCTTCACATCGCCACCGCCCATCGCGCCGATCGCAAACAAGCCTGCCAGCACCACAAAGGCCCCGCCCGCCAGCGCCAGTTGCCACCCGATGTCGGCCAGCCCCATATGGCTGGCCCACCAGAACAGCGGCGCGGCCAGAGCGATCCCGGCGTTGAGCCCATTGTCGATCTGACGCCGCCGGATGTCGGTATAGGCCGCCACCAGCAGCGCGATTGCCAAGGCGATCAGCAAACCGTAGGAAATGGGCGAACCAAGCATGCGGACCTCTGGCTGTTTCAGAGTCCCGTCTTAGTGGTTATGACTTACCAAACAGTAACCAACGCAAGGCGCGCAAATGGTGGATGCGGGCGTGATCGGGGGGCTGGCGGGCGTTAAGGCGGAAAAGAGGTATTAATGGAACTTCCCGAGGGCGGCGTTGAACAAATATGGATGGCGCCGGACGGCTGGCCGATCCGCCGAATCGATCTTTCCCCCCGCCATCCTGCTCGCGGCAGCCTGCTGTTTATGCCCGGACGGGGCGATTTCTATGAAAAATACCTCGAGTCGCTGGCGGAATGGCGCGATGCCGGTTGGCATGTGACCAGCCTCGATTGGCGCGGTCAGGCCGGATCGGGGCGGCTGGGCATGGATGCGAGCACCGGGCATGTCGATGATTTCGGCGTGTGGATCGAGGATCTGGCCGCGTTCTGGGCGCAATGGCGGGTCGAGCAGGCGGGGCCGGTCGCGCTGATCGGCCATTCGATGGGCGGGCATCTGGCGCTACGGGCTTTAGCTCAGGGGCGGGTTGATCCTGATGCGCTGGTGCTCTCGGCGCCGATGCTGGGCTTTGCGGCGGGCGGGGCGCCGTTCTGGTCGCAAAAGGCGCTGGGCTGGGCGATGTTGAAACTGGGCGATGCGCGGCGCCCGGCCTGGAACGCGGGCGAAAAACCGGCCAGCTCGCTCCATGCGCGCAAGGGCCTGCTGACTCATGATGCGCGGCGCTATCAGCAGGAAACGGACTGGCGGGCGGCGCGGCCCGAATTGGCGATGGGCCCGGCCAGCTGGGGCTGGATGGTGGCGGGGCTGCGCTCGATGGAGACATTCATGGCCCCCGGCGTGCTGGAGGCTGTGCAGACGCCGGTGCTGATTCTCTCGACCGCCGCCGACGGGCTGGTGTGCCACCGCGCCAATCTGAAGGCGGCGCAGCGTTTGCCCCATGGCGAGATCATGAGCTTTGGCCCCGAGGCCGCCCATGAAATCCTGCGCGAGGTGGACGCGGTGCGTGCGCCCGCCATGGCGCGGATCGAGGCGTTTCTGAGCGAGCATGTGGCGTTGCCCGTCAGGTCGGGCTTGACCCGCGCGCTCTGAGCGGCTTGGGTCGGGCGATGAGCCAGAGGTTTGATATAGCAATCGTGGGCGCCGGGATGGCGGGCGCCTCGCTGGGCGCGCATCTGATGGCGCGGGGCGCGGGGTCGGTGGTCATGCTGGAGGGTGAGGACCGCCCCGGATACCATTCCACCGGGCGCAGCGCGGCCTTCTGGCAGGAAACCTATGGCGGGCCGCAGGTCCAGCCTTTGACGCTGGCCTCCGGGCCGGTGCTGGAGGAGCTGGGCTTTCTGCATCCGCGCGGCGGGCTGCATCTGGCGCGGGCGCAGGATTTGCCTGAATTGCACGTCTTTGCGCAGGAATTTACCGGCGTCGGCGTCGATCTGCCCGCGCAGGACCGCGCCGCGATGGAGGCGCAGGTGCCCGGCCTCGACCCGCAATGGGTGGCCGGGTTGGCCGAGCCGTCATGCCGCGACATCGACGTGGCGGGGCTGCATCAGCATTACCTTTCGGCCTTTCGGCGTGGTGGGGGTGAGGTGTGGACCCGCGCGCGGCTGGCCGAGGCCCGGCGGGGGGATGATTGGGCGCTGACCCTTGAGGATGGGCGCGAGATCGGCGCACGGGTGCTGGTCAATGCGGCGGGCGCATGGGCCGACGAAGTGGCCGCGATGGCCGGGGCGCGGCCCGTGGGCATCCAGCCGTTAAGGCGGACCATGGCGCAAATCCGCGTTTCCCCGGAGGCGCAGGGCGACATGCCGCTGGTGATGGACATCGCCGGCACGTTCTATTTCAAGCCCGAGGGCGGGCGGCTTTGGCTGACCCCGCACGATGAGACGCCCGTGCCGCCCTGCGATGTTGCGCCCGAGGAAATTGATGTGGCCGTGGCGATTGATCGCTTTGAAGGCGTGGTAGACTGGCGCGTTGAGGCGGTCGAGCATCGCTGGGCGGGCCTGCGCAGTTTCGCGCCGGATCGGTTGCCGGTGTACGGCTGGGATGTGGCGGTGTCGGGCTTCTTCTGGTGCGCGGGGCAGGGGGGCTTTGGCATCCAGACGGCCCCTGCGGCGGCGGAGATGGCGGCGCGGCTGTTGCTGGGGCAGGAAGCGGGTGAGGTCGATCCGGGGGTGTTTGGGCCGGGGCGGTTTTGATTTTGGTTTAAGTTTTGCCTCCGGCGGGCAAAGGGCGGGGGCCCTTTGCAATCCCGATAATGGGGTGGCGCGAGGGTGGTGGAGTGTAGGCTTTATGAGAAAATATTATTAAAAACTATCTCTGAAACAGAAATTTTGTCAAATTTCTCGACGCCTTTTTTCTTCCATAAATAAGATTTTTCGATAAATTCCTTTTTGCAATAATTGGCAAAGCTGGTTTTATTGTAATCCAGGAATAAATTGGCTGGTATGGCCAGTGCAATTCCTAGGTTGTACATTTGCTTCCCATTGGTCGTATCCAATTGCCAGGGCACCAAGCTTTCCATCCTTCTGCAATATGCTCTGTCCTTCTTGATGTCGTCAGACATGCTGAGCAGGCATATAGTAATGGCGCAAATAGAACAGTTGTCGTCAACTTCGACCTTGCCTTTCAATTTTTCTTCGGCATGGCTAATGTCGCTCTGAATGACTTTTAAATATTCATCCCAGAGGGCGGTTGTAAAAAATACATCGATATTCTTCATAGGGTGATTAACTTTCACCGTTTCGACTGATGACCGACGTTCTTCTCACCGCCGTTGATCGACAGTGCAATATGAAAAGTAACGGGATTGCAAAGGGCCCCCGCCCTTTGTCCGCCGGAGGCAAACTTCTACCTCCCAGCCCGCAACGCAGCCGCGCCCGCGAAAGGCGTCAAAGCCACCAGCACCAGACTCGCCGCGCCCGCCAGCGCCAAACCGCTTTCGCCGCCGATGGCCAGGGTGCCTGCGCCGAAGATGAGGATCGGGACGCACAGGGGTATGAACAAAAGGCCCGCCAGCGCCGCGCCGCCTTTCAACCCTGCGGTGATGGTGGCCACCGCCACGCCCACGGCGGCGAGGCCGGGGGTTCCGGCGAGGAGGCCGAGTTCGACCAGCACTATGGCGCGTCCGTCGAGGCCCAAAAGCGCGGCGGCGGGCAATGTGGCCAGCATGAGCGGCGGGGCGAAGGAGAGCCAGTGAGCGAGGAGGCGCAGGGCGACGATGACTTCTTCGGAGATGCCGCGCAGCGCCCATTGCTCGAACAGGCCCGCCTCGCGGTCGGGTTCGATGAGGCGGTCGAGGGGGAGGATCGCGGCCAGCAGCGCGGCCAGCCAGATCACGCCTCCACCCACGCGGGCCAGGAGTTTGGGGTCAGGCCCGACGGCGAAGGGGAAGATGATCGCGACCGCGAGGAAGAACAGGATCGGCAGCATTATGCCGCCGCCGCCCCCGCTTCCCAGCAAAAGCAGGCGCAGGTCGCGGCGCAGGATGGCGAGGAGTGCGGCGCCCTTCACAGCGCGTACTCGGCAAGGTCGAGGCGGGTGAGGCCGGGGACGTCCAACGGCTGGTGCGAGGCGATGATGCAGGCGCCGCCGCCCGCGCAGTGGCGCGCCACCATGCGCTCGACCATAGCGCAGGCGGCGACATCGAGGCCGTTCAAAGGCTCGTCCAGCAGCCAGTTGGGCGCGTTCTGGCCGATCAGGCGGGCAAGGGCGGCGCGCTTTTTCTGGCCGGTGGAAAGATAGCGTACCGGCACATCGAGCAGATTGGCCAGACCCAGCCCGGTGATCGCCTCATCCGGCACCGGCCCATCGACCCGCGCCCAAAACGCCAGCGCCGCGCCCAATGGCTGGCCCAGATCGAGGCCGTGGCGCTCGTCCATCAGGGCCAGCGGGCCGTCCCACGCGATCGTGCCGGTGATGCCGCTGACCGGATCGGGGCTGGGCGGCAAAAGGCCCGCGAGCATCCGCATCAGGCTGGATTTGCCCAAGCCGTTGGGGCCGAGAATATGCAGCGCCTCGCCCCGCGAGAGCGAGAGCGAAAGGCCCGAAAACAGCCAGCGGTCGCCGCGGCGGCAGCACAGGTCAGTGGCGGTGAGGGCTTTGGATGGCATGATCGGGCGATAGGGAAAAGTGGGGGGGCTGCCAAGAAGAAGGTTTTGCCTTAGGCCGGGTTTGAAACGCCTCCGGCGGGCAAAGGGCGGGGGCCCTTTGCAATCCCGTTAATGGGGGGCGTGACGTTGGCGGGGTGGTGTTGTGGGGAATGAAAGCCTGCGGCGCGGGGAGGTCATCCGGTTTGGCGCCGCAGGCATTAAAAATGCAGACGGCGCGTCCGACACCAAACGCCGAACCCAGCGCGCAACATATACAGTAATGGGAGCGCGAGGGACGAGTCCCTCGCATCTAAACTTCCCATCTTGTAACTCCCTCACAACGCCGCATTGTTATAACAATGCCACGTAAAGATCGCCGCCGCGCCCCGGTGCGGCCGCCATGCTTCGGCCAAGGCCCGCGTCTGCTTCTCGCTGGGCCGCTCGGGCAATCCCAGCAGTTTGCCCAGCCCGATCTGGACCGCAAGGTCGCCTGCGGGCCAGATGTCGGGTCGCCCTTCGGCAAACAGGAGGTAGATTTCGGCGGACCATCGCCCGATGCCCTTGATGCGGGTGAGCAGCGCAATGGCTTCCTCGTCATCGGCGGGCAGGGCGGTGAAGTCGAGTTCGTCCGCCAGCACCATTTCGCACAGCGAGCGCGCATAGGCCTGTTTCTGGCGCGAGAGGCCGCAGGCGCGCAAAGTGTCAAAGTCGGCGGCGATCAGCGCGGCGGGGTCGGCCTCCTCGCCCACGACGCCCACCATTTTGGCCCACATGGACGAGGCGGCGGCCACCGAAACCTGTTGCCCCACGATGGTGCGCAGCATGGTGGCATGGCCGCGCGCGCGGATGCGCGGCTCGGGATAGCCCACGCGCCCCAGCGCATTGGCAATGCCCGGCGCGGTCTGCGCAATGGCATTGAGCCCCATTTCAATCGCTTGCGCCGAAAGTCCCATGATCGTCCGTTTCGTGAATGGAAATGACAAAATTTTGCGCAATTCGGCCTGTTGCCAAAGCTGCGGCTTGCCGATAGCAGCCATGCCCAAGCGCCGGTTGCCCCGCGCTCCATCTAACTGCGCCTCATACAACTGCGCATCATACAGAGGGACTTGATATGCCGAAGCTGGTGATCGTCAATACTGCGGGTGAAGAAAAGGAAGTCGAGGCCCAGACCGGCCGCACGGTGATGGAAGTGATTCGCGATGCGGGTTTTGACGATCTGCTGGCGCTGTGCGGGGGCTGCTGCTCCTGCGCGACGTGCCATGTGCATATCGACCCGGCCTTTGCCGACAAGCTGCCCGCGATCAGCGCCGACGAAGACGACCTGCTCGACAGCAGCGATCACCGCGATGGCAACTCGCGCCTGTCGTGCCAGTTGCCCGTGACCGATGCCATCGACGGCATGCGCGTGACGATTGCCGAGGCGGACTGATCTTTTGGGCCTGCGCGGGGTTTCCTGCGCGGGACCAATAGCCTGACTTTAGGGGTGCCTTGCGCAAATGCATTGCGCGTTGGCCAAGGCCCCCCTACCTAGGGCGCCATGACGAAAGCGCCTGTTTATCAAAACACCCTCGATCTGATTGGCAACACCCCGATGGTCCTGCTCAAAGGGCCAAGCGAGGCGGCGGGTTGCGAAATCTGGGGCAAATGCGAATTTGCCAATCCGGGCCAGAGCGTGAAGGATCGCGCCGCCCTGTGGATCATCCGCGATGCGGAAAGCTCGGGCGCGCTCAAGCCGGGCGGCACGATTGTCGAAGGCACGGCGGGCAACACCGGCATCGGCATCGCGCTGGTGGCCAATGCGCTGGGCTACAAGACGATCATCGTCATGCCCGAAACGCAAAGCCGCGAGAAGATGGACACTTTGCGCGCGCTGCGGGCCGAACTGGTGCTGGTGCCGGCCGCGCCTTTCAGCAATCCGGGCCATTTCGTGCATACCTCGCGCCGTCTGGCCGAGGAGACGGAGGGCGCGATCTGGGCCAACCAGTTCGACAACACCGCCAACCGCAAGGCTCATATCGAATCGACCGCGCCCGAAATCTGGGCGCAGATGGAAGGGCGGCTCGACGGTTTCACCTGCGCCGCGGGGACCGGCGGTACGCTGGCGGGCGTCGGGCTGGGGCTGAAGGCGTTTGATGAAAACATCACCATCGCGCTGACTGATCCCTATGGCGCGGCGCTCTACAACTATTACGCCCATGGCGAGTTGAAGGCCGAGGGCAGCAGCGTGGCCGAGGGCATCGGGCAGGGGCGGATCACCGCCAATCTGGACGGCGCGCCGATCGACACGCAATTCCGCATGTCGGATGCCGAAGGGATCGAATGGGTTCGCCGCCTGCTGGCCGAAGAGGGCCTCGCGCTGGGCCTGTCGAGCGGGATCAATGTCGCGGGCGCGGTGGCGCTGGGGCGGCAATTGGTGGCGCAGGGCAAGAAGGATGTGCGCGTCGCCACGATCCTGTGCGACACCGGGCTGCGCTATCTCTCGACGCTCTATAACAAGGCATGGCTCGAATCGAAGGGGCTGCCGGTCTTTCCTTGGCTGGCATGATGGAGTAAGATCGCCGCGATGACGGAGATTTCCAGCCCCACCGATCCGGCCACCTCGGAATTTGAGCGCACCCCGCGCGAAATCCGCGCGCAGATGGTGCAGCGCCTGCAGGTGGGCCTGTTCGGCCTGTCGCTGATGCTGCTGCTGGTGGGGCTGGCCAATATCATCATGGACAATGCGCGGCGCAACGATGCCGCCGCCGCCAGCGCGCAGGCCAGCACCAGCGCGGGGGGCAGCAGCGATCCCTTGGCCGATATCGGCGTCATTCCCTCGCCCGATGCGGGCAAGACGCAGGATGGCCCGGCCACCCGCGTGACCCCGGCCGCGCCGCATTGATGGCCGCCTTGGCCTGAGCGATCGCGCGCCCGCGCGGTAGATGACGCGGGAAAACCTGCCACCTGCGGGAAATGCTGCCACTTGCGGGAATGGCTGCCCATGGCGGGGAAAGCGGCCGGATGCGGGATATTGCGCCACCATCTCGGCGCTTTGGCGCAGCAATCGCACGCAATATCGAGAATCACGCCGGATTTGCGAATCTGCGCTCGCGGGAATCGGCGGGAAGGGCATGCAAACGGGCGCCTCGGCATCGCGTCTTTTGCCGGATTGGCGGCGATTCTTAGGGGTTGCGGTAATAAAATGGTAACCAAGGCGGCAAGCTGCGATTTGACCAAGATACTAAAAAATAAGCATATTTTCATTCTTTTCCACAAAGTGGCAGAATTTCCCGTAAAGTCCCTTTCCCGCCCGCAAACTCCGCGATAGAACATGATCATCGGGTAGAGTTTCAGCCGTCCTTATGCGGGGGTTTGGCGTGGCCATCGTGCTGCGGCAATCGGCGAAGCTTTGTCCGACCGGTGGGGCTTTCTTCGCAAAGGTAGTGGGTGGGGTGACTGGTTTCCCGGTCATTTATATGGGTCAGGGCTTCTCGCCGAAGGGCGACAAGGAGCGCTTTGTCCTGCCCGCCGACATCCGCAAGATCGTGGCCGAGGCCAGCGACAACATCAACGAGATGCTGGTGGCCAAGCACGAGGAATGGCCCTGCCTGTTCGCCTGCGGCACGTCCTATAAAACCCAGCTTGCCGAGGAAATCCGTGTGAAACACGCCGCCGATGTGGCCGCCGGTCGCCCCTCTACCCGGGCACGCGATGCGCTGGTTTTCGGCAATCTGACGCGTGTGGCCTTTGACAATTCGGGCCGCTTCATCCTGCCCGCGCATATGCGCGCCCAGGCCACGATCACGGACGGCCTCTATATCCACGGCACGATGGACTATTTCACGCTGTGGTCGCCCGAGGTGCTGATGGCGATGACGGGCGATGAATGGATCGGGCCCAAGGCAAGCTGCGAGAGCTATCTGGCCGCAGCGGGCGGGAGGGCGCGCAAATGAGCCTGCCCACCAGCCTTTTGGCCGCGATCCCGCATGACGCCCCGCATATTCCCGTGCTGCTGGACGAGGTGATCGGCGCGCTGGATCCTGCAGGCTTGCTTGATTTTTCGGGCAAGGTCATCGTCGATGCCACGCTGGGTGCGGGCGGCTATACGCGCGCGTTGCTGGATGCGGGGGCCACGGTCCATGCCTTTGACCGCGACCCCGATGCGATTGCCGCCGCGCGCGAGTGGGGCGCAGGGTATGACCGCCTGATCCTACATCCGCGCCGCTTTTCGGAAGTGGGCGATGCGCTGACGCAGGCGGGCGTGCGCGCGATTGACGGTCTGGTGGCCGATATTGGCGTGTCCTCGATGCAACTGGATCAGCAGGGCCGCGGCTTTGCCTTTTCCAGCGATGGGCCGCTCGACATGCGTATGTCGCAGGAAGGGCCGAGCGCGGCCGATTTCTGCAACGAGGCAGCCGAGGAAGAGATCGCCAACGTCCTGTATAATTACGCCGAGGAGCGTCAGTCGCGCCGGATCGCCCGCGCGATTGTTGCCGCGCGCCCGCTGGAAACCACGGGCCAACTGGCCCATGTGGTGCGCCGCGCGCTGGGCTATAAGCCGGGGGCGCCCAAAGACCCGGCCACGCGCAGCTTTCAGGCGATCCGCATCCATGTGAACGACGAGCTGGGCGAACTGGAGGCTTTGCTGGCCACCGCCGAGAGCCTGCTCAGCCCCGGCGGGCGTCTGGCCATCGTCAGCTTTCACAGCCTTGAGGACCGCATCGTCAAGCAGTTCTTCAAGGACGCCAGCGGCGTGGCCACCGCCACCTCGCGCTATATGCCGGTCGCCGCAAGCGCGGCTCCGGCCGTCTACAGCCATATTTCCAAAGCGATCCGCGCGGGCGAGGTGGAATTGACCCGCAACCCGCGCGCGCGCTCGGCCACCTTGCGCTTTGCCACGCGCACCGATGTTCCCGCCCGTCCTGCTGTCGCCCGGAGGCGCCCGTGAATCTGACCCGTGATCGCATGCATACGATCGGCTGGGGCATGTCCCTGGTGATTTGCCTTGCCCTGACGCTGGCGCTGACGTTTCGCGTCAATGCGGTGAAAAGTCAGGTGCGTCTGGCCGAGCGACAGATCGCGCAGTTGAAGCAGGAAAAGCTGTTCCTCGAAACCGAGTTTGAAACCCGCGCCAGCCAGCAGCAGCTCAAAGCCTTCAACGATGTGGACTTTGGCTATAGCGCGCCCACGGTCGGGCAATATCTGGAAAGCGAGCGCCAGTTGGCAGCGCTGGGCAAGCCGCGCTCGCCCGATGCGCCCGATCCGATCCGCGTGGCCTCGGCCGATGCGGTCAATGCCTCGGTGCGCACGATGATGGCGGTCGAGGCCAAGCCCTCTTCGCCCTTTGCCGTGCTGGGCATGGGCGCCAAGAGTGAGCCTGCGGCCAAGAAGACCAAGAAATCCGAAGATATCTCCGAGCATCTGGCGCGCTTTTCGGGGCGGGCGGGGCAAAATGCGGGGCATCGCGAATGAACACTTTGACGGCGGGAATGGTGGATAAGGGCGTCACTTTGCAGGGGCAAGGCGCGGAAAAAGCGCGTGTGCTCAAGAATGTGCGGGCCCTTGCGCTGGCGCAGGCGCGGTTTCGCGCGCTCTGGGTGCTGGTGGGATTTGCCATGCTGCTGCTGCTCGCGCTGTTGCGCATTGCGCATCTGGGCCTGTCCGATCCGGGCCGTCCGGGCGGCGAGGGCGTGGCGGGCCTGCCCGATCGCGGCGACATTCTCGACCGCAACGGCGTGCCGCTGGCGCGCGCCTTTCCCGCCTATGCGCTGTGGTACAATCCGCGCGCGATGGGCGAGGGCGCGCCGCTGGTGCGCTCGCCCGCCGATCTGGCCGCCGCGCTGGTCAAGATTTTTCCCGATGAGGATGTCGAGGAACTGACCCGCCGCCTCGCCTCGGGCAAGGCGGGCTATCTGCGCCGCCGCATCCTGCCCGAAGAGGCCAACCGCATCCACGCGCTGGGCGAACCGGCGCTGGAATTCCCGCGTGAGGCCGAGCGTTACTATCCCCAGGGCACGATGGCGGCCCATATTCTGGGCTATGTCGACAGCAAGGGGCTGGGCCAGGTCGGCATGGAGGCGGTGTTTCAAAAGCAGTTGACCGATCCGGCCACGCGCGGGGCGCCTGCGGTGCTCTCGATCGACGCGCGGGTTCAGGGCGCGCTGGAGGATGAATTGATGTGGGGCATGACCCGCGCGCAGGCCAAGGGCGCGGCGGGCATCGTGATGGATGTGGACACGGGCGAAGTGATGGCGTTGGCCTCGCTGCCCAGCTTCAACCCCAACGCCCTGCGCCCGCAGGATATTTCCGACAGCGATCCGACCAAACAGGCCAACATCTTCAACCGCGCCACCAACCAGACCTATGAGTTGGGCAGCGTGATGAAGCCGATCACTGTGGCCAGCGCGATCGATGCGGGCATCATCACCAATCTGGCGCGGCGCTATCCGGCCGACCATCCGCTGGAAATCGCCGGGATCACTGTGCATGACCACGAGAATTACGGCGCCAGCCTGAACATCATCGAGGCGCTGATCCATTCGTCAAACATCGTGCTGGCGCAGGTGGGCGACCAGTTGGGCGCGCAAAAGATGCAGACCACGCTCAAGGCGCTGGGCTTTAACGAGCGGCCCTATATCGAGCTGCCCGCTCGCGGCCGCCCAAGCTGGCCGCGTGGCGACCGCAACGGTGTGTGGTCGCGCGTGACCACGGTGACGGCCTCCTATGGCCATGGTTTCTCGATCACCCCGCTGCATCTGGCCAGCGCCTATGCCGCGATGGTCAATGGCGGGATCTGGCGCCCGGCCACGCTGCAAAAGATCGCGCCCGGTCAGGCCCCCGCCGGTCGCCGCGTGTGGCAGGCCTCGACCAGCGCGCGCATGCGGCAATTGCTGCGCTCGATCGTGGATGTCGGCACCGGGCGCAGTGCCAATGCGGTGGGATACCGCGTGGGCGGCAAGACCGGTACGGCCGAAATCGGCGATGCGCAGGGCTATCACCACGACCGCGTGGTGGCCACCTTTGCCTCGGCATTTCCGATGGATCGCCCGCGCTATGTCGTGATCGCCACGCTGGACCAACCCAAGGCCAATGCCGCCACCAGTTTCCAGCGTACCGCCGCATGGAATGCCGCGCCCATCGTGGGCCGGGTGATCCCGCGCATCGGGCCGCTGCTGGGGGTGATGCCGGACGCCACGCGCGACATTGATATCAGCGACATTGCCCCGCTGATCGCCAATGGAGATGGCGAATGAAACTATCCGACCTGATCCAGGGTGGAAACAAGGTGCAAGCCGGTGACATTGACGTCACCGGCTTTGGCGTTGGTGCCGGTGACATGGATGTCACCGGATGGGGCGTTGGTGCCGTCGACATGGATGTCACCGGGTTTGCCATTGATAATCGCAAGGTGGCGCCGGGCAATGTGTTCGGTGCTTTCGTGGGCGCCACGGTCAATGGCGAGGATTTTATCGCGCAGGCGGTCAAGGCGGGTGCGGTGGCGGTTGTGGCCCGGCCCGAGGCGCGCGCGGCGATTGAGGCGGCGGGCGCGCTGGCGCTTGTTTCCGACAATCCGCGCCGGGCCTTTGCGCGTCTGGCCGCGCCATTTTATGCCCCGCTGCCCGAAACGCTGGTGGCCGTGACGGGCACCAATGGCAAGACCAGCACCGTGGAAATGCTGCGCCAAATCTGGCGCATGGCCGGGCACAGCGCGGCCAGCATCGGCACGCTGGGCATCACCACCGCCGATGAGACGACCTATACCGGCCTGACCACGCCCGACATCGTGACCTTTCTGGCCAATCTGGCGGGCCTTGCGCGCGAAGGCGTGAGCCATGTCGCCTATGAGGCGTCGAGCCACGGTCTGTCGCAATATCGCAGCGAGGGGCCGCGCGTGATGGCGGGGGCCTTTACCAACCTGAGCCGCGACCATCTCGATTATCACGCGACGATGGAGGACTATTTCGCCGCCAAGATGCGCCTGTTCGACGAGGTGGTGGTCGATGGCGGATCGGCGGTGGTCTGGACCGATGATGCGTGGAGCGCGCGGGCCATCAAGCATGTGCGCGCGCGCGGTCTGCGGTTGATCACGGTGGGCGCGGGCGGCGAGACGATCCGCCTGCTGGGCCGCGAGCCGGGGCCGTTGGGGCAGGTGTTGACGGTCGTCCATGAAGGTGTCGAGCGCCGGATCAACCTGCCGCTGATCGGGGCCTATCAGGCGGCCAATGCGCTGGTGGCGGCCGGACTGGCTTTGGCCAGCGGGTTGAACGCGGCGCAGGTGTTCGATGCGCTGGGCCGTCTGGCCCCGGTGCGCGGGCGGCTGGAGCGCGCGGCGATCAATGCGGCGGGCGCGCCGGCCTATGTCGATTATGCCCATACGCCCGATGCGCTGGAGGCTGCGATTGCCGCGCTGCGTCCGCATACCAAGGGGCGGCTGATCGTGGTGTTTGGCGCAGGCGGCGACCGCGATACGGGCAAGCGCGCGCCGATGGGCGCCATCGCCGGGGCGCAGGCCGACATCGCCATCGTCACCGACGACAACCCGCGCGGCGAGGATCCCGCCGCCATCCGCGCGGCGGTGATCGCGGGGGCGCCGGACCGCCTGATCGAGATCGGCGACCGGCGCGAGGCAATATTTCAGGGGACAGCGCAGGCAAAAAGGGATGACATCCTGCTCATCGCGGGCAAAGGGCATGAGCAGGGACAGATTGTCGGGCGCGGGCCTGATGCGCGTGTCCTGCCTTTTGATGATGTGACCGTGGCGCGTGAAGCGGCCGGGGAGAAAGTATAATGGCGGCAAAAGCGAAACTGCGGGATTGGCCGGTGACGGCGGAGGACGGACAGCCTTTGGCGCTCTGGACTCTGGCGCAAGTGGCGGCGGCCACGGGCGGCACGGCCTTTGGCGAGGCGCAGATTTCCAATGTCGCCACCGATTCGCGCGAGATCGTGGAAGGCGGCCTGTTCTTTGCCATGCGCGGCGAGGCGATGGACGGGCACAAGTTTCTCGACAAGGCGTTCGAACTGGGCGCGGTGGCCGCTGTGGTGGAGCAGCCGATTGATCGGCCTCATGTGCTGGTCAAGGACAGCTTTGCCGCGCTTCAGGCGCTGGCGCGGGCGGCGCGTGAGCGGATTTTGCCCGAGGCGCGGGTGATCGGCGTGACCGGTTCGGTGGGCAAGACCAGCGTCAAGGAGGCGATCTTTGCCGCGCTGGAGCGTTCCAGCCATGGCCGCGCCCATCGCAGCGTCAAAAGTTATAACAACCATGTCGGCGTGCCTTTGAGCATGACGCGCATGCCCCAGCGCACGCTCTACGGCATTTTCGAAATGGGCATGAACCACGCGGGCGAGATCCGCGATCTGACGGCGCTGGCCCGTCCGCATGTGGCGGTGATCACGACGATTGCCCCCGCCCATATCGAAAATCTGGGCAGCGAGGAGGCGATTGCCGACGCCAAGGCCGAGATTTTCGAAGGTCTGCAAGGGTTTGAGGATCATGAGGGCGGGATCGCCATCATCCCGGCCGATATTCCCCATTACGAACGCCTGCGCGCCGCCGCCGTCGCCTGCGGGGCGCAGGTGATGTCCTATGGCCGCGCGGCCCATGCCGATATCCGCCTGCTCGATGCCTTGTCGGGCATGTTGGGCGGAACGCTGGTGACGGTGGATCTGGGCGATTCGCGGCTGTGCTATTCGGTTTCGATGCCGGGCGATCATTGGGTGATGAACTCGCTGGCCGTGGTGGCGGCGGTGCGCGCGGTGGGCGGCGATCTGGGCGCGACGGGCCTTGCGCTGGCCGAGATGCAGGGGCTGGCCGGGCGCGGCATGCGCAGCGGGATCGAGCTGGCCGATGGCGGCAAGGCGCTGCTGATCGATGAAAGCTATAATGCCAATCCGGCCTCGATGCGCGCTTCGCTCTCGGTCCTGGCGGGCGAACCGGCCAAGCGGCGGATCGCGGTGCTGGGCGCGATGAAGGAACTGGGCGATTTCGGCCCGGCGCTCCATGCCGCATTGGCCGAACCGATTGCGGCGGCCAAAGTCGATTTTGCGGTGCTGGTGGGCGATGAAATGGCCGCTTTGGCGCAGGAACTGGGGAAATCCGGCCCCGACGCGCTTGGCAAGCCCATCCCCTTCGCCCATTGCAGCAATGCGCAAGAGGCCGGAAAGGCTCTGGCCGACTTTGGGTTGGCACAGGGCGATGCGGTGCTTGTAAAGGGATCTAACTCGGTGGGGCTGGGGTCGCTGGTCGCCACCCTTTGCCAAACCACGAATTGACGGGTCGCCATGCTCTATCTGCTTGCCCAATGGTTTCATTTTCCGGGTCTGGCCAACCTGATCCGCTATCAGACCTTTCGCGCGGGCGCGGCTCTGGCAACGGCGCTGCTGATCGGGCTGGTGATCGGGCCGCGCTTTATCGACATGCTGCGCATGAAGCAGGGCAAGGGCCAGCCGATCCGCGAGGACGGGCCCAAGACCCATCTGGCCAAGCGCGGCACGCCCACGATGGGCGGGTTGATGATCCTGATCGCGCTGATGGGTTCGGTGTTCCTGTGGATGGACCTGTCCAATCCGCTGGTCTGGGCGTGCATCGCGGTGACGGCGGGCTTTGGCCTGATCGGGTTTCTTGACGACTATGACAAGGTCAAGAAGCGTTCGACCGCGGGTGTTTCGAGCAAGGCGCGCCTGATCGGGGAATTCCTTGTCGCGGGCGTGGCCAGCTGGATCATGGTCGCCCATATCGGCAAGACCGATCTCTATCTGCCCTTTTTCAGCAAGGTCTATGTGCCGCTGGGGCCGATCTATTTCCTGTTTTCCGCCTTTGTCATCGTGGGCGCGGGCAATGCGGTCAATCTGACCGACGGTTTGGACGGTTTGGCAACGATGCCGGTGATCATCGCGGCGGGCACGTTTGCGATCATCGCCTATCTGGTGGGGCGCGTTGACTATGCCGGATATCTGGGCATTCCCCATGTGCCGCGCGCGGGCGATCTGGCGATTTTCTGCGCCGCGATCATGGGGGGCGGGTTGGCTTTCCTGTGGTTCAATGCGCCGCCTGCCGCCGTGTTCATGGGCGACACCGGGTCGTTGGCGCTGGGCGGGGCCTTGGGCGCGATTGCCGTGGCCAGCCATCACGAGATCGTGCTGGGCATCGTGGGCGGCCTGTTTGTGCTGGAGGCGGTGTCGGTGATCGTGCAGGTGTTCTGGTACAAGCGCACCGGCAAAAGGGTTTTCCGCATGGCGCCGATCCACCACCACTTTGAGCAGAAGGGCTGGGCCGAGCCCACCGTGGTGATCCGCTTCTGGATCGTGTCGATCGTGCTGGCGCTGATCGGCCTTTCGACGCTGAAGGTGCGATGATTACCGCGCCCGCCTCGACCGGGGCCTTTGCGGGCAAACGCTATGCCTTGCTGGGCCTGGCGCGCAGCGGGCAGGCGGCTTTGGCCTCGCTGTTGGCGGGCGGGGCGGCCGTGATGGCGTGGGACGCCAAGGAGGAGCCGCGCGCGGCCGCCGCCGCTGCTCATGCGACGGCGGTTGCCGAAGGGCGGTTGAGTTTTGCCGATCCGGTTGCGGCCGATCTCAAGGGCTATGACGGGGTTGTGGTTTCGCCCGGCGTGCCGATCAACCGCCATCCGATCGCGGACGCGGCCCGCGCGGGCGGGGCGCCGCTCATCTGCGACATCGAATTGTTTGCGCAATGCCGCGCATGGCTGCCCGCGCACAAGGTGGTGGGCATCACCGGCACCAATGGCAAATCGACCACCACCGCCCTGACGCGCCATCTGTTTGAAGTGGCGGGTGTGCCGGTGCTGATGGGGGGCAATATCGGCCTGCCGATTTTGGGGCAGGAGGCGCTCCCGTCTGGCGGTGTCTATGTCCTCGAACTGTCCTCCTATCAGATCGACCTGACGCAGAGCCTCGATTGCGAGGTGGCGATGTGCCTCAACCTCTCGCCTGACCATCTGGATCGCTACGAAGGCTATGCGGGCTATGTCGCCTCCAAGGCGCGTCTGTTCGGGATGCAGGCGATGGGCCATCTGGCGATCATCGATTATGCCGCCGAGATGGAGGATGACATCCTGCGTTTCGCGCCCGAGGCCCAGCCGTTCCAGTTCATCGACGGGGTGGACCTGCCCGGTTCGCAGGCCGACTGGCCGTCCTTGCAGGGCCCGCATAACCGCGCCAATGCGCAGGCCGCTGTGGCCGCCGCGCGGGCACTGGGGGTGGATGATGCCACGATTGAGGCGGGGCTGAAAAGCTTTGTCGGCCTGCCGCACCGCATGGAGCGGGTGGGGCAGGCGGGCGGCGTGCTGTTCATCAACGATTCCAAGGCCACCAACCCGGCCTCGACCGCGCCCGCGCTGGCGGCTTTTCCCCCCGTTGACGGGCATAAGCGCATTCACTGGATCTGCGGCGGATTGCCCAAGGGCGATGATCTGGACGAATGCGCGCCATGGTTCGGCAATATTGCCGCGGCCTATACAATTGGCGATGCGGGCCAGCGGTTTTCCGAAATTCTCGATCCCTACATGCCGGTCGCGCGCGCCGAAATGATGTGCGAGGCGATCCGTCTGGCGCGTGAGGCGGCAGGGCCGGGCGATGTCGTCCTGCTCTCGCCCGCCTGCGCCAGTTTTGACCAGTTTCGCGATTATGAAGCGCGCGGTGAGGCGTTTCGCCAGATTGTCGAGGTCTTGACGGCCCCAGAAGGTGGAGACGGTTGATGGCCACCCTGCCCCATGAAGATCCGGCCCGCTATGTTCCGGGCGCGCGCGGCGGTGCCAAGCAGCGCAAGACGCGGCGCACCGACTGGATCGTGTGGTGGCGCGAGATCGACCGGGTGCTGCTGGTGCTGGTGCTGGCGCTGATGGCGCTGGGCACGCTGGCGGTGGCGGCGGCCAGTCCGGCCAGCGCGCGGCGTCTCTCGACGGCCAAGGTCAAGCTGGATGATCTGCACTTCTTTGTTCAGCATATCCGCTGGCAATTGCTGGGGCTGGTGGCGATGCTGGCGGCCTCGCGGATGAACCGCGAGATGGCGCGGCGCTGCGGCATCGTGCTGGGCGTGGCGATGATGGTGGGGCTGATGCTGGTGCCGATTGTCGGCACAACCGTCAATGGCGCCAAGCGCTGGCTCAATCTGGGCATTTCGTTGCAGCCTTCGGAATTTTTGAAGCCCGCCTTTGCCATTACGCTGGCCTGGGTCATCTCGTGGCGGCTGCGCGATCCGCGCATGCCGGTGATGCTGATCTGCACCGGGATCATGGGTCTGGTGGGCGCGCTGTTGATGCTCCAGCCTGACTTTGGTTCGGCGGTGCTGTTTGCGGCGGTGTGGTTTGTGATGATGCTGATCGCGGGCCTGCCGGTGCGCTGGGTGATCGGCGTCATTGGCGGGGGCGTGGCGCTGATGGGCGCGACCTATGCCTTTTATGAAAACGGGCGTCACCGCATCGACGCGTTCCTTGGCGGCGGCACGGCCTTTGACCAGGTGGATCTGGCGCGCCACACGCTGGTCGCGGGCGGATGGACGGGCAGTGGTCTGTGGCTGGGCACCAAGAAGCTGGGCCTGCCCGAGGCGCACACCGACTATATTTTCTCGGTGATCGGCGAGGAATTCGGCCTGCTGATGTGCGCCTTGGTGGTGGTGCTCTATTTCGCGGTGGTTGCGCGGGTCTTGCTGCGGCTGTGGGATGAAGACGACCTGTTCACCGTGCTGGCGGCCAGCGGGCTGGTCGCGCAATTGGGCGGGCAGGCTTTCATCAACATCCTCGTCAATCTGCAACTTTTCCCGTCCAAGGGGATGACGCTGCCGCTGATCTCCTATGGCGGCTCCTCGACGCTGGCGCTGTGCCTCAATGTCGGGTTCCTGCTGGCCATCACGCGGCGCAACCCCTATCTGAAACGCGATCCCTTTGCTCCTAAAGGGCATCCTGCGATCCTGAGCCTGTTTAAATGACCCATCAGAACGAACCGAGAGTTTCGCGTCACTATGTGCTGGCCGCCGGGGGGACCGGGGGGCATCTGATCCCGGCCTTTGCGCTGGCGGCGGAATTGCACGCGCGCGGCCATCATGTGGCGCTGATTACGGATGAGCGCGGGGCGGCCATTCCGGGCAAGCCCGATTATCTGACCGCCCATGTGCTGCCCGCCGGGCGGCTGCAGGGCAAGAACCCGCTGCAATGGATCAGGGGCCTGCGTGCGATCTGGGCCGGGCGAGCGATGGCGCTGCGTCTGTTCGACAGCTTTGCGCCTGCCTGCGTGATCGGCTTTGGCGGCTATCCGGCGCTGCCCGCGCTGCTGGCGGCCACATCGGCGGGCATTCCGGCGGTGATCCATGAACAGAATGCGGTGCTGGGGCGGGTCAACCGCTTCCTTGCGGGCCGGGTTCAGGCGATTGCCACGGCTTGCCCCGAAGTGGACCGGCTGGACGCCAGATATGCCGACAAGGTGGCGCTGGTGGGCAATCCGGTGCGCGAGGAAGTGCTGGAGCTGCGCGATCAACCCTTCCCGGCCTTTGGCGAGGACGGCTTGCTGCGCGTGCTGGTGACGGGCGGGTCGCAAGGGGCGCGGGTGCTCTCCGAGGTGGTGCCTGACGGTTTGGCGATGCTGCCGACGGCGCTGCGTACGCGGCTTCAGGTGATCCAGCAATGCCGCCCGGAGGATATTGACGCGGTGCGCGAACGCTATCGCGGCCATGACATTCCCGCCGACCTTGCCACCTATTTCGAGAATATGGCCGAACGTCTGGCCGATGCGCATCTGTTTATCGGGCGCGCCGGGGCCAGCACGATTGCCGAGCTGACGGCGGTGGGGCGCCCGGCGATCCTCATCCCGCTGCCCATTGCCACCGATGACCATCAGGCCGCCAACACGCGCGAGATGGTGGCCGCTGGCGGGGCGCGTTCGATCCGGCAGGACAAGTTCACCGCCGTCGAATTGGCCAAGCAGATTCAGGCGATTGCCAAGAGCCCCGAGGCGCTGGCCAATGCCGCTCATGCGGCGTGGAATTGCGGGCGGCCGCATGCCGCGACCGATCTGGCCGATCTGGTCGAAGGATTTGGGCAGGCCCCCTTGATGGATGTGATCCGCGTGGGGCACGCGGCCGAAACGGGTTTCAAGGAGCAGATTGCGTGAAGGGTCCCTGTCGGCAGGCCCTGTCACGCGTCATTTGGGTTGGCGCAGGAATGGCGAATACAATGAACCGGTCGGTTTTGAACATGCGTTGGAAGGGCCTGTCGCAATGAAGGGCGTCGCGACAGATATTGGTACGATTCACTTTGTCGGCATCGGCGGCATCGGCATGTCGGGCATTGCCGAGGTGATGGCCAATCTGGGCTATAGTGTGCAAGGCTCGGACATTGCCGAAAGCTATGTGGTCGAAGGGCTTCGGCGGCGCGGGATCAAGGTGATGATCGGCCACGCGGCGGAAAACGTCGGCGATGCGGCGGTGGTCGTCACCTCCACGGCGGTCAAGCGCGAAAACCCCGAAGTGGTGGCCGCGCTTGAGGCGCGCATTCCGGTGGTGCGCCGCGCGGAAATGCTGGCCGAACTGATGCGCTTGAAAAGCACCGTGGCGATTGCGGGCACGCATGGCAAGACGACGACCACCTCGATGGTGGCGGCGCTGCTCGATGCGGGCGGGGTGGACCCCACGGTCATCAACGGCGGGATCATCAATTCCTATGGTTCGAATGCGCGTCTGGGCGCGAGCGACTGGATGGTGGTGGAGGCTGACGAGAGCGACGGTTCGTTCCTGCGGCTGGACGGCACGATTGCGGTCGTCACCAACATCGACCCGGAGCATCTCGACCATTACGGTTCGTTTGACCGGGTGAAGTCGAGCTTTGTCGAGTTTATTGAAAACGTGCCTTTTTATGGCGCGGCGGTGCTGTGCATCGACCATCCGGTGGTGCAGGCGATTATCCCCAAGGTGCGCGACCGCCGGGTCATCACCTATGGCTTTTCCGCCCAGGCCGATGTGCGCGGCGAGAGCGTGACCCCCTATCCGGGCGGCAATCGCTTTACCGCCGTGCTGCGCCAGCGCGACGGCAGCTTCCGCCGGATCGAGGGCATCGAATTGCCGATGCCGGGGCGCCACAATGTCCAGAACGCGCTGGCCGCTGTGGCGGTGGCGGTGGAAATGGGCGTGTCGGAGGAGATCATCCGCACCGGTTTCGCCAAATTCGGCGGGGTCAAGCGGCGCTTTACCAAGGTGGGTGAAGTGGATGGCGTGACCATCATCGACGACTATGGCCACCATCCGGTCGAAATCCGCGCCGTGCTGGCGGCGGCTCGTGAAGGGGTGCAGAACCGGGTGATCGCCGTGGTCCAGCCGCATCGCTTCACGCGCCTGCGCGATCATATGGATGATTTTGCCGCCGCGTTTAACGATGCCGATATTGTCTATGCCGCGCCGGTCTATCCGGCGGGCGAGGCGCCGATCGAGGGCGTTGATTCGGCCGCGCTGGTGGCCGGGATCAAGGATCGCGGGCATCGCAGCGCGCATCTCATCGCCGGGGCCGAACCCCTTGCGCTGGCGCTGGCCGCGCAGGTGCAGCCGGGCGATATGGTCGTGTGCCTTGGCGCGGGCGATATCACCAAATGGGCGGCGGGCCTTGCCGATGCGATTGCCAAGGTTAAGGCGCTCTGATGTTTTCCGAGGTCGGCCAGATCAAGGTTTCCGGCAAGCTGACGGCCAATGCGCCGTTGGCCCCCTTGGTGTGGTTCAAAAGCGGCGGCTGTGCGCAATGGCTGTTCGAGCCCAAGGATACTGACGACCTGCGGGCCTTTCTGGCGCAATTGCCGCCCTCTGTGCCAGTGATGGCGCTGGGCTTGGGGTCTAACCTGATCGTGCGCGATGGCGGGGTGCCGGGCGTGGTGATTCGGTTGGGCAAGGCCTTTGCGCGGGTAGCAGAGGTTGCGCCGCTGACGCTGGAATGCGGCGGCGGGGCCAGCGGAATCCTTGTGTCCAGCACCGCGCGCGATTGCGGGATTGCGGGGCTTGAGTTTCTGCGCAGCATCCCCGGCACCGTGGGCGGCTTTGTCCGCATGAACGGCGGTGCCTATGGGCGCGAGGTCAAGGATATCCTCGTCGATTGCGACGTGGTGATCCGCAGCGGCGAGATCGTGACCCTGCCGGTGAGCGAGCTTGGCTATACCTATCGCCATTCCGATCTGGTCGATGGCTGCATCGTGGTGGCGGCGCGGTTTCGCGGTGTGCCGGGCGAGGCGCAGGCCATTCAGGCCGAAATGGACCGCATCAGCGCATCGCGCGAGGCAAGCCAACCCCTGCGCAGCAAGACCGGGGGCAGCACGTTCAAGAACCCCGATGGCGCGCGCGCATGGGAACTGGTCGATAAAGCCGGTTGCCGAGGGCTGACGCTGGGCGGGGCGCAGGTGTCGGAAAAGCACACCAATTTCCTGATCAACACCGGCGAGGCTACCAGCGCGGACATCGAAGCGCTGGGTGAGGAAGTGCGGCGCCGGGTTTTGGAACAGTCGGGCGTCAGCCTGGAATGGGAAATCAAGCGGATTGGCGAGCCGTGATCATACGCCTATGGATTCGCTTCATGGGGCTGTGTCTTCTGGTACTGGTTCTGTGGGGCAGTCTTTGGGCGGGGTTTGAGAATTTCAATGTTGCAAAGTCAGTGGGGCGCTCAGATTGGCTGCCTGCCTTTGCTTATGTTCTTGTCAACTTTGCGCTTGTCGCTTTGGCATTCTGGATGCTGCGCGGCGGGCCAAAATTAATTCGGGAAAAGAAGTGAGCATCCCCAAACTTCATGTCGCGGTCCTGATGGGCGGCTGGTCGTCGGAACGCCCCGTCTCGCTGATGAGCGGCGAGGGTGTGGCCAAGGCGTTGGAAGCGCGCGGGCATCGCGTGACGCGGGTGGATATGGGCCGCGATGTGGCGCAGGTTCTGTCCGCCGCCGCGCCCGATGTGGTGTTCAACGCGCTTCACGGCACGCCGGGCGAGGATGGCACGGTGCAGGGGATGATGGACCTGCTGGGGCTGACCTATACCCATTCGGGGCTGACCACTTCGGCGATTGCGATTGACAAGGAATTGACCAAGCAGTTCCTCGTGCCGCATGGCATTCCGATGCCGGGCGGGCGGATTGTGAAATCCAGCGAATTGTATGAGGCCGATCCCCTGCCGCGCCCCTATGTGCTGAAACCCGCCGCCGAGGGCAGCAGCGTGGGCGTAGCCATCGTCACGACCGAGGGCAATTACGGCAATCCGATTGCGCGCGATGTCGAAGGGCCGTGGCAGCATTTCGACGAGTTGATGGCAGAGCCCTTCATTCGCGGGCTGGAGCTGACGACGGCGGTGATGGGCAATCGCGCGCTGTGCGTGACCGAATTGAAGCCCAAGACCGGCTTTTATGATTTCGACGCCAAATATACCGATGGCTTGACCGAGCACGTCTGCCCCGCGCAGATCCCTGATGAAATCGCGGAAAAGTGCAAGGAACTGGCGCTGCGCGCGCATCAGATCCTTGGCTGCAAGGGCACCAGCCGCAGCGATTTCCGCTGGGACGATGAGAAGGGGCTGGACGGTCTCTATCTGCTCGAAATCAACACCCAGCCGGGGATGACGCCGCTCTCCCTCGTGCCCGAACAGGCGCGCTATCTGGGCATGGATTACGAAACCCTGGTGGAAGCGATTATTGAAGAAGCCCTGAAGGACGCCGGAAAGCTTTAACCCATGAGCCAGACCATCCGCCGGGGCGGCGCCAGCGCCCGCAAGGTGGCCGCCAAGGCCCAATCCGCCCGCAAGGTGGAGGCCGCCCGCGCGCGCACCGGATCGCTGATGGATCAGGTGATGGCGATGCTGCCCATTTCCGAGGCGCAGCTTCACAAGATCTTCCTCGTGCTGATTCTGGCTGCGGCGGGGGTTCTGCTCTGGGTGGTGGCGGGGCTGGCGGGCGTGCCTTCGCTGGCCGAACAGCGTGCGGCGAGCCTTGCCACGCAGGCCGGGTTTGCGGTGCGCCGGGTGGAAATCCACGGCGTCAAGAAGCTGAACGAACAGAAGGTCTACGAACGCGTGCTGGGCCAGCAGGGGCGCCAGTCGATGACGCGGATCGACCTTGAGGCCATCCGCCAGGATCTGATGACGCTGAGCTGGGTCGAGGATGCGCGGATTTCGCGGCAATTGCCCGACACGCTGATCGTCGACATCACCGAACGCAAGGCGCAGGCGGTGCTCAAGCAGCATAATGAGGACGGCAGCGACAGTTTCGTGCTGATCGATGCCACCGGCCATGAATTGCAGGGCATCAGCCAGACGCGCATCGGCGGCCTGCTGGTGCTGGCGGGCGCAGGGGCCGAGGGGCAGATGGCGGCGCTCGAAAGCCTGCTGGAGGCCGCGCCCGCGCTGCGCGGTCAGGTGGCCGAGGCCGAATGGGTCGGCCATCGCCGCTGGAACCTGACCTTCAAGAGCGGCCAGACGCTGGCCTTGCCCGAGGGCGTGGACGCGGGGGCCAAGGCGCTGCAGGCCTTTGCGCGGATGGATGGCACGAATCAGTTGATCGGGGGCCGCGTGCTGGCCTTTGACATGCGCACAGGCGACCGGATGTATATGCGGCTGCGCGGGGATGTGGATCCGGCCAATCCGGGCGCCTCGCTGGCCACGGGCGGCGCGCCGGTGGCGGCAGGGGCGCTGGCGGCGGCGGTGGCGACCAAGGCGGCGGCCAGCAAGGCGGTGGCGACCAAGGCTGAAGCGCCCAGGGAAGCCCCCAAGGAGGCGGCCAAACCCGTCGCAAAGCCTGCGGCCAAGGCCGAGCCCAAGGCGTTGCTTCACAAGGAAGCCGCCAAACCGGCGGCCCATGCGTCCAGCAAGCCTGCGACCAAACCGGCGACCCATGCACCCGGCAAACCGGCCGCCAAGGACACGCACAAGGATCCGGTCAAAGCGGTGCTGAAAGCGGCGGCAAAACCGGCGGCGCATAAGGAGCCGGTGAAAACGGCCCATAAGGAAACGGCCAAAACGCCCGCCAAGCCAGCAGCCAAAACCACCGCCAAGCCGCATGCCAAGACCGGGGAGAGGCACTGATGCCCGCCCCGCGCATCGCCCGCGTGTTTGGCGCGGTCAATATCGGCTCCTTCCGCATTTCCGCCTTGATCGCGGGGCGGGCGGAAAACGGCGACCTGATGGTGCTGGGCAGCGCGCATCGCGCGGCGCAGGGGGTGAAACGCGGCTATGTCGTCGATATGCCCGCGGCCACCTATGCCGTGCGCGACGCCATCGAGCGGGCCGAGAAAATGGCCAATACCAGCGTTTCGGGCGTCTGGGTCGGCTGTTCGGGCGCGGGTCTGGCCAGCAGAATCGCCCATGTCGAAAACGAGATCGGCGGGCGGCGGATCGAGGCGGATGATATCCAGACCTTGCTGATCGGCGCGCGCGAGGTGATCCAGCCCGAGGGACGGATGGTGCTGCATGCCAGCCCGGCGCATTACACGCTGGACGGCGCGCATGGCGTGACCAACCCCAAGGGGCTGCATGCCGAGCGGCTGGGCGTGGATATTCATGTGATGCTGGCCGATGGCGCGCCGGTGCGCAATCTGACGGAATCGGTGCAGAACGCGCATCTCGATGTCGAGGCGGTGGTGGCCAGCCCGATGGCGACCGCGCTGGCCTGTCTGTCGCAGGAAGAGCGCGAACTGGGCGTGGCCTTGGTCGAATTCGGCGGCGAGGTGACGACGGTTTCGGTCCATATCGCGGGCATGCTGCTGGAATTGCGCACGATTCCGATGGGTTCGGGCGATATTACCGATGCCATCGCGGGCGCGCTGGGCATCCGCCGGTTTCAGGCCGAGCGTTTGAAATGCGTCAACGGTTCGGCCATCGCCAGCCCCGCCGACCATCGCGAGATGATCCCCGTCCATGGTCCGGGCGAGGAATTCACCGGCCAACTGGCGCGCCATGCCGATGAGAAAAATCGCATCCCGCGCGCCGAACTCATCAGCATCATCACCGCCCAGCTTTCGACATTGATGGATGAGATTTCCAAGGTTTTGAAGCAGATGGGCTTTTCCGGAGTAAAGGGCGCGCAGGTGGTCTTTACCGGCGGCGGGGCCGAACTGGCGGGGCTGGCCGATTTTGCGCAAGGCGCGCTGGGGCGGCCGGTGCGTATCGGGCGGCCCACCAGCGGCCTGATCAAGGGCCTGCCCGAGGCCCATGCCACGCCCGGTTTTTCCACGCTGGCGGGCCTTGCACTCTATGCCGCTTCCGACCCGCAGGACATCCGCACCATCGGCCCTTCACGCGGCGGGCGGGGCGCCGGGGCGGGCATGGGCGTGCTGACCCGGTTTTTCCACGCGATGCGCGACTATTTCTGATAGGATGACGCCGCAAAACGTCGCAGTTCTGTGGACAAATGGCGCAAACGCTTTGCTTCGCGGCTTGGATATGTGCAATTTCGGAGGATACGGTGCCGATCCTTTCAATTGGATTGCGCACCCGGCAGGAGAAGGCAATGAGCATCAATATTGGCCCGGCCACCGTTGAGGAACTGCGTCCCCGGATCACGGTGATCGGGGTCGGCGGCGCCGGTGGCAACGCCATCGCCAACATGATCCGCGCCGAGATCGAGGGTGTGGACTTTGTGGTGGCCAACACCGACGCTCAGGCGTTGAACAATTCCATCGCCGAGCATCGCATCCAGTTGGGCCCCGACATCACGCAGGGCCTTGGCGCCGGTTCGCGCCCCGAAGTGGGCCGCGCGGCGGCTGAGGAAACGCTGGCCGAGATCGACCGTCTGCTGGACGGCGTGCATATGGTGTTCATCGCGGCGGGCATGGGCGGCGGCACCGGCACCGGCGCGGCCCCCGTGATCGCCGAGGCGGCGCGCAAGAAGGGCGTGCTGACCGTGGGCGTGGTGACCAAGCCGTTCCTGTTTGAAGGCACGCGCCGGATGCGCAGCGCCGAAAGCGGTATCGAAGAGCTGCAAAAGCATGTCGATACGCTGATCGTCATTCCCAACCAGAACCTGTTCCTGGTGGCCAAGGCGGAAACGACCTTCAAGGAAGCGTTCCAGCTGGCCGATGAAGTGTTGCAGCAGGGCGTGCGCTCGATCACCGATCTGATGGTGATGCCGGGCCTGATCAACCTCGACTTTGCCGACGTGCGTTCGGTGATGGCCGAAATGGGCAAGGCGATGATGGGCACAGGCGAGGGCGAAGGCCCGAACCGCGCGTTGGAAGCCGCCGAGAAGGCGATCGCCAACCCGCTGCTCGACGGCGTGTCGATGCAGGGCGCGAAGGGCGTGATCATCTCGATCATCGGCGGCGACGATATGAAGCTGCTCGAAGTGGACGAAGCGGCGAACCACATTCGCGAACTGGTCGATCCCAACGCCAACATCATCTGGGGCAGCGCGTTCAACCCCGATCTTCAGGGCAAGATCCGCGTCTCGGTGGTGGCCACCGGCATCGAACAGACCGCGACTCAGGCCGAGGAAGCCTCGCGCCCGTTCAGCCTTCAGGCCGCGCGCGGCCCGGCCCGGCCCGGTTTCGCCCCGCAGGCGGTTCCGGTTCAGGTGCAGCCCGCCCCCGTGGCGCAGGCCCCGGCGCAGCCTGCCGCCTATTCGCCGCCCGCACAGCCTGCGGTGTTTACCCCGATGGCGCCCGCCCCGGCGGCCGCGCCTGCCGAACCGGCGAATTTCTCGCCGCTGGTGCAGGAGCCGGTGTCCTTTGCTCCCGCGCCTGCGCAGGAGCCGCTCGATCTGGGCGCGCTGGGCAATATGGTTGATCCGGCCCAGGCTCCGGCCGCACCCAAACGCGACGAATTGCTGCTCGATGCAAGCCGTCTGGTCGATGAGGACGAGGCCCCCGCCACGCGCCGCCGTCAGATCGTGCCCGAGGCGCCCGCACCGGCCCCGGCGCCGCGTTCGGCGGGCACGCTGTTCGAGCGGATGGCAAACCTGTCGGCCCGCCGCCGCGATGACAATGAGGATGGCGGCGATGAGGGCGGATCGATCAACATTCCGCGCTTTCTTGGGCGTCAGAACAACCAGTGATGAAAGGGACCGGGCGGGCCTTGTCTGCCCGGTTGATAGGGCGCGGCGAGATGAGCGCAGTTTGGCCTGAACCGCGAAAGCTGCGGGCGGGATTGGCGTGTGTTCTGCTCGCCGGGGCCTCGGTGCTGACTGTGCCGGGTGCATGGGCGCAGGACGCGACCGGAACCCCCGTCGTTCAGGGCGAGGGCATGGACGCCAACCGCGCGATGTCGGCGGCGCTGGCCCGGTTGGGCCGTAATCCGCGCGATGTCGAGGCTTTGCTCCAGGCGGGAGAATCGGCGCTGGCGCTGGGTGATACGCAGGCGGCCATTGGTTTCCTCAGCCGCGCTGATCGGCTGCAACCCTATCAGCCGCGCGTGATGGCCAGCCTTGGTTCGGCCCGGTTGCGCATGCAGGATCCGGTGACCGCCATCGGCCTGTTTGAGGATGCGGCCAAGGCCGGGACGCTGACCGGCGAGCAGATTGCCGATCGCGGGCTGGCCTATGATCTGGTGTCCGACAATGTGACCGCGCAGCGCTATTACCGCGAGGCGTTGGCCGCAGGCGCGGGGGATGAGGCGGCGCGGCGTCTGGCGCTGAGCCTTGCCATCATGGGCGACCGGCGGGCGGTCGAAACCGTGCTGGCGCCCTTGCTGCAAAAGCAGGATCGCGGCGCATGGCGCATTCGGGCCTTTGCCTTTGCGATCATGGGGCGCGAGGAAGAGGCGGTGGCGATCACCAATTCGACCATGCCGCCCGATATGGCCAGCGCCTTGGCGCCCTATCTGCGCTATATGCGCAAGCTGACCCCGGCGCAGCAGGCGGCGGCGGCCAATCTGGGCTTTTTCCCGCAACCTTCGCAGATCGGGCAGGAAAATGCCCGCATCGCCGATTACATCGCCAGCCAGCATCTCAAGCGCCCCAGCTTTGCCGGACAGGCCGCGGTGGATCAGGGGCTGGTTCCGGCCGGTGAGCCTTTGGGCACGCGTCTGGCGCAGGCCGAGGCCGCGCCCAAGGCGGGGGGCAAGTCGGCCTCGCGCCGGGGCAATGAGGAATTGCCGCCGCGCGGCGAGCCTGCGCCGCCCGAACCCAAGCCTTCGCGGGTGGACACGCCCGCCGCGCCGGTCGAACTGGCCGCCGCCACGCCCGCGCTGCGTCCGGTTGTGCGCCCCGTCGCGCGCGAGGTGGAAACCCGCGCCGCCGCGCCTTTGGCCAGCACGCCGGCGGCAGTGACCAATTTCGATCTCTCGCGCAGCGCCGCCCGTGCGCCGCAGGTGGCAACCGTGGATGGCGATCTGGACCCCGCGCCGCGCCCGGCGGTGGCGGTGATGGAGCGAGCGCCCCAACCCGTTTCACAGCCGGTCGTGCAGCCTGTGGCTTCGGCGCCCACCATTCAGGCAACCAGTCGTCCGGCACCTGCGCCGGTCAAGTCCGCCTTGGTCAAGGCGCCTAATCCCTCGGGCAAGGCGCCGGGCAAGAAGCCCAGCTTTGCCGAATTGTTTGAGGATTTCGGCAAGGCGTCGACCGCGCCCACACCCGCCAGCGGCGCGGTGGATATTCGCAAGATCCAGCCTGCGCACAGCGCGCCCGCCCCGGCGCCGACCCCCGCCGCCACGCCGACCCCCGCGCCGGTGGTGCTGACCGCCAAGGAGAAGGCGGCGGAGAAGGTGCGGGACAAGAAGCTGGCCGAAAAGACCGAGAAGGTGGAAAAAGCCAGGGAGACCGAAAAGGTCAAAGAGGTGGCGGTGCCGCAGCATCCCAGCCGCATCTGGGTTCAGATCGCGGCGGGGCGCGACAATGAGCGCATCCTTTATGACTGGCGCAAGATGCAGCGCACCGAGGGCGAATTGTTTAAAGGCCAAAAGCCATCGGTTTCCGATTGGGGGCGCACCAATCGCGTTCTGGTCGGGCCGTTTGATACCGAGGCGGCGGCCAAGGCGTTTAATGAAAAGGCCCATAAAGCCGGTCATGAAGGCAGTTTTGTCTGGATCAGCCCGGCCGGCCAGGTGGTGGATTCTCTGTAATGGGGATGGCGCCTGTTCCAAATCGGGTCGGACAAAAGCCCTTTTCCACAAGCTGTAAACAGGCTTATGGAGTTATGCGCAGGGCTTGATCGAAACGCGGCTTGTGCTTGGGGCGCAGAGTGTCCCATGCAAGTTGCGTATCACTAGGCCTCCCGCGCTCCTTGTCTGATGCTGGGATCTGGGGCGCGCCGCATCGGGTTCTTGAGACTGGAATGAGCATGATGAGGACTGGCGAGGGCGATTTGGGGCGGCATGAGGATTGCGCGCCGGTCGAGATGCTCGGGCAATTGTTCGAGGCGCGCGGGTGGAACTATGAATTCGTCGGCGACGATGAACTCACCGGCGAGGTTCAGGGCAGTTGGGCCACCTATCAGTTGCGCGCGGTGTGGCGGGCCGAGGACAATGTTCTGCAATTGCTCTGTCTGCCCGACATCCGCGTGCCCGATGACAAGCGTCCTGCGATGTTCGAGGTGCTGGGCCTGATCAACGAACAGCTCTGGCTGGGCCATTTCGATATCTGGTCGAACAACACGATGCTGCTTTATCGCCACGGCCTGCTGCTGGGCGATGATGGACTGCTCAGCCTGTCTCAGGCGCAGATGCTGGTCGAGGTGGCGGTCGAGGAATGCGACCGGTTCTATCCGGCGTTTCAATTCATCCTGTGGGGCGACAAAAGCCCGGCGGACGCTTTGGCCAGCGCGCTGGTCGATGCGGCGGGGGAGGCTTGATCATGTGGCCTGCCAATGTGCTCTTCATCGGCTGCGGCAATATGGGCGGGGCGATGCTGGCCGGTTGGCTGCGCGGCGGCGTGGAAGCCGAGCGTTTCACCATTTACGACCCGTTTCTGGCGGCTGCGCCCGAGGGCGTTGAACTGCTGCGTGAATTGCCGGAGGGGCGGGTGTTTGACCTGCTGATTCTGGGCGTGAAGCCGCAGATGCTCGATGGCGTGGCGGGCGCGCTGACGGCGCTGGCCGGGCGCGATACGGTGGTGCTTTCGATGCTGGCGGGCGTGGAAATGGCCAGCCTGTCGCTGCGTTTTCCCGATGCGCGGGGGATCGTGCGGGTGATGCCGAACCTGTCGGCGGCGCTGGGCAAATCGCCGATGGGCGTGGCGGCGATGGGGTTGGATCATGAGGCGCGCGAATGCGTGATGGCCTGGCTGGCGCCGCTGGGGACGCCCGAATGGGTGGATGAGAGCCTGTTTGACGCGGTGACGGCGCTGGCCGGTTCCGGTCCGGCCTATGTCTATCGGTTTATCGACGCGCTGGCGCAGGGCGGGGCGGCCTTGGGGCTGGATCCCGAACAATCGCTGCGTCTCGCCTTGGCGACGGTCGATGGGGCGGCGGCTTTGGCGTCGGCATCGGACGTGGGGCCGGGCGAACTGGCGCGGCGGGTGTCCTCGCCGGGCGGGTCGACGCTGGCGGGCCTGTCGGTGCTGGATGCCGGGGATGCGCTGGGCGCGCTGGTGCTGGGCACGCTGACGGCGGCGCGGGACCGGAATGTGGAATTGGGCGCGATGGCGCGCGCGGGTGGTAAGTAAGGTTTGAATGCGAGGGTCTCGACCCTCGCGCTCCCGTTACTGTCTGCGTTGTGTTTCGGGTTCGGCGTTGAGTGCCGGACGCGAGGTTGAAATCGAAAGCCTGCGGCGCAATTAAATGGCGCCGCAGGCTTTTAATCCCTCCAAACACACCCTTGTAACCACCCACCACCCCAAAATTGGGATTGCAAAGGGACGAGTCCCTTTGCCCGCCGGAGGTATACATGCTTCGGTGTCATGACAAATTTTACATTTTTTGCCCCAGAGCAACACTTTGATACCAATTTTACCCCACACCCGGCTTGAAAGCCGCGCGCGGAGGGGCGATATTCCCTCTATGCGCCGCAGGTTTTGCTGATCGGCGCTTTATGGAGTGAATGACATGGCCATCTGGAATGACCCCCAGCCCACTCAGACGGGCTTTGGCGCGTCTTCGAGGATGAATGCTGGGTATGTTGACGCAGCCACCCTCGATACGGGCCTGCGTAAATATATGCTGTCGATTTACAATTACATGGCTTCGGCCGTGATGCTTTCGGGCATCGTCGCGCTGTTGTTCGTGCAGAGCGGTCTGGCCGCGCAGGTGTTTGTGACGCCGCTGCGCTGGCTGATCGTGCTGGCGCCGCTGGGCTTTGTCTTCGCGATGAGCGCGGGCATGAACCGGATGCAGAGCAGCACGCTTAAAGTCTGTTTCTGGGGCTTTGCCGTGGCGATGGGTCTGTCGATGTCGTCGATTTTCCTGGTTTACACCGGTCCTTCGATCGCGCTGACCTTCTTTGCCACCGCCGGTTCTTTCGCGGGTCTCAGCCTGGTGGGTTACACCACCAAGAAGAACCTGTCGGGCATGGGCAGCTTCCTGATCATGGGTCTGTTCGGCCTGATCATCGCCTCGCTGATCTCGATGTTCTTCAACATTCCGGGCATGGGCTTTGCGATCTCGGTGCTGGGCGTGCTGATCTTTGCCGGTCTGACCGCCTATGACACCCAGCAGCTCAAGCAGAGCTATGTGCAGGTTGCGGGTACGCCCTATGCTGAGCGCGTGGCGATCATGGGCGCGCTGACGCTGTATCTCGACTTTATCAACATGTTCCAGTTCCTGCTCAGCTTTCTGGGCGACCGCCGCTAAGGCTGATCGCATTCCGGCCTGAGTATTGGGCGAATTACCGTGCCCGGGGAGCCATTTGGCGCCTCGGGCATTTTCTTTGTGTCCCGTATCGGTTAAACGTTGCGCGCTTTGCGCCGCGCTATGGGACGTGGTGTATGAAATGAGGTGGCAGGTGAATCGTATCCGGTTGGCATTGATGGGTTTGGGTCTCGCCGTTCTTGGGGCCTGCGCGGCGCCGCCCCCGCCGCCTCCGCCTCCGCCCCCTCCGCCTCCGCCGCCGCCCAAGGTGGTCGTGATCCCGCCCCGGCCCAAGGCGCCGCTGGGCGCGGCAGGCAATGTGGCGATCCCGTCGATCGGCGCGGATGGCGTGCGGCACACGATTCTGGTCGATTCGGTCGATGCGCAATTGGTGTGGAATTTGCGCGCGGCCTATAATGTCGCCGCGCTCAACTGCAACGGCCCGGCCTATGGCGAGATCGTCGACCACTACCGCGCCTTCCTGAAAAGCCATGCCAAGCCGCTGGCCCGCGCCAATGCGGGCGTGGATGCGACCTTCAAGGCCAAATATGGCCCCAAGAACTATGTGCGCACCCGCGAGACCTATATGACGCAGGTCTACAATTACTTCGCCTATCCGCCCACGCTGACGCATTTCTGCGATGCCGCGCTGGTGATGAGCCGCGAGAGCGCGTCCATCAAGGCCGCCGACCTGCCCGATTTTTCCAAGCGCAGCTTTGCCGCCTTTGCGCAGGTCTATGAAAACTTCTACCGCGCCTATGAGGCCTATCGCGTCGAACTGGCCGAATGGGAGGCCAAGTATGGCACCCCCGGCGCGGCGGCCCAGCCCGCGGGCACCCAGTAAGGCAGGTGAGGTAAGGGGAATGACGCGGCCGCCGGAAATTTTCATCGGGCGCGAAATTCCCCCTTCCCACCCTGCGCTCCATTCGCTAAGGGGTCGCCTCCCAAGGGGAAAATCTCCAAGGGGGTTGCACTGGAACGGGGCCGTAGCTCAGCTGGGAGAGCGCGTCGTTCGCAATGACGAGGTCAGGGGTTCGATCCCCCTCGGCTCCACCAAGTGCAAAGCGAAAAAGCGATTGGGCCGTCGGCACGATGCCAGACGGCCCTTTTCGCATTGATATTTGATGTTTTTACGCCGGAACCCTGCCCATGCATTTTCTCGACCAGGCCAAGATCTTCGTCCGCTCAGGCAGCGGTGGTGGCGGTGCGGTCAGCTTTCGCCGCGAAAAGTATGAGGAATATGGCGGCCCCAACGGCGGCAATGGCGGCAAGGGCGGCGACATCATTTTCGAGGCGGTGCCCGGCCTCAACACGCTGATCGACTTTCGCTATACCCAGCATTTCAAGGCCCAGCGCGGCGGCGGCGGCGCGGGCAGCAACCGCACCGGCGCGGGCGGCGAGGATCTGGTCATCAAGGTGCCGGTGGGCACCCAGATCCTCGATGATGACCGCGAGACGGTGCTGCTGGACATGACCGTGGCGGGCCAGCGCGAGGTGTTTCTGCGCGGCGGCGACGGCGGGCGGGGCAATGCTTCGTACAAATCCTCGACCAACCGCGCCCCGCGTCAGCATGGTCCGGGTTGGCCGGGCGAGGAAATGTATGTCTGGCTGCGGCTGAAGCTGCTGGCCGATGTCGGCCTGCTGGGCCTGCCCAATGCGGGCAAATCGACCTTTATCAATCAGGTGTCGAACACCAAGGCCAAGGTCGGCGCTTATGCGTTCACCACGCTGCGCCCGCAATTGGGCGTGGTGCGCCACAAGAACCGTGAATTCGTGCTGGCCGATATTCCCGGCCTGATCGCGGGCGCGGCCGATGGCGCGGGGATTGGCGACCGTTTTCTCGGCCATATCGAGCGTTGCCGCGTGCTGATCCATCTGATCGATATTGCCGGGGTGGACAAGGACGGCAAGCCGGTCGAGCCGGTCGAGGCGATGGAAATCGTCGAGGGCGAGCTGGAGGCCTATGGCGCGGGTCTGGACGAGAAGGCGCGTCTGGTCGTGCTGAACAAGATTGATCAGGCCGATGACGAACTGGTGGCCGCCTATCGCCAGGAATTGCTGGAAGCCGGGGCGGACGAGGTTTTCGCGATGTCCGGCCTGACCGGCGCGGGGATCGACAGGCTGCTCGACGCGGTCATCGGCTATCTGCCCGCCGCCACCATCACCGAGCGCCCCGTGGGCGAGCAGGAAGAGGCCGACGAAAAGCCCTGGTCGCCTCTGGGTTGACCAGATTATTCCGAAGGCTGGCGGTTTAGAGCCAGCCTTCGCGGCGATACCATTCCGCCGTGCCCGTCAGGCCCCCGCGCGTTTCGATCAGCGGGCGCCACAGATCGGCGGGCGGCGCGGCCTCGGGGCTGACCACCCAGTCGGGATGGGTCATATACCCCACGCGATCAGGCGTCAGTTTGGCCTTTGCGCCGCGCAACATCCCGTCGATCCGCGCGCCCAACCGCAAAAAGCCCGGCCCCAGCGGAAGGATCCAAGGTCGCTTGCCCAGCGCCGCACCGATGGCCCGGCCCATGTCGATATGGCTCCATCCGCCCGGCACGCCGTCGTCCGGCTCAAACGTATGGCCATTGACCGCCATGCCGCCGGGGATCAGCGTCAGCAGCAGGCGCGCCAGATCCTCGACATGGATCATGCTGGCGCGGCCCCCGGCGGGGACAGGCACCACGCCCCACTTGGCCGCGCGGAACAATTCGAACATTTCCGCATCGCGCGGGCCGTAAACGGCGGGCGGGCGGATGATTGTCCAGTCCAACCCGCTGGCCTTGACCAGCATTTCGGCCCGCGCCTTGCTGGCGCCATAGGCCGACAATTCGGGTTCGCGCGCGGAAAGCGAGGAGACGAAGATGAAGCGCGGCACGCCCGCGGCGCGCGCGGCCTCGATCATGTTCATCGTGCCGATCACATTGGCGCGCTCGAATTCCTGCGGGTCGGCGGCGTTGACGAGGCCCGCGACATGGATCACCGCCTCGGTTTCACGCACCAGATCGTCTAGGGCGCTGCGGGTGGACAAGTCGCCCGCCACCCATGATACATGGTCCTGCGGGGGCTGGGCGCGCCGCGCCAGCGCATGGACCGAAATCCCGCGCGAACGCGCCAGTTCCAGCACCATCCGCCCGACAAAACCCGTGCCGCCGGTCAGCGCGACCAGCGCCCGATCCTTGCGCACCATCAGACCATCACCAACTGATCGCGGTGGACCACGGCGGGGCGGGGGGCATAGCCGAGGATTTCGGCGTGATCGGCCGATTGGCGGCCCATCAGCGCGGCGCATTCGCCCGCATCATATTGCACCAGCCCATGCGCCAGCACCGCACCCGCGCCATCGCGGATCGCCACCGCATCGCCGCGCGTGAAGGCGCCCTCGACCGCAACGATCCCGGCGGCCAGCAGGCTGGCCCCGCCGCGCAGGGCTTTGACCGCGCCGGCATCGACCGTCAGCGAGCCTTTGAGCCGCAGCCGCCCGCCCAGCCACGCCTTGCGCGCAGGCTTGCGAGAGCGGGGGAGGAACAGCGTGCCCACGCCTTGCGCCATGATCCGGCGCAGCGGGCTTTCCACCGTGCCATTGCCGATGACCAGCGCGATGCCTGCCATTTCGGCGATTTCCACCGCCTGCAATTTGGAAATCATGCCGCCCGAGCCCATGCCGCTGCCCGAAACGGGGCTGGCCATGGCGCGGATTTCCGGCGTGATGCCTTTGACGAGGGGGAGCAATTGTGCGCCCGGCTCCTTGGGGTGGCGGTCATACAGGCCGTCAATGTCTGACAGCAGCAGCACCGCATCGGCGCGCGCGGCCTGCGCCACGCGGGCGGCAAGGCGGTCATTGTCGCCAAAGCGGATTTCCTGTGTGGCGACCGAATCGTTTTCGTTGATGACCGGCACCGCGCCCGCGTCCAGCAGGCGGGTGAGCGTCGCCGTGGCGTTGAGATAGCGGCGGCGATCCTCCAGATCCTCCAGCGTCAGCAGCAGTTGCGCCGCCGTCAGCCCATGCGCGCCCAGCAGTTCAGCCCACAGGCCCGACAGCGCGATCTGGCCCACGGCGGCGGCGGCCTGCGCATCGGCAAGGCTGCCGCGCCCGCCCTTTTCCAGCCCCAGCCGCCGCGCGCCCAGCGCAATCGCGCCCGAGGACACCACGATGACATCCTGGCCCCGCGCCTTGGCCGCCGCGATTTCCGTCACCAGCGCGGTTAGCCAATCGCGTCGCGCGCCTGCATTATCAACCAACAGGGACGAACCCACCTTGAGCACAAGGCGAGGGGTCAGTGTGGGATCGGCAAGGTCGGAGAGCTGGGCTATACGTGACATGGCGCCAGCGGATAGGGCAAAGCGGGCGGGGGGACAAGGCCCCGCCGCCCGCCATTGGTCCGGTTAAAACGCCGGTTCATACCCCGGCGGCAGGTCGCTGATATTGCTGGCCGCACCCTCGACATGGATGCCGCATTCGGTCTTGTCCCAGCCGCGCCAGCGGCCCGAGCGCGGGTCTTCGCCCGGCGCGACCTTGCTGGTGCAGGGCATGCAGCCGATGGAGGGATAGCCCTGCGTCACCAGAGGGTGGCGGGGCAGGTCATGCTCGTCCATATAGGCGGCCAGACGGCCTGCGTTCCAGTCGATCAGCGGGTTGATCTTGAGTCGCCCGGCCGCATCGGTCGTGTCGAGTTCAAAGATCGGCAGGCCCGCACGGGTTTCGGCCTGAAACCCTTTGCGGCCCGTGACCGAGGCGTCAAACTGGCTCAAGGCCTTGGCCAGCGGGATCACCTTGCGGATTTCGCAGCAGCCGTCCGGGTCATAGGACCAGCGCAGGCCCGCCTCGTCCTTCTTGGCCAAAACCTCGGCATCGGGCGTCAGGTTGATGACGCCCGTCAGCCCCAGATGCGCGATCAGCGTGTCGCGATAGGTCAGCGTTTCGGGGAAATGCTTGCCGGTTTCGAGGAACAGCACCGGGGCATCGGGCGCGATGCCCGACACCAGATGGAGTAGCACCGCGCTTTCCGCGCCAAAGCTGGAGACGAGCGCGACGCGGCCCGCCACGCCCTCGACCAGCACCGCGCGAAGCACGTCCGCCGTGCTGGCATCGGCATAGCGGGCGTTGAGAGCGGCAACGTCTTCGGCGGTGAAGGCCGCCGAAGTGTCGATGCGGTCGATGGGGCGGGCGGCCATGTTACAGACCGTGCCGAAGGGCCCAGATGGGCTTGCGGCCATCGACCACGGTGGCCTGATAGACCTGCGGCCAGACCTTGAGCGCGGCATCGGCCTGGGCCAGATCGAGCGGGGTGTTGGGCGCGATGGCGTCAAAACCGCAGCGGTGCAGGTGGCTGAGCATATCAACGCCAATGTCGCCGCTGGCGCGCAATTCGCCGGTATAGCCCGCCTCGCGCAGAATGCGGGCCGAGGAGAAGCCGCGCCCGTCGGTGAAGGCGGGGAAGGTGACCTCGACCAGCGAGAGGCGATCGAGATGGGGCAGGAGCGCGCGTGCGTCCTCGCCGGGCTGGATCACCACGGCGGTGGCGTTGGTGTTGGCCGCGAAATCGGCCAAAGCGACGGCGGGGGCGCTGACCGCCTCTTCGCCATCGCGGAACAGGAACTGGACGTCAGCCATAGATCGCTTCCTTGAACGGGTTCATGCCGATGCGGCGATAGGTGTCGAGGAAGCGTTCCTCGCCTTCCTTGTTGGCCAGATAGACCTGCGTGGCCTTTTCGACCGCGCCCACGATGCCGTCTTCGTCAAAGCCGGGGCCGACGATCTTGCCAAGCGACGTGTCCGCGCCTTCGCAGCCGCCGAGCAGGAGCTGGTAATTTTCCAGACCCTTGCGATCCACACCCAGAATGCCGATGTGGCCCGCATGGTGGTGGCCGCAGGCGTTGATGCAGCCCGAGATCTTCAGCTTGAGCTCACCGATTTCCTCGGCCTTGTCGGCCATGCGTTCGGCGATCTTCTGCGCGACGGGGATCGAGCGGGCATTGGCCAGCGTGCAATAATCAAGGCCGGGACAGGCGATGATATCGGTGATCTTGTCGAGGTTGGCTTCGGCCAGTTCGGCGGCGACCAGCTTTTCCCAGACCGTGAACAGGTCGGCTTTGCGCACATGGGGCAGGACGATGTTCTGGGTGTGGGTCACGCGCAGCTCGTCAAAGCTGTAGGTCTTGGCCAGGTCTGCCATCACGCGGATCTGTTCGCCCGTGGCGTCGCCCGGAATGCCCGCTTCCTTGGTGCCGTCGGCCAGAGTCTTCACCGGCTTGAGGCTGATGTTGACGATGGCATAGCCCGGCGTCTTGTGCGCGGCGGTGTTGTTCTTGACCCAGGCGGCAAAAGCCGGGTTCGACAGGTCGAGATCGTCCGACAGGCCGGTTTCATAGGCCGGATCGGCGAAAAAGCTCTTGATGCGCTCCAGTTCGGCCAGCGGCGGCTCGATGGCCAGCGTTTGCAGGTGGGCAAACTCTTCCTCGACCTGGCGGCGATATTCATCAACGCCCAACTCGTGGACGAGGATCTTGATGCGCGCCTTGTACTTGTTGTCGCGGCGGCCATAGCGGTTGTAAACGCGCAGGCACGCCTCGGAATAGGTGATCAGTTCATTGAGCGGCACGAAGGCCTTGACCAGCGGCGCGATGAAGGGGGTGCGGCCCATGCCGCCGCCCACGTAAAACGCGGCGCCGATTTCGCCTGCCTCGTTCTTCACGATCTGGATGCCGATGTCGTGCAGGCGCATGGCCGCGCGGTCGGTGTCCGACGCGATCACGCAGATCTTGAACTTGCGCGGCAGGGCGAGGAATTCCGGGTGGAAACTCGACCACTGGCGCAGCAGTTCGGCATAGGGGCGCGGGTCGATCAGTTCGTCCGCCGCGGCGCCGGCATACTGGTCGGCGCTGATATTGCGGATGCAATTGCCGCTGGTCTGGATCGCGTGCATTTCCACGCCGGCCAGATCGGCCAGCAGGTCGGGCGTTTCTTCCAGCTTGATCCAGTTGTACTGGATGTTCTGGCGCGTGGTGAAGTGGCCATAGCCGCGGTCATACTTGTCCGCGATATCGCCCAGCATCTTCATCTGCGCGCCCGAGAGCGTGCCATAAGGAATGGCCACGCGCAGCATATAGGCGTGAAGCTGGAGATAGAGGCCGTTCTGCAGACGCAGCGGACGGAACTTCTCCTCGCTCAGCGTGCCTTCGATGCGGCGGCGGGTCTGGTCGCGGAATTCGGCGACGCGGGCATCCACCATCGCCTGATCATAATGGTCGTACAGATACATCAGAGCACCTTGTCGGGGGTCGCGGTGGGGTCGAGGCTGAGATCAAGGCGGACCGTGGGGCCCAATGCGCGGATGCGCTCCTTGATATGAGCGGGGCGAATGCCGTCGGCGGTCTGTTCCGCATCAATGACATAGGCGCCGTTGACGCGGCGGGCGGCTTCCTCGGCGGCGATCACGGCGGCGGCTTCATCGCCCATATCCACCGCATCATTGACATGAAGCGACCAAGCCGCCCCATTCCACCAGGTCACCGCCCCGGATTTCAGGTCATTGCCCGTGATAATCTTCACTTCATAGCCTCCAGCGCCATCTGGCGTATTTCGGACGGGGCGCGTGCGGTCACGGCGCCGATGATGATAAGGGCAGGGCTTTGCACCCTTTCGCGCGCCACCAGATCGGCCAGAGCCGCCAGTGGAGAACGCAGCACGCGCATATCGGGTCGCGTGGCATTTTCAACCACCGCTATCGGTGTTTGCGGACATAATCCGTCGGCAATCAGCTTTTCCGCGATTTTTTCGGCGGTGGCCAGGCCCATATAGATGACCAGCGTGCGCCCGACGCCCGCAAGGCCTGCCCAGTTCTGATCGCTCAGCCCCTTGCACTGGCCTGAGACAAAGCTGACCACGCTGGCCGCATCGCGATGCGTCAGGGGCAGCAGCGCCGCGGCGCCCGCGCCCACGGCCGCCGAAATGCCGGGCACGACCTCAACCGGGACGCCCGCCGCGATGCAGGCCTCGGCCTCTTCGCCGCCGCGCCCGAAAATGAACGGATCGCCGCCCTTCAAACGCAGCACATCGCCCCCGGCCAGCGCCTCGCGCACCAGCAGGGCGTTGATCTCGTCCTGCGGCATCGAATGGCGGCTGCGGCGCTTGGCCACGCTGATCAGGCGCGCGCCCGCGGGCGCCATGGCCAGAATGCGCGGATCGACCAGACCATCATGCACGACCAGTCGCGCCGACATGATCAGCCGCGCCGCGCGCAGCGTCAGCAGGTCCGGATCGCCCGGCCCCGCGCCGACCAGCCATACCTTGCCCGTGCCCGTGCCCGTGGACGCATCGCAGGGGGATGAAGAGGGGGTTTGATTCATGGTCGCCCCCATGGGCCCATGCGCGCAAGGTGGAAAGGGAGAATGGCTTTGACCGGGGGAAGGGAAACTTTTGCCCCGCATGCAGCGGCCAGCCGGCGCCATTGGGTTCACAATGGACCCTACGGAAATTGCGTAAAGGGCGCGATGAAGTAAATTAATGATAAACAATTAGCTTTTGTTCACAAAAGACTTTTTGGGGCAAGGCAGGGGCGGAGGCGGATTTGAAAAATCACCTTATTCTCGTCGTGGATGACGATGTGCTCTCGCAAGGGCTGGTTTGCGGGATTATCGCGGCGGCCAAGCCCAATTCCCGAACCATCATGGCCACCAACGGCAATCAGGCGCTGGAAATCTGCCGCGATCAGGAAATCGACTGCGTGCTGGTCGATTATGAAATGCCCGATATGGATGGTTTGACGCTCGTGCGCCTGCTGCGCGAGGAATACCCGTTTCTGCCGATCATTCTTTGCACCGGGGCGGGCGATGAATTGCTGGCCGCTGAAACGCTGAAAAGCGGGGCGACCGACTATTTCCCGAAAAACCGCATGTCGCCCGTGGCGCTGCGGCGCGCGATCAACAATGCCATCGATATCAACGTGCGCATGAAAACCATCCACGATCAACAGGTTGATATCGAGGCCTTCGGCTTTGCGCTGGCCCATGATTTCAAACAGCCGGTGCGCCAGATCATCACCTTTTCCGACATGATCGGTCAGGAAACCAAGCGGTTGAAGAGCGAGCGATTGCCCCAGATGCTCAAATTCATGGGCGATGCGGCGCGGCGGCTGGATTCGCTGGTCGATGTGATGGTGCAATATACTTTGCTGCAACAAACGCCCGAATTGAAGCTTTGCGTATTCTCCGCCATTTTGAAGGAAACGATTGCCTCGCTTCAGGACTATATAAAATCAAGAAACGCCAAGGTAAATTTTACCGGCGATGCGCTGGTGCTGGTTAATGCCTCGTTCCTGTCACAGGTCCTGCAGAACCTGATTGTCAACGGGATCAAATATAACAAAAGCGAGATCCCGGTTATCGATGTTTCGGTGACCCAGAACGGCGATATTGCCGTGATCAACGTGACCGACAATGGCATCGGCATCGAGAAGCAATATCTCGAACATGTGTTTAAACCGCTGACACGTCTGCATAATCGCAATGAATATGAAGGGTCGGGGTTGGGGCTGACGCTGGCGCGCAAGGCGGTGGTGGCGATGCGCGGCGATATACGATGTGAATCCACGCCGGGCGTGGGCAGTACATTTTCGTTGCGATTGAAAACGGCCGGGGCGCAAGAGGCCGCCGGATGAAATGATCAAATGAACCAAAGCGGATTATTATCCGGTGATTTAGCGTTAAGCTGCGGTTTGACGGCAATACTTATCCGACTTTAAGATAAACGCCATCTTGGCCGTCGAAAGTAAAGTGGATGGGGAAAGGTTCAACTGGGACGGAGGGCGATGTCAGCATTGATTGAAGGATAAGTCTGTCATGTTTCATGCAATTCTTTCGCCGCGTCTGGGGTGGCGCGCCCTTGCCCTCCTTTGCGCAGGCATGGCGCCGCGCGCCCTGCCGGAGGAGGCTCGGCCATGACCGAGCAAGCCGGGACCATGCCTTTTCAGGCGGCCAATATGGACAGCGCGTTTCGCGCCCTGTTCGATTCCTCGCCCTGCGGCCTGATCCTGCTGGATGAAACCGGGCGGATCGTTCACATGAACCAGCGGCTGCTGGACATCTTTGATTACAGCGCCGATGAATTGCTGGGCCAGACCATCGAGATCCTGCTGCCCCATCGCGAACGTGCCCAGCATGTTGCCTTGCGCGACGCCTTTATCAAGGCGCCCGAGGTGCGACCGATGGGGCTGGGCCGCGATCTGGCGGGGCGGCGCAAGGACGGGATGGAGGTCCCGGTTGAAATTGCGCTGACCTTTGTTGATCTGCCCGAGGGGCGGATGACATGTGCGCTGGTGATCGACATTACCCTGCGCAAACGGACCGAACTGCGGCTGCGCGAGGCCAATGTTCAGCTGGAGGAATTCACCCATGTCGCCTCGCATGATCTGCGCAGCCCCTTGCGCGGGATCGCCAATCTGATCGAATTCATCGAGGAGGATTATGGCGACACCGCCCCGCCCGAGGTGATGCGCAACCTTGGCCGCATGGCCGAGCGGATCAGCGCGATGGAGCGGTTGATCGATGACCTGCTGACCTATGCCCGCGCCGGGCGGCGCTCGATGAAGACCGAGCCGATCGACCTTGAAGCGATCATGGCCGAGGTCATCGCGTTGGAGCTGCCCGGACCGGGGGTGCATATCGCGGTCGATATCGGGCTTGAGCCTTTCGAGGGCGTGCGGGTGGCCATGGCGACCGTCCTGCGCAATCTGGTTTCCAATGCGATCAAGCACCATGACCGCGATGACAAGCATATTCGCGTGCGCGCCCGGGCCGAGGGCAATATGTGCGTGATCGATGTGCGCGATGATGGGCCGGGCATCGCCCCCGCCGTTCAGGCGCGCGCGTTCCGCCTGTTTCAAACGGTTTCAAATTCGGGCCGCAACAATGCCGGGCTGGGCCTGGCCGTCGCCAAACGGCTGGTCGAGGCCCATGGCGGCAGCATCGAACTGATCAGCGACGATGGCGAGAGGGGCTCGCATTTCCGGGTCTATTGGCCGCGATTTGCCAGGAGTGATCTTGATGACTGCTAGGCTCAATGTTCTGGTTGTGGATGATGACGAGCTGACCGCCGAAATCGTGTCGCGATCGCTGCGGAAAACGGGGATCGAGTTTCATGTGATCAGCGCCGCCGATGGGCAGGAGGGTCTGGATATCATGCGGGGCCGCTCGCCCAAGGTGATCGAGCATCCCTATATCACGCTGCTTGATCTGAACATGCCGCGCATGAACGGGTTTGAATTTCTTCAGGCCGTGCGCGCCGATGACAAGCTTTCCTCCGCCGTGATTTTTGTTTTGTCGACATCGGATTCCGATTCCGATCTGGTCCGCGCCTATCGGGATCAGATTGCGGGCTACTTGCTGAAATCGGCCGTGGGGCCGCAAATGTCGCGCCTGACCACCTTGCTGGGCGATTATGCGCAATCCGTTCGTCTGCCTCCTCTGCCGCACTGACGCGCCATGACCGAGACTGCTCCCCAAGCTATCCTGCTGGTCGATGACGATGATGTGGACCGCGAGGTGTTCATCCGCGCGCTGGACCGGATGGGTCTGTTTGCGATCATCGTCGAGGCCAACTCGCTGGCGAGCGCCCGCGAGGAATTGCGTAAGCAGAAGTTCGACTGCGTGCTGCTCGATTATCAATTGGGCCGCGAATTGGGCACCGACCTGCTGCCCGATATTCATGCCCACCGCGACGAGCCTTGCCCGGTCATTCTGGTCACTTTGCGCGATGCCGAGGATGTGCTGGCCGATTCGATGCGGCGCGGGGTGTCCGACTATGTGGCCAAGGCCACGGTCAGCCCCGAACGGCTGCGCGAGGTGATCACCAGCGCCATCCGCCGGGCGGCCCTTGAACATGCCACAAGGCTGGCCGATGAACGCCTGCGTCTGGCGACCGAGGCGCTGCGCGACGAGCATGAGCGCTCGCTTCAGCGCGCGCTGGACGAGGCGCAGTCGGCCAATCGCGCCAAGAGCATGTTTGTGGCCAATATGAGCCACGAAATCCGCACGCCTTTGAATGCGATCATCGGGCTGAGCTATCTGCTCGAACGCACCCGGCTGGACCAGCAGCAGGGCGATCTGCTGGGCAAGATCAAGGCGGCCAGCCGGGCCTTGCTGAGCATCGTCAATGATGTGCTGGATATTTCGCGGATCGAGGCGAACCAGATCGATCTGGCCATCGCGCCTTTCAGCCTGAACGAGGTATTGCGCAGCATCGAAGGGCTGGCGCTGGTCCAGATCGGCAGCCGTAAATTGCGCTTTGCCCTGCGCCGGGGCGGCGGCCTGCCCGATATGATCGTGGGCGATGGTGGGCGGCTGCATCAGATCCTGCTCAACCTTGTCACCAACGCGATCAAGTTTACCGAGACGGGCGAGGTCAGCCTGAGCGTTTCGGTCAAGAACCGCAATGACGAGATGGCCCATCTACGCTTTCAGGTCGATGATACCGGCATCGGCATCGAGCCGGAGCATATCGGACGGCTGTTCCATCCGTTTGAACAGGCCGATGTGTCCACCACGCGGCGCTATGGCGGAACCGGGCTGGGCCTGTCGATTTCGCGCGATCTGGCCATGCTGATGGGCGGCCATATTGATGCGGCCAGCGAACCGGGCAAGGGCAGCCACTTCTGGGTCGATCTGCCTTTTGAACTGGCGCCTGCCGATCTGGTCATGGCCGAGGAGGCGCCGCAGGATGTCGGCGCGCCCCGGCTCAAGGGCGTGCGCGTGCTGATCGTCGATGACAGCGAGATCAATCTGGAGGTGGCGCGCCATGTGCTGGAACTGGAAAGCGCGATCGTCACCACGGCGGAAAACGGCGCGCGGGCGGTGGAAAAGGTCATCGCCGAAAGGGGCGGTTTTGACGTTATCCTGATGGATATCCAGATGCCGGTGATGGACGGCTATGAAGCCTTTCGCCAGATCGAATGGACGCTGGGCTCGGCGCGGCCCGCGGTGGTGGCGCTGACGGCGGGGGCGGCGCATTGCGATGATCGCGACGCCACGCTGGCGCGGATGGACGGGGTTATCACCAAACCTTTTGATGCCAAGACTTTGATCGAGGTAATCCGGCAAAAGGTGGCGGCGGGCCATGCCGAGCCTGATATGACCGGCCATGGCGAAGGGGCGCCGGCCGATGAATGGCCCGATATTGACGGCATCGATATGGACGATGCGCGCGAACGGCTGGCTGACAACAAGACGTTGTTTCTTCATTCCCTGCAAAGGTTTCTGGATGAAAACAAACAGATAGCGACGATGGATGAGGCCGGCCTGCCCATGATGAAGCGGCTGCATCGGATGAAGGGCAATGCGGGCCTTCTGGGCATGCAGCGCATCCGCATTATGGCGCAAAAGGCCGAAGCCGCGCTGGGCCGCAACGAGGCCGAGGCGGCCAGGCGCTTGCTGGGCGAGTTGGAGGCTGAAATCAAAGCGGTGGCGGCGGGGTTGCAGGCCTATCGGTTGAAGCAGGCGGGGTAGGGTTTTGGAAGGAAGCCTCCGGCGGGTTAAGGGCGGGGGCCCTTAACAATCCCGTTATTTTGGCGCTGGGCCATCGGCTTGTACTGTTGGGCGTACCGCATCCTTATGAAAGCCTGCGGCGCGGCAAGCTTATCCCTGTCCGCGCCGCAGGCTTTAAATCCCGAATTGAAACGCGACCGCTCCAATCACGCGCAATCCCAAAATAGGATTGTTAAGGGCCCCCGCCCTTAACCCGCCGGAGGCACTCTTCCTTTTTTCCCATGCCAAAAATCCCCCGCCGCCCCATCAACCGTCTGGCTAATGGCGGATCATTCGCTAAAGTGGACGCATGAAACGCATTGCAGTCTATTGTGGCTCTGCCACTCCCGCCGATCCCCGTTATATCGAACTGGCCCGTGAAGTGGGCACCGAGCTTGCCAGGCGGGGCATTGGCGTTGTTTATGGCGGCGGCCGGTTGGGCCTGATGGGGGCTGTGGCCGATGCGGCGATGGCGGCGGGCGGCGAGGTGATCGGGGTGATCCCGGTGGCGCTGGCCCATGTCGAGGTCGAGCATACGGGCCTGACCGAGCTGATCACCGTTGAAACGATGCATGAGCGCAAGGCTCAGTTCGAGCGGCTTTCGGATGGATTCCTGACCCTGCCGGGCGGGGTGGGCACGATGGACGAGTTGTGGGAGGCGGTAAGCTGGGCCCAGCTTGGCTATCACCAGAAGCCGGTGGGGCTGCTCAACGCTTTCGGGTTTTACGATGGCCTGCTGGCCTTCAACCGCCATATGGGCGAGGTCGGCTTTATCCGCCCCGCGCATCAGGGCATCATTCTGGCCGAGCGCGAACTGGACCTGTTGCTGGACCGCATGGCCGCGCATGAGCCGGGCGAACAGATCATCCGCATGGATCCCAAGACCCTGTGACGCAGGACCGGGCGGCGCTGGTGGAGGCCGCGCGCGAGAGCATCGCGCGCGGTTCAAAGAGCTTTGCCGCAGCCTCCAAACTGTTTGACACGGCCACGCGGGAGCGGGTCTGGCTGCTCTATGCCTGGTGCCGGGCCTGCGATGATCTGGCCGACGATCAGGATCATGGCGGGGCATTGGGGGATCAGGCCGGCGCGGCCGAGCGGCTGGAGCAGATCCGCCGCCTGACCGCGCGGGCGCTGGGCGGGGATCCGACCGGGCATTTCGCCTTTGACGCGCTGGGCGTGGTGGCGGCGGAATGCGGGATCAATGCGGTGCATACCGGCGATGTGATTGCCGGATTTGCGCTGGATGCAGCCGGATGGCGGCCCCAAACCGAGCTGGATATGCTGGGCTATTGCTATCACGTGGCGGGCGCGGTCGGTGTGCTGATGGCGCTGGTGATGGGGGTGGACCCGGAGGATGGCGATACGCTCAACCGGGCCTGCGATCTGGGGATCGCGTTCCAATTGGGCAATATTGCCCGCGACATAGCCGAGGATGCGGCGGCGGGGCGTTGCTATCTGCCCGCGCAATGGCTGGCGCAGGCGGGGGTGGACGAGGGCGAATTGATGGCGCCGCGCCACCGCGAGGCTTTGGCCGAGATGGGCCGGCGCATGGCCGCCATGGCGCAGGTCTATGAGGCCAGTGCAAGGGCAGGGGCGGCGCGGCTGCCGTTTCGCTGCCGCTGGGCCGTACTATCGGCGGCGGGCATTTATGGCGCGATCGCGCGCAAGGTGGCCGCGCGCGGACCGCGGGCGTGGGATCAGCGCGTGACGACCAGCAAGCTGGAAAAGTTGCGCTTTCTCGCCGGTGGCCTGATCGGGGCGATGGCGGGGCCGCCGCAACAGGTGCCGCTGGTGCCCTATCGCCGGGGCGAACTGGCCCGGGCGGTAGCGCGGGTTCAGGCTATCGGCTGATTCAAGCTATCGGCTAATTCAGGCTATCGGATAAGTCGTGCCGGGCGGGTTGCGGCGGCGGAACAGTTCGCCCCGCTCGCTGTAAAGGATCAGCGCGAGGCAGCCGCAGCCCGCCGTCAGCAGCGCCCCCGCCAAGGGCCGCGCCGTTCCGTCATAGGCCTGACCCACCAGCGCGCCCAGCCATGAGGCCACCACCATGCGGATAAACGCCTGCGCCGAGGAGGCCGCCCCCGCCTTGCGCGCAAAGGGCTGCAGCGCGATGGACGAGAAATTGGCGCCCAGAAAGCCCAGCAGGCACATGTTGAGCGTCATCATCGGCACGAATTGCCAGAGCGTTTCATCCGGGCGCGTTGCCATATAGAACTGCAGCGCGCTGGTGGCGATATAGACGACCAGCGCGGTGTGGCTGACCCGGCGGGCGCCAAAGCGGACGACGATGCGCGAATTGATGAAATTGGTGGTGGCCATCACCATCGCCATCCCGGCAAAAATCAGCGGAAAGCGCGTTCCGGCCCCGAAATGCTCGCCCACCAATTGCTGGCACGAGTTGATATAGCCGAACATGGCCGATTGAATCAGCGCCATGCCAAACACATAGCCCAGCGCCGAGCGGGTGGTGGTCACCTCAAGCATCGAGCGGCCGATGTTGGGCAGGCTGATCGGCTGGCGATATTCGCGGCGCAGCGTTTCGGGCAGGCGCAGCGAAATCCACACCGCGAGAGCGACCGCGATCAGCGCCATAAAGCCAAAGATCCACCGCCAACTGGCCAGAAGCAGCACGGCCTGACCCACACTGGGCGCGATCATCGGCACGATCATGAACACCATGGAGACGGTCGATTGCATCCGCGCCATCCGGTCGCCTTCATGCATATCGCGGATGATCGCGGCGGGCAGCACCGTCAGCCCCGCGCAGGCAAAGCCCACAATCGCACGCAGCACCAGCAATTGCGTGAAATTCTGCGCCAGTCCGCAGGCGGTTGAGCACACCACATAGGCCGCGATACAGCCCAGCAGCACCGGGCGTCGGCCAAAGCGATCCGCCAGCGCGCCCGGCACCAGACAGCCCAGCCCGCTGAAAATCAGGAAGACGCCGACGACAAGCTGACGCTCGTTGGGATCGCGCGAGCCCAGGTCGCGCGCCATTTCGCCCAGCGCGGGCAGCATCGAGTCCACCGCCAACGCCTGCAGCGCTTGTACCAGACCCATGAGCAGAATGAATTCAAGCCCGCCGATCTTTTTGTCGGCAGGCCCGGGGGAAGGAGCAGTCATGAATTCACCATGGCCGCATGGCGCAAAAATGGCCACCCCCAATGTCAACAATCGGTATGGCGAAAATTTCGCCTATAATTGGCAATATATGGGGTGAAACCGGAAAATTTCAAGGGGTGGCCAGGAGGTGAAATTCATATCTATCTGAAAAATTTGAAAATATTAAAACTGGCACGGGTCCTGCAATCCTTCTGGCATCCGGTCAGACCCGGTTTGAACCACGCCAACGAACTTTCAGAAGGATACCGACCATGTCCATCTTCCAGACCCCCGCCCTGAACACCGCCGCCGCTTTCAGCTTTTTCGCCACTGCTGCGCTGGGCCTTGCCACCTTCACTTTCGTCATGCCCGCCCATGCCGCTGCGCCCGTCGCCACCTCGGCCAACGCAACGCAGTCGGTTCCGGTGACCTTTGAAAAGCTGGGCGGCGAGCTGCCGACCATCCGCGTGTCCTATGCCGACCTCGATCTGAACAGCGAGCAGGGCCGCCATGTGCTGAACAAGCGCCTTGCGGCCGCCGCCAACATGGTGTGCGACGAAATGTCGGATCTGCCCGATCGGCTCAAGGCCCGCGCCCTGTATGAAACCTGCCGCGAAGAGGCGCTGGACAAGGCCGCTACCCATCTGGCCGCCAAGCTGAAGGAGCGCAAGCTGGCCCAGCGCTGATTGCCTCTGTTCTTTTTATGTTCATATCCTGTCATGCCCCGGTGCCAAATGCGCGCCGGGGCATTATCGTATGCATCATGGAATCGGTCCCGCATCAGGATGAGGAAATCAGCGCGCCCGGCCTGCGCAAGATCATCCACGTCGATATGGACGCTTTCTTTGCCAGCGTTGAGCAGCGCGATGACCCATCGCTGCGCGGTCTGCCCGTGGCCGTGGGGGGCAGCCGCGAGCGCGGCGTTGTGGCCGCGGCCAGCTATGAGGCGCGCAAATTCGGCGTGCGTTCGGCCCAGCCCAGCGTGGTCGCGGTGCGATTGTGCCCGGCGCTGATTTTCAAGCCGCCCCGGTTTGAAGCCTATCGTAAAGTCTCGCAGCAGATCCGGGCGATTTTCCGCGACTATACGCCGCTGGTCGAACCTCTGGCGATGGATGAGGCCTATCTGGACGTGACGCAGGACGTAAAGGGCATCGGCAGCGCCACCCGCATTGCCGAGCTGATCCGCGCACGCATCCGCGCCGAAACCGGCCTGACCGCCAGCGCCGGGGTCAGCTACAACAAGTTCCTCGCCAAAATCGCCAGCGATCAGAACAAGCCCGACGGATTATGCGTGATCCGACCCGGCGAGGGGGCCGATTTTGTCGCCGCGCTGCCGGTTCGGCGGTTTCACGGGGTAGGGCCGCGCGGGGCGGAGAAAATGGCCGCGCTGGGGATCGAGACGGGGGCGGATCTGCGCGCCCGCGACATTGCCTTCCTGCGCGAGCATTTCGGTTCGCTGGCGGATTACCTCTATCGCGCGGCGCGGGCGATCGACCTGCGCGCGGTCAAGCCCAACCGGCCGCGCAAATCCCTTGGCGGCGAGCGGACTTTTGACCGCGACATTTCCACCGGCCCCGGCCTGCGCCAAATGCTGGAGGGGATTATCGAAATGGTTTGGCACGACATCGAAAAGGCCAAGGCGCAGGGGAGGACGATCACGCTCAAGCTGCGCCTGTCGGATTTTTCGATCCGCACCCATTCGCGCACGCTGGACCGCTTTGTCGAAGGGCGCGAGGAATTTGCCGCGATTGGGCGCGAATTGCTCGATAATCTGTTGCCGCTGCCCCTCGCGGTGCGGCTGATGGGGCTGACGCTCTCGGGCTTTGAGGCGGTGGAGGCGCCGGCCCCGGTCGCGGGCGGGCAGCAGATGGTTTTGTTTTGAAAGGGTTAACGAGGGCGGTGAAGGTGTGAACCCCTTATCCCTCGTTTAAAACCCATGCCTCAATCCGCCCCCGCAAGGCGGGCAGCAGGTCGTGGGGCAAATCATCGGGCGCAAAAAACGCTGCATGGGTGATTTCGCGAAGGTCGGGGCGGGGCGTGCCATCGCACTGGCCGATCACGATATGCACCTTGTTGCCCGCGCCATGCAGCGTATCGCGCGCCACATCGACCACGCGCGGTTCAAGCAGGCAGCAGCCCAGTTCCTCGGCAAATTCGCGGATGGCGGCGGGGATGGGGTCCTCGCCGCGCTTCATGCCGCCGCCGGGGGGCATCCAGTCGGGCTTGCCGTAGGAATGGCGCACCAGCAGCACGCGTCCCTCGCCATCCAGCGCCAGGATTCGGCAACCTTCGAGACTGGGCCGCCGGATGCGCCACCATGCCTTGCGCGCCCGATGCGCCCCGCGCAGCGCCAGCCGGTGCAGCCGCGCGGGCAGGCGCGCAAGGATAGCCTCGGCGATTAGGCCGAGCATGGGCAGCCCGAGCATCCGCGGCCCAAGCGTGGCCGGCGTGGGGGCATCAGGTAAAGCAGGTGACGGGCGCCTTGGCCGCGCCCAACAAACGCGCCACGGGCAGGTCGTGCTGGCCCGCGATGGCCGCGCGCAGGATCGCTTCCTTTTCGGCCCCGCGTGCGACAAACAGCATGGCCTCGGTGGCAACAAGGCTGGGAATGGTCAACGAAAGGCGGTCAAAGGGCGCCTCGGGGGGCAGGGGATCGGGGGTCAGGCGCAGCACACGGGCCGGGGCGTCGGGCCGGGGATCGGTGTTGGGGAACAGGCTGGCGATATGCCCATCCAGCCCCATGCCCAGCCAGACCAGCGCGAAATGCGGCGGCGCGGCATCTTCGACCAGCGGCACGATGCGCGCGCCCAAAGGTTCGAGCGCGGCGCGGATGCGGCCAACGTTGGAGGCTGCGTGATCCTCGGGCACAACGCGGTCGTCGCCCGGCCAAACCGCGATTCGGTCAAAGGGCAGCCCCATGCGCGCCAGCTCGGCAAGGATCGGAAACGGGGTCGATCCGCCGGGCAGCGAAATGGCGATTTCGCCGGAATGCGCGGCAAGGGCGTCGGACAGATGCTGGGCAAGCCAGTCGGCGATGGCGCTGTCGCTGGCGCCTTGGTTGATGATCACATCGGGCATGGATGTTGAATAGCAAAGCCGCGCGGCGGGGGCAAAGCCGCGGCGATCAGATGCAATCCTATGCATCCCCTGCTCTCTACGAGGATACGCCTAAGTATCCTCTTTGGATTTCACTCATAATTGCTCCGATCCCGACCAGCTAACCAGAAAGGCCCCTTGTAATGGTAAACCTATGCAATTGATTGTGTTAATGGATGTGCAGGGTGGTGAATAAAGGGTGAACTAAGTATCTCTGACTAGATGCCTGAGAAGGACATAATAATCAAAAACGGCTAAGTTTTGTTTATGCGATAGAGCGGATTGGCAAGGAATTGCCGGGCCGCCATTTTGCACCTGACACAATCGGGGGCCAATGGAGGAAGTAATGCTGGTTGAGCATGTATTGAACGATCGTATTTCCGATGTTGCGGAAAAAGAACGCAATCTTGATGCGACCCCGAAGCTGGACAAGGAACTGATTGGCGACACGGAAGAAGCGCGCGTCGATATCCTTCTGGTCGAAGATGACGACGCCGACGCCTATATCATCCTTGAAGCGCTCAAAAACCTGCCCAAGGTCAAATCGGTCGTGCGCGCCCAGGACGGGCTCGAGGCTCTCGAAATCGTCGATGCGGGCAATTTCGTGCCGCATCTCGCGCTGGTTGACCTGTCGATGCCGCGCATGAACGGCTTTGCCCTGCTCGCCGATCTCAAGGCGCGCGCGCAGGTGGAGTTTCCCGCCGTGGTGCTGACATCCTCGCGCGCGGAAATGGATGTGTTCCGCGCGGGCAAGAACGGCGCCTGGAAATACATCACCAAGAAGGAAAAGGTGAACATGATGACGCAATCGCTGCGTCGCATCATCAAGAAGATCTGATCGGCCAATGGCTCTGCCCGCATCGGCGCGGGCAGAGCCATTCATTTATCCCAGCAGGCTGGAGAGGAACCACACGCGGGTTTCGGCCTGATCGGTCCAGTCATCGGCAAAGCCTTCGGTCGCATTGTCGCCCGTCGCCCCGGCGGCGGATTTGACCTCGCGGATCGCCTCGACAAGGCGGATATTGTCATCGCGCAATTCGGCAATCATCTCCTGCGCGCTCAGGTCTGCGCGGGGCTGGTCCGTAATGCGCGTGGCCGAGGCAATTGCCCCGATCCCGGTCAGCGCGAGCCCGTCATTCTTGCGTACGCGCTCGGCCACGATGTCGGTCAGGGCAAAGATCGCGGTCGCCTGATCATCGAACAGCAGATGGAGGTCGCGGAACTGCGGCCCCTTGACATGCCAATGAAAATTCTTGGTTTTCAGATAGAGCGTGAAGAGATCGGCCAGCAAGCCGTTAAGGCTGTGGGTGAGGGCGGTCTTGGCGTTGTGGTCATTCATCTTGCGCATCCCTTGCTGAATGTCATGCCCGTCATACGGTGGCATGGCTGTGTTACGGCCATGCGGTGATGGGGCCGACGGCGTTATGGCCAGCGGTGTGATGCTATGTCTAGCGTGTTTGGTTCAATTGGAAAAATGGATCAATGCGGCCATTGAAATCGGTAAATGCGATCAGGCGTTAAAGCCCAGCCAGATCCACGCCGACAGCCCGACGCCCAGCCCCAACAGCACCGCGCCTGCCCAGCGCCTGATCTGGACAACGCCGCCCTGCGCGTCCAGCATCGCTTCAGCCGCCAGCCAGCCCAGCAGCAGCGCAAAGCCTGTGCCCACCGCGCCGCCCGCCGCCGCCGGAATCGGCGCATCGCCCACCAGCGCAATGGCCAGCACGATGAAGCGCGCCGCATCGGCTGCCTGATGCATCAGCAGCACCAGCGCGGCGGCAAACAGCGAGCGGGTCGGCTCCTTTGCCTTGAAGCCGGGGCGAAAGAGCAAGGCCTCGGCGCCCGCCGCGATCAGCGCGAAACAGGCCAGCACCAGTCGCGCCGGATAGGTCATCTGGGCCGCCATCTCGCCGGAGAACCACGCCGCGAACGCACAGGCCAGCGTCCCCGTGATCGCCCCCATCATCAGCAAGCCGCCATGCCGCCCCAGCCGCGCGGTCAGCGCCGCCACCAGCATTTGATCGCGCGCGCCGATTCCGGCCAGAAAGCAGCCCAACATGGCCCACAAGGCGGCGTTCACTGATCCGCTCCATCAAAAATCGCGGCCTGCATCACGGCGGCAATGCGGCGGGCATGGGCTTGCAGTGCGGCGGCGTCCTCGGCCCCCATCACCTGCGCGGTGGCGGCATCCCACAGGGCGAGCCAACGCTCGAACATTTCGGGGGCCAGTTGGCGGCGCATGGCGTGATGCACCGCAATCGGCGCCCCGCGATAGAGGCCCCGCCCGCGCAACTGCGTAGCCCAAAACGCGGTTAATGCCCGGAAGTGGTGTGGCCAGTCCGTGATCCGCGCAAAGACCGGGGCCAGCAAAGGATCCTGTCGCGCCTGTTCATAGAAATGCTCGACCAGCCGGGCCAGATCGGGATGGCGCATCTGCACCGGATGAAGGGGGGCGGATTGGGTCACGATTCGCGGCCTAGACCGGGTTGGCCGCGATGAAAAGCGCCTGTTTGCGCCCCGTCTCGCCCCGGCACAGCGCGGCTTTTTCGGGTGCCACTCCATTCGTCGAAAGTGATGAGCGCTTTGTCGCGAGCCTATTGTCTACTTCATGAATTGAGATAATCTTGGCCAAGTCGCCCTGAAGCAGGCGGGGCGATGCTGGCAATGCTCGATGGGCGGAATCTTGCATCAGGCGCATGGGTGCGAGGTTTCGCCTGTCTGGTTTTCGAGAAATACTTAGGCAACCTTTTAGGTCATCCTGTTGCGCGTTGGTCCCACTCTGGGGCAACAATTTAACAAATCGCGCAATCCTGCGCCTCGCGGCAAGTGACAATGCGGGAAAACGCGGTTAACCTGCGCCGCGATGGTGTCGGAAGCCTCAGTCCTTTTTGTCTGTTTGGGCAATATTTGTCGCTCGCCTTTGGCCGAGGGCGCGTTTCGCGCCGCTGCCTCGCGGGCGGGCCTTGCTGTGCATGTCGACTCGGCGGGCACCGGAGGCTGGCACATTGGCGAGGCCCCCGATCCGCGCGCCCGCGCCGAGGCTGCGCGGCACGGCGTGGACATTACACGCCTGCGCGCGCGGCAGGTGGAAAGCGCCGATTTTCGGCATTTCAGCCATATTATCGCGTTGGACGAGGCCAATCTGGCCGATCTGCGCCGCCTGGCCCCGGCCGATGCCTCGGCGCGGATCGCGCTGCTGCTCGACCATCTGCCCGGGCGCGAGGGGCAATCGGTGGCCGACCCCTATTACGGCGGGACCGAGGATTTTGCCGCCGCATGGCGCGAAATTGCCGCCGCGGCCGAGGCGCTGGTCCGGCATTTGCACGGCGCGAGCTGATCCGCATTTATTCATTGCGTGCCTTGGCACCATGGTGTGACATAAGCGTTGGGAAAGAAACCAATAGTCCCGGGGCACCATGCGCGACGATGATCTGATTGCTTTTACCCGCAAGGCGCTGGCCTTGCTCTTCATCGTGGCGCTGACGGCGCTGGTGGTGGAACTGTCCTATCTGCTGATGCTGGTGTTTGCCTCGGTGGTGGTGGCGGTCGTGCTGCGCTCGCTGGCGGGGCATTTCCTGCGGCTGGGGCTGGGCAATGGGGCGGCGGTGGGGTTGGCCGTGCTCTCCTTGTTGGCGATCTTTGCCGGGCTGGGCTGGATGTTCGGCGGGCTGGTCTCGGGCCAGTTTGTCGAATTGGGCCGCCAATTGCCCCAGGCGGTCGATGCCGCACAGGCCTATCTCGACCATTGGCATATCGACTATAACCTGTCCGAAATGGCCAAGGTGGCGCGCGAGCAACTTTCCTCGATCTTTCAGCGGGCCAGCGGTTTCGTGCTCTCGGTGGGCGGGGTGGTGGCCGATGTGGCGGTGGTGTTTGTCGGGGCCATCTTCTTTGCCGCCGATCCGGCCTTCTATCGCAGCGGGGTGTTGCGCCTGCTGCCGCGGTCGGTCGAGGGGCTGATGGCCGACGCGATCGATGATTGCGGACGCGGGCTGCAATTGTGGCTCAAGGGCCAGATGATCTCCAGCCTGTTCATTGCCGCGCTGACGCTGGTGGGGTTGCTGCTGCTTGGTGTGCCCTCGGCCTATGCCTTGGCGATTTTGGCTGGGGCGTTTGATTTCATTCCCTATCTGGGGCCGGTGCTGGCCGCGATCCCCGGAGTTCTGGTCGGCTTTTCGGCCAGCCCGTCCACGGGCCTGTGGACCATCGGCCTGTTTGTGCTGGTCCAGCAGATTCAGGGCCATCTGGTGCAACCGATGGTGCAGAAAAGCTCGGTCGATCTGCCGCCTGTCGTGCTGTTGTTCACCGTGATCGCCACGGGCACCTTGTTTGGCCCGCCGGGGGTTTTGCTGGCCGCGCCGATGACGATTGTCGGCTATATTCTGGTTCAGCACCTTTACATCGGCGCCATGCTGGGCCGCAAACCCAAGCGGCCCGCAGGCCCGCGCGAGAACACCTGAACCACATTTCATGTTGCGCCTTGGCAACGCTTTTGCGGGCTTTTTCGGTGTGCCCGTAATTCAAAGTTGAAAGCCGGTTCACCTTTCAATATTGTCCCCTTCAGACGCCGGCGCAAAAGATCGCCGCGCAAGGAGAGGAACATGGCCCTGAACGCCCGCAACAGCATCCGTCCGTCCGCCGTCCTTTTGATGGCCAGCGTGGCCATCGGCGCGCTGCCCGCGCCCGCCACGGCGCAGGAGGGCGCCAATAACGGCGACATCATCGTCACCGCCCGTCGCCGCAACGAATCGCTCAACAATGTGCCGATCACCATGACCGCGCTGACCGGCGACCAATTGGCGGCGAAGGGTTTTGCCGACATCACCTCGCTGGCCGATGAAGTGCCCAACGTGACGCTGGAGCCTTCGCGCGGGACCAATTCGACGCTTTCGGCCTTCATCCGCGGCGTGGGTCAGCAGGATCCGGTATCGGGTTTTGAACAGGGCGTGGGCATCTATCTCGATGACGTCTATCTCAACCGCCCGCAGGCCGCCGTGCTGGACATTTACGATGTCGAGCGCGTCGAGGTGCTGCGCGGGCCGCAGGGCACGCTTTATGGCCGCAACACGATCGGTGGCGCGATCAAATATGTGACGAAAAAGATCGACGACAAGTTCCATCTGGGCCTGCGCGGCACCTATGGCAGCTATGATCAGGCCGATGGCGTGGCCACGATCAGCAGCCCGATCACCAAGGACGGTCTGATCCGCGCCAGCGGCACGCTGGCCCGCCTGACGCGCGGCGGGTTTGGGCGCAATCTGACCACCGGCCTGTCGAATTATAACAAGGACATCTGGGCCGGGCGCGGCACGATCGAGGTGCATGGCGACAAGATCTTCGCCCGCCTGACCGGCGATTATACGCATGATATGTCGAACCCGCGCGGCGGCCATCGCGAAATTCCGGGCCAGTTCAGCGGCGCCCCGGTGCTGGCCAATGTTTTCGACACGCAGGCGGGCCTCAACAGCCCCAAGCAGGATGTGAAGGCATGGGGCTGGTCGCTCTTCCTTGAGGCCAAGCCGACCGAAGCGCTGACGCTGCGCTCGATCACCGCCTTCCGCAAGGACGATTCGGCCTCGCCCATCGACTTTGACGCCACCGCCTCGCAGGACGTGGACGTGCCCGCCTATTACCGCAACAAGCAGTGGAGCCAGGAGCTTCAGGTGCTTTACAGCAAGGGGCGGTTCAACGGCATGGCGGGTTTCTACTACCTCTATGCCACGGCGCTGACCCAGTTTGACGTGCGCCTGTTTACCACCGTCTCGGGCTTGGCCGCCTATACCGATGCCAATATCCGCACCGACACGATGGCCGGTTTCGTCAACATGTCCTATGACATCACCGACCAGATCAGCATCGAGGCGGGCGGGCGCTATACCTGGGACAAGCGCTATGCCCAGATCCTGCGCCAGAACTATCTAGGCGGCGGCTCGCCCACGTTCGGCGGGGCGGGAACGCCCTTTGGCGCGCCCAGCACCAATTTCCTGGGCAGCGCCAGCTATACCAAATTCACGCCGCGCGTCTCGCTCAACTGGCGGCCGGATCCGAACAACACGATTTACGCCAGCTTCAGCCAGGGCTTCAAGGGCGGCGGGTTTGACCCGCGCGGCGTGGGCGTCAATGCGCCAGCCGGGGTCAGTCAGGGGCAGTTCCTCAGCTTCCGCCCGGAAAAGGTGGACAGCTATGAAATCGGTCTGAAAACCCGCCTGTTCGATCGCAAGCTGGCGCTCAATCTGGCCGCGTTCCGCATGGATTATACCGATGTGCAGATCCCCGGCTCGCTGGCCTGTACGGTCGGCGGTCTGCCCAGCTTCTGCGGCATCGTGACCAATGCGGGCAAGGCGCGGATGCAGGGCGTCGAGGCCGAGGCGAAGCTGAAGCTGGGCGCGCTGTCGCTCAATGGCTCGCTGGGCTATATCGACGCCAAGTATCTGCAATATATTACCAACATACCTAACACAAACCTTCCCGGTTCCCCCTCGACCCCAACCGATGTCGCCGCCAACCGCAAGGTGCAGAACACACCAGCATGGACCGGCAACGCCTCGGCCACCTATGCAATCCCCGTGCCGTCGGGTTCGCTCGACCTGTCGGGCGGCGTCTCGTGGAAGAGCACGACCTATCAGTTCGAAATTCCCAACCCCTATCTCGACCAGCCCGCCTATGCGCTGTTTGACGCCAGCCTCGTCTATCGCGCGCCCGGCGGCCGCTGGACGCTGGGCGTTTATGGCAAGAACCTCGCCGACAAGCGCTACAAGACCTCGGGCTATACCTATGTCGCGGCCAATCCTACCACCGGGGCGCTGACCTATACGGCGGGTGGGGCGCTCATCCCCACGCTGGGCAAGGAAGGCGTGCTGACCACCTATTGGGGCAATCCGCAGCAGGTGTTTGCGACGGCTACGGTGAATTTTTAAGGAGGATTAGGGAAGGGGGGCCTCCGGCGGGCAAAGGGACTCAGTCCCTTTGCAATCCCGATAATGGGGTGGTGCCGGATGGGCCGACTTGGTGTCTCGAACATGAAAATTAAAGCCTGCGGCGCTGTTTAATGGCGCCGCAGGCTTTAATTTTTCTAAGGCCGTCCGACACAAAACGCCGAACCATAGGCGCAACGAAGACAGTAACGGGAGCGCGAGGGTCTAGACCCTCGCATTTACCCCTTAATCCACCTGATCAAAAAACCGCCCCATCGCCTCGCGCGCATCCGGCTCATCCATCATCGGCGCATGGCCTACCCCCGCCACCGGGGCCAGAACAGCGCGTGGCTTGCCCGCCACCATCGCCTCCGCCACATCGGCATCCAGCAGATCCGTCACCGTCCCGCGCAGCACCAGCACCGGACGAGCCTCGGCAAAGCGGTGCCATTTGCCCCATGGATCGGGATCGGCCACGATGCGGGCCAGCGCGCGGGCGATGCCGGGGTCGTAATCGGCGACAACCTGTCCATCCTCTTCGCGGAACAGGCGGCGGGCCATGGCCATCCAGTCGGCGGGGCCGTAATGGGCAAACACATCGGCATTCATCGCCGCGCAGACGTCCGCTGCGGCCTGCCAGTCGGGCAGGGGCTTGCCTTGGCCCACATAGCCCGCGATCCGACCCAGCCCCACCATCGAAAGCTGCGGCCCGATGTCATTTATGACCGCGCCGGCCACCAGTTCGGGATAGAGCGTGCCCAGTTCCACCGTGATCAGCCCGCCCATCGAGGTGCCGACAAAGATCGCCCGGCCAATCCCCAATTGCGCCAACAGCGCGGTAATATCCGCGACATAGGTGGCGATGTCATAATTTTCCGCCGGGTCGCGATCCGAATGCCCCCGCCCGCGCATGTCCAGCGCCAGCACGCGCCTTCGCCGCGCCGCAATCCATGGCGAGACATTCTCAAAATCGCGCGAATTGCGGGTCAGGCCGTGGAGGCAGACCACCGGCAGGCGCGCCTCGCCCCCCTTCGCCGCATAATCGCGGGCAAACAGGTTCAGCCCCTCGCCGCTGCGCCAATGGCGCGGCTCGTAATCGCTCATGGCTTTTCCTCCCGCCGGGCCAATCCTTCGGTGATAAAGCGCCCCGCCTCGCGCACGACATCCTCGGGCGCCTCATCGCCCCACACGCCGTAGCGCAGGCCGAGGAACACGTTGACCCCCATCAGCGCCCATGCCCGCACCTCGCAATCGCCATCGCTGATCTCGCCGCGCTCCATCGCCGATTGCAGGCGGGCGGCGATGCGGGTGGCCGATTTGGTGTAATGTTCGCGATAGGCGGCCGGGTCGACGAATTCGGATTCATCGATAATGCGATAGATCTCTTTATGCTGGCGCACGAATTCCAGATAGGCGAGCTGACCGGCCTGTTCGGCGGCGATCTGGTCCGGGGCGGCGGCGATGCGGGGGGCGACGAAATCCTTCACCTGACCCGAAAGATCGCGGACCAGAGCCTGAAATATCGCTTCCTTGCTGTCAAAATAGACGTAAAAGCTGCCCGTGGCCACGCCTGCGCGCGCGGTGATCTGGCTGATGGCGGCATCGTGAAAGCCTTTTTCGCCAAACTCCTCGGCCGCCGCGTTGAGCAGCGCACGGAGCGTTCGCCGCCCGCGCTCAGTCTTGGGCACTTTGTTCGCGCCGGGGCCGGGGATGGAGGCAGGCGCCGGGGCATTTTTCGTATCAGACATCGCTCTTGCCGCTTTCTAATTTGAAGCGTGATTCATTTTTCACTATTATGCCCAAGCAGGCCCAAAGCGCAAGGTTTACCGGCCAAGGAAAACCGGCACCCGCAGGCCCCATGGGAGAGAATCATGTCCGAACCCGCATTGCGGAGAAACCCGGCCACGCAAAAGCCGCTATTTGTGCTGGCCATGCTGCTGGTGGTCTATACGTTCAATTTCATTGACCGCCAGATCCTTGGCATTCTGGCCGGGCCGATCAAGGCTGATCTGCATCTGACCGATACGCAGCTTGGCGCGCTGGGTGGTTTTGCCTTTGCGCTGCTCTATTCCACGATGGGCCTGCCGCTGGCATGGCTGGCCGATCGGCGGGGGCGGACGCGGGTCATCGCGGCCTCGCTGGCGGTGTGGAGCGCGTTTACCGCGCTGTGCGGCCTGGTTTCGGGCTTTTGGGCGATGTTTGCCTGCCGCCTTGGCGTCGGCGTGGGCGAGGCGGGGGGCGTGGCGCCGTCCTATGCGTTGATTTCCGACACCTTTCCGGCCCATCAGCGCGCGCGGGCGCTGGCGGTCTATTCGCTGGGCATTCCGCTGGGCTCGGCGGCGGGGGTGTTGCTGGGCGGCTATGTGGCGGCGGCGGTCAACTGGCGTGCGGCTTTTCTGGGCGTCGGGCTGGCGGGGCTGGTGTTCACGCCCTTGTTCGGCCTTTTGGTGCGCGATCCGCCCAAGGCCGAGAGCGTCAAAGCCCCCGGCCTGATCGATGTCCTGCGTATCCTTGCCGTCAAGCGCAGCTTCTGGCTGCTGGGCTTTGGCGCGGGGTCATGCTCGATGATGGGCTATGGGCTGGCTTTCTGGCTGCCCTCGCTGATGCGGCGATCATTCGGGCTGGATCTGGTGCAGACCTCGCAGTTCTTCGGCCTGCTGCTGCTGATCGGGGGTACGGTTGGGGTGATGGCGGGCGGCGTCTTTGCCGACATGCTGGGCGGGCGCAGCCGTGCGGCCTATGGCTGGCTGCCTGCGGTGTCCTTCCTGCTGGGCGTGCCGCTGTTTGCCGCAGGGCTCTATTCCGGCTCGGCCCAAATTGCCTTCTGGCTGTTCCTCGTGCCTCAGGCGCTGGTCTATCTCTGGCTCGGCCCGGTGCTGACCGCGGTTCAGCACCTCGTGCCCGCCCCGATGCGCGCCACCGCCTCGGCCAGTTTTCTCCTGATCAACAATTTGATCGGCGTTGGCTTGGGGTCGCTCACTATCGGCAAGCTCTCGGATATGCTGACGCCCGCCTATGGCGATGACGCCTTGCGCCATGCGATCCTGCTGGGGCTGGGGTTCTATCTGCTGGCCGCCGTTCTGATGATGGCGGGGGGGCGGTTTTTGGCGCGGGAGTGGGTGGAGTAAGGGGGAGTTTTGCCTCCGGCGGGCAAAGGGCGGGGGCCCTTTGCAATCCCGTTAATGTCCGCGTTGCGTTTTTGGGGCGGCGAATGGGTGTCGGACGCGGCGTTTGAATGTTAAAGCCTGCGGCGCGGCTAACTCAGCCCTATCTGCGCCGCAGGCTCTATAACATCGCCTGCGGCGCGGCGATCTCGTGAACACCCTCATTCATGGGATTGCAAAGGGACGAGTCCCTTTGCCCGCCGGAGGCACCCCTTTTTACCCCACCTCCGCCCAAACCCCCAAAGCCCGCTCCAGATCCGCAATCAGATCGCGCGGATCCTCCAGCCCGATGGACAGGCGCACCCCGAACACATCGCCTGCCGCCATCCCGGCCAAGGGCCAAGCGCTGGCCGTGCGGACGCGGGCCGGGTCGAGCGGGGTGGCGAGGCTTTCGAACCCGCCCCATGAATAGCCGATGCCGAACAGCGCCAAAGCGTCGATCAGCGCATCGCGCGCGGCGCTGCTGCCCCCGCGCAGGACAAAGCTGAACAATCCGCAGCCGCCGGTGAAATCGCGGCGCCACAATTCGTGCCCCGGCGCGCCCGGCAGCATCGGGCAAAGCACCTGCGCCACCTCGGGCCGCTCGGCCAGCCATCCGGCAATGCTCAGCGCGCTGGCCGTCTCGCGTTCAAGACGCAGCGAGAGCGTGCGCAGGCCGCGCAGCACCAGCGCGGCGTCATCAGGGCTGACCACGGTGCCCATCTGTTGGGCATGGCGTCGCAGGCGGTCGTACCATTCGGGTCCGGCGCTGGCGCTGCCCATCATCACGTCGCTGTGCCCGCCCGCATGCTTGGTCAGCGCCATCAGCGTGATGTCGACGCCATGGGGCAGGGGGGCAAAGCCGAGCGGGCTGGCCCATGTGTTGTCGATGATGCTGATGATGCTCCGGTCGCGGCAGATGGCGGCGATGGCGGGCACGTCCTGTACGTCGATGGTCAGGCTGCCGGGCGATTCGAGCAGGACGGCGGCGGTACGCTCACAGATCGCGGCCTCGAAACTGGCGATGTCGGTGGGGTTGAACCAGCGCGTTTCCACGCCGATGGTCTTCAAAATGCCATTGGCGATCGTCCGGCTCGGCTCATAGGCATTGTCCGTCATCAACAGCACGTCGCCCGGTTTCAGCACCGCGAGCAGCACGCCGAAAATCGCCGCCAGACCGCTGGGATAAAGGACGGTGCCCGCCGCGCCCGGCTCGATCTGGGTCAAGGCTTCGGCCAGCGCCCATTGCGTGGGGGCGCCGCGGCGGCCGTAGTAAAACCGCCCGTCCTCATTATACGCATGGCCCGCGCGCAGCGCCGCCATATCGGGATAAAGATGTGTAGAAGCGCGCCACACGGCGGGCGTCACCACGGCGGAGGGGTGGTTTTCGATGCCGGTCCATTCCGGGCGGCGGCCTGCCAGCGTCAATTGCGTGTCGGTGTGCAGGGCAGATGTGTCGATGTTTTTGGCCATGGTCTTGCTTTGGCCGTTTTTGGCTCTCGCGCAAAGTTGAGTTTGCCAATAAGGACAATTTGCCGCACCGAAACGCCCGGTGCGGCCAAATCGTCAGGTGCGGCGGCTCAAACCCGCGCCGCGTTATGCTGGGCCGGGCCGCTTTCCTTGGGCATGGCGGGGTCTGCGCCCCATTCGGCCCAACTGCCGTCATAAAGCGCGACATCTTCCTTGCCGATCAGATGCAGCGCAAAGATCAGCACGCAAGCGGTGATCCCGCTGCCGCAGGAGGCAATGATCGGGCGAGAGAGATCGACGCCAGCGCTTTCAAACGCCTCGCGGATGCCCTTGGCGTCCTTGAACGTGCCATCGGCTCGGTACATCAGCGTATAGGGCACGTTGAACGCGCCGGGGATATGGCCCGCCGCCATGCCGGGGCGCGGCTCGGGCGCGGTGCCGGCAAAGCGCGCGGCGCCGCGCGCATCGACGACCTGCTCCTGACGCGTGCCGATATTGGCCAGAACCGCCAATTTATCGCGCAGCTTTTCCGTTGCCTGCCATGCGGTGTAGTGGCGGTGGCGCAATTGCCTGTCGCCTTCCTCCACCTTGCGCGCCTCGGCATGCCATTTGGCCAGCCCGCCATCGAGGATCGCCACATTCTGCGCCCCGAACAGCTTGAGCATGAACCATGCGCGCGCCGCGCTGTGGACGGCCGAATCATCGTAGAGCACGATGCGGCTGCCATCGCCAAGGCCGAGCGACTGCATCCGGCTGGCGAAACGCTCAGGCCCGGGCAGGGTATTTTCAATCGGCGCCCCCGGATCGGCCAGATCGGCCAGATTCATGAACACCGCACCGGGGATATGCCCCGTCTCATATTCGTCCTTCGCGTTGCGACCCGCGTCGGGCAAGTGGCTGCTGGCGTCGACGATGCGCAGATCGCACGCCTCCATATCATCAGCAAGCCATTGGGTTGTCACCAGGCTTTCCATTCGCCGGCGCTCCTCCTTCGCTGCGAAAGCGAAAAATCTAGGCTCGAATTGTGATCGACGCAAACAGTTTTGTCGAGAAACGCGCTGCAATGAGGTTTGTATTGGTCTAAAGCATTATATTGCAAGTGCGAAAGGCGGCGCTATCCCCGCTCCGGCGCGACGCTTTGCACCAGCAGATTGTCGTATAAATGCGCCCCGCCATCCAACGGAATCGGCCCCAGCCGCCCCCCATCCTCGGGCAGGCCGAACATGAAGGTGCGGTCCTGAAACGGATAGGCCGCCGCCCCCTCGACCGTGGCAAAAATGCGCGCCGCCCCCACCAGCAGACGCATCGCCCCCAGCCGCAAAACGGGCAGTCTGATCAGGGGGACACGCCATTCCTCGGCAATCGCTACCTCTTCGCCGGGCATCAGCATGGCCAGGCTGTGGGCCAGCGCCGTGTCGGGCAAATCGCCCTCGGGCGCGCTCATGCAACTGTCCACGCGAATCGGGCCGAGCGGTGCAGGGCCGTCATTGCGCAGCGTGACGCGGAACCGCAACTCGATGCGCGAGGCGCTGGTGCTCAGGCGCAGCGCCTCAAATCCGATGGACAGCGGATCGGGCGGGGCGAGGGGCACCTGCTTGACCGTTTCGGCGGGCGTCATCCGGTTGAACAGGGGCGAGGGCTTGAACACCCCGCGCGTCGACGGGGCCGCCTCGGGTTCTTGTCGCGCGGCGGGGATCGGTTCGGGCGCAGACCTGCGCGCGATTTCCATCGCGGGGGGCGTGACGATGGGCGGATCGGCATCATCGGCCCCATCGGCAAAAGAGGCGACAAACGCCGGGGCGGGAGCAGGCCGGCGTGGATGGGGGGCAACCGGCTCGTTGGGTGGCTCTGCCTGCTGGGCCTGATCGAACAGGCGGGCGATGATGGCGGCATGCTCCTCGTCGCCCGCGACATTGCCCGAATCGGCTGACACATCAGTAGTCCCATCGGCGGCCGAGTCTGCTGGGGGCGGCTCGGCGGCAGGCGTGGCGGGACGGCGGCGCGGCGGCGCCTCGGCCTTGGCGCGTTTGGCCCGCCGCGCCCGCCAGCGCAGGAAGAACCAAAGCAGCGCCAATTCGCCAGCCAGGCCAAATCCGATGCCCAGCGGAAAGAGAACTTCCTCCACCCGAGAGTGCACCGGTGCGGGTGGTGCGGCGACGGGTGCTGGTCTTGCGCTGGCCGCAACGGGCGGCGAGGGTGTGGCCACAGGTGCGGGCACTGCCTGGGGCGGCGCGGATGTCGCGATGGCGGGTTTGATGGGGGCCGGTTGCGATGATGCGGCGCGCGGCGCGGCCTGCGCGACGCGGGGGCGCAGCGTTTCGGCCGGGGCGTTTTCCTGACGCTGCGGCGGGGCGGGGGTTCGCGGCGCCACGCTGCCCTTGGGCGTCGGGCGGGGGCTGGGGCTCCATGCGATGGGGCTTTTGCCGATCAGGTCTTTGGCCACAGGGATGCGCGGGGCAGGGGACTGGGCGGCGGATGGGGCGGGCGCGCCTGCGGCGGGGGCGGACGATGACGCGCCTGCGGCGGGCGATGGCGCGGGGGCGGCGCCAAACACATCGACCGATTGCGCGTGCGCGGCGGCCGCGCCCAGCGCAAAGGGCACCGCCGCCGCGCATAAGCGGACCGACGCCGCCCATCGAATCCGGCCGGATCTGAACAGTTTGCCCATCGCCCCTTTGATGCTCCAAACAGGTTAGCCTCGGGATAAGGCGGGGCGAGGGCTAATCCTAGCTGTGGCTTTTACCTATGCCCGCACCTGTGCCCGCCGGACCGGCTTGTTTCGCGCGCGCGCCGGTGGCATGGGGATGGGCATGAGCAATTCCGATAACACTCCGCTTGCCCCTAAATTCCTTGGCCAGAACACCGGCCTGCCCGCATCGCCCGACGAGGCGGTGCTCGATTATGTGCCCAATCCGCGCGTGGGCAGCCTGTATCTCACGCGCTTTGCCGCGCCCGAATTCACCTCGCTCTGCCCCGTCACGGGCCAGCCCGACTTTGCCCATATCGTCATTGACTATGCCCCCGATCAGACGATCGTGGAGAGCAAGTCGCTGAAACTCTTCCTCGGCTCGTTCCGCAATCATGCCGGTTTTCACGAGGATGTGACGGTGGGCATCGGCCAGAAGCTGTTTGATGAAATGCGCCCGAAATGGCTGCGGATCGGCGGCTACTGGTATCCGCGCGGGGGCATCCCCATCGACGTGTTCTGGCAATCGGGGCCTGCGCCTGATGGGCTGTGGGTGCCGGATCAGGGCGTCGCATCCTATCGCGGGCGGGGATAAAAGGGCATTATTGCCCTTGCGGCATTCCCCTGTCATCCTAGTGTAACCTTATGTCAGGAGGGCGGACCTGTGCTTGCCCCCCTTGTCGAGGACTATCATGGACGCTCTTGCCGCCTCTGTTGCCGAAGCTCTGCCGCTCAGTAGTGATCTGGCCGCGATCAAGGCCATTCCCGACCGCTTCTTCAACCGCGAACTCTCGTGGCTGACGTTCAATCAGCGCGTGCTGGAAGAGGCGCGGCGGATGGAATATCCGCTGCTTGAAAGGCTGCGGTTCCTCTCGATTTCGGGCAACAATCTGGATGAATTCCTGATGGTGCGCGTGGCCGGGCTTGCCGGACAGGTGCGCCGCCATATTGCCGAAGTTTCCATCGACGGCCTGACCCCGCCGCGCCAATTGGCCGCGATCCGCGACGAGGTGATGCGGCTGGAGGCGATGCAGCAGGAGATCTGGCTCGAACTGCGCGAGGCGCTGGAGGGGCAGGGCATCCATGTCGTGGGCGACCGGGGCGGGCGCCGCCTTGATCCGGCGCAGGCGCGCTGGCTGAAAGATTATTTCCTCGACCGCATCCTGCCTGTGATTACGCCACAGGCGATTGATCCGGCGCATCCTTTCCCCTTTGTCACCAATGGCGGCATGGGCGTGATGATGAGCCTGACGCGCATAGCGGACGGCGCGCAGGTGATGGAGATGGTGCTGATCCCCGCCGCCCTGCCGCGCTATGTGCGCATTCCGGGCGATGATGAGGCGGCCTATGTCTCGATTGCCGATGTCATCTGGCTCAATGCCGAAAGCCTGTTTCCCGGTTTTGAAGTGCTGGGCCACGGCGTTTTCCGCGTACTGCGCGACAGCGACATTGAAATCGAGGAGGATGCCGAGGATCTGGTGCGCTATTTCCGCACCGCGATCCAGCGGCGGCGGCGCGGCAGCGTCATCATGCTCCAGCTTCAGGGCGATTTCCTGCCCGAGGCCGAGCAATTGCTGCGCGATCAATTGCGGCTCGACCATGCGATCATCATCCGCAGCCATGGGCCGATCGACATGGCGGGTCTGTCGGCTATCGTCGATGAAAAGCGGCCCGAGTTGAAATTCGCGCCCTATTCGCCGCGCTATCCCGAACGCATCCTTGAGCATGACGGCGATATTTTCTCGGCGATCCGCGAAAAGGATCTGGTGGTTCACCACCCCTATGAGAGCTTCGAGGTTGTCATCGACTTCCTCCGGCAAGCCGCCGTCGACCCCGACGTGGTGGCGATCAAGCAGACGCTCTATCGCGCGGGCAAACAGTCCTCGATCATCAACGCCCTGTGCGCCGCCGCCGAGGCAGGCAAGTCGGTCACGGCCGTGGTCGAACTCAAGGCGCGCTTTGACGAGGAGCAGAACCTGCATTGGGCCAGCCAGCTTGAAAATGCCGGGGTTCAGGTGATCTACGGCTTTGTCGACTGGAAAACCCATGCCAAGATCAGCATGGTCGTGCGCAGCGAAAAGGATGGCGACGGGGCGCAGGTCTATCGCACCTATTGCCACTTTGGCACCGGCAATTATCACCCGATCACGGCCCGTATCTATACCGACCTGTCCTATTTCACCGCCGATCAGGCCATCGGGCGCGACGCCAATCAGATCTTCAACTTCATCACCGGCTATGTCGAGCCGCGCCGCACCGCGCTGCTCGCCGTCGCGCCGGTGTCTCTGCGTGAGCGGCTCTATGGCAGCATCGAGCGCGAGATCGCCAATGCCAAGGCGGGCAAACCGGCGCAGATCTGGGGCAAGCTCAACTCGCTGACCGACAGCCAGCTCATTGACCGGCTCTATGAGGCAAGCTGTGCAGGCGTCGAGGTGCGGCTGGTGGTGCGCGGCATCTGCTGTCTGCGCCCCGGCATTCCGGGATTGTCGGAAAACATCACGGTCAAATCGATCATCGGCCGGTTTCTCGAACACACTCGCGTCTGGGCCTTTGCGGGCGGGGCCGCGCTGCCCAATCCGCGCGCCCGCGTCTTCATCTCCAGCGCCGATGGCATGAGCCGCAACCTTGACCGCCGCGTCGAGGTGCTGGTGCCGATCCGCAACAAGACCGTGCATGATCAGGTGCTCGATCAGGTGATGATGGCCAATCTGCTGGACAGCGAGCAAAGCTGGCTGCTGGGCGCCGACGGGCATTACACCCGCGCCGAATTGGGGGAACAACCCTTTAACGCGCATCGTTATTTCATGACCAATCCCTCGCTGTCGGGGCGCGGGGCATCGCTGGGCTCGGGGCGTAAAGTGCCCAAGCTGGCGCTGCGCCGGGGCCGGGCGTAAAACGGAACGCTATGATACGCCTCCCCGCTTCCTTTCCGTCCGCGCAGGATCAGCGCGCGATCATCGATATCGGCTCGAACACGGTGCGTCTGGTCATCTATGGCGGCCCGGCGCGGGCGCCGGTGGTACTGTTCAATGAAAAGGTCACCGCGCGCCTAGGCAAGGGCGTGGCCGAAAGCGGCATGCTCTCGGCCAAGGGCATAGCCACGGCGCTGGGGGCGCTGGCGCGTTTTGCCATGATCCTGAAATTGCGCGGGGTGGACGATGTTCAGACCGTAGCGACGGCGGCGGCGCGCGATGCGGCCAATGGCGGCGAATTTCTGATGCAGGTCGCCGCGCTCGGCCTCTCGCCCCGCTTGCTCTCGGGCGAGGAAGAGGCGGTGGCCAGCGCGCGGGGCGTGCTCTCGGCCTTTCCGGGGGCCTGCGGGATCGTCGCCGATCTGGGCGGCGGCTCGCTTGAACTGATTGACATCGAGGGCGATGCCCATGGCGGGGGGCGCTGCACCCATGGCGTTACGCTGCCTTTGGGCACCTTGCGCCTTGCGGCGCTGCGGGCCGAGGGGAATGACAAATTCGCCCGCCGCATCCATCGCATGCTCAAAGGACAGGATTGGGACGCCCATTCGGGTCAGGTGCTTTATCTGGTGGGCGGCTCGCTGCGCGCCTTTGCCCGCTTTGCGATGGAGCAGGTGAACTGGCCCATCGACGATCCCCATGCCTATGAACTATCGCCCGAGGAAGTGCTTTCGGCAGTGCGCGCGTTGCAGTCCAAGACCGCGCGGGGCGGCACTCTGGCGCCGATCAGCGGGGTTTCCGGCTCGCGTCTGGCCAGCCTTGCCGACGCGGGGGCCTTGCTGGGGCAATTGGTCAAGGAATTGCATCCTTCGCGAGTGATCTTCTCGGGCTGGGGCCTGCGTGAAGGTTTGCTGGCAGGCGCGATGGGCGCGAAAACGGCGGGGCAGGACCCCTTGCTGGCTGGTGTCATCGCCTTTGTCGATACGCAGCAGCCGGGCCTCTCGGCGGCGGCCGATCTGGTGGCGCGCTGGAGCGGGCGGCTGGGCTATGCCGGGCCGGACAATCTGCGCCGCGCGGCGGTGATGCTGGCGCTGGCCTCCTTGCGCTCGGAACCCAATCTGCGCGCCGAACAGGCCGCGCAATGGGCTCTGCGCAAACGCTGGCTGGGCGTGGACGAGGCCGGGCGGGCGATGATCGCCATGGCCGTGCTGGCCAACAGCGGTCAGGCCGAGATCCCCACCGACCTGCCCCGGCTGGCCCCGTTGCAGGATCTGCGCGAGGCGGTGATCTGGGGCATGGCGACGCGCCTTGCCCGCCGCTTCTGCGCGGGCGCGGGCGAGGTGCTGGAGGCCTCCTCGCTGACCATTTCCGGGCGCAAGCTGGTGCTGGCGACGACTCACGCGATGGCCCCGCTCTATACCGACGCTTGCGCCAAGGATCTGCGCGTGCTGGCCGAGATGATGGGCCTGACCCCGCATCGCCTCAGCGTGGAAACGGCGGCGGACCTGCCATAAACACGGCTCTGTCACGGTTCTGACTTGGCTCCGTCATGGCGGTGCAATTTGGCTGATATAATCCGCGCGCAACGGGTTCTATCGGGGAAATGGCATGGCGCGCGCTGCATTGGCTTCGGGGCTTGATCCGGCCCAGACCGCTTTTCTGTTTGGCGATGGCGTCTTGGATGGCCATGGCGTTGGCAACAGCCGCGTGGCGCTGGGCGGTGATACGGTGGCGGTTTCGGCCAAGGGCGGGATTGCCTCCTGGCTTGATTTGCCCGAAACGCCCGATCCCAAGGGGCTGCGGCCCAAGCGGCGCTATCGCACGGTGTGGATCTCCGATGTCCATCTGGGCACGCGCGGCTGCAACGCCGATATGCTGGTGTCCTTCCTGCGCTCGGTGGAAACCGAGACGCTCTATCTGGTGGGCGACATTATCGATGGCTGGCGGCTGAAAAAGGGCTGGTACTGGCCCGACGCGCATAATGAGGTGCTGCGCCGCATTCTGAAAATGGCGCATCGGGGCACGCGGGTCGTCTTCATCTGCGGCAATCATGACGAGATGCTGCGCCCCTATGCGGGCCTGACCTTTGGCGGGGTCGAACTGCTGCTTGATGCGATTCACACCACGGCCGATGGGCGCCGGTTGCTGGTGGTGCATGGCGATGCGTTTGACGCCATTGTGCTGTATCACCGCTGGCTCGCCTTCCTTGGCGACAAGGCCTATGAGCTGATGCTGCGGGTCAACACCGCGTTCAACGCGGTGCGGCGGCGGATGCACCTGCCTTACTGGTCGCTTTCGGCCTACCTCAAAAAGCGGGTCAAGAACGCGGTCCAGTTCATCGGCCGCTATGAGGAAGCCGTGGCCCATGCCGCCGCCGAGCGGGGCGTTGACGGTGTGGTATGCGGCCATAT